>DYJM01000289.1 GCA_020723125.1 Acidithiobacillus ferrivorans
ATGTAGGATCAAGGGCGCGGCTCCAGCCGGACCACAGCGCGGGTTCCAGTAGCGGCAGCGATACGCGCAATGGTTCGCATGGACGGCGGGGCCTTGCCACTTTCCAAGCGGGCAATAGCCGATTGTGTAGTACCCATGCGTTGCGCTAATTCCGCTTGCGACAGTCCAGCGCGGGTCCGGGCCTCGATCAACTCGCGAGCAAGACTGAATTCATCTTCCAGCGCGTCGTATTCCGCCTTAAATGCGGGGTTTTTCATCAATTCCTTTTTAAGTTCAGCTAGTCTTGTCATTTGCGTACCTCTCTGGCGCGTTGCCGCGCGATCTCCAATGCCTGCTTAGGCGTTTTCTGTGTTTTCTTAACGAAAGCATGAAGGATTACCAGCCGCTTCCCTGTTGCAGTGAGATATATCGCTCTGGCAATCCCATCCGGTGCCCTGGCGCGTATCTCCCAGAGTTTGTCTTCCAGGTGCTTGATATGCGGCTCGTGGACCTGCTCCAATCCCACCTGTTCGATCAGTTCAAGAATACGGATAACCCGTGCTTGAACCCCTTCTGGAAGAGCCATGATCTCCGCCTGAACTCTGTCGTCCAGCGTTTCAACGGTCCATTTCACGATATAGCACTTTTGCGATGGCGGGGCAATTTCTTCATCGGCACAACCTCAGCAGGTTTTTTAATGTTGCGGGTTCAGAATGGGGTATGGAATCTTTGACTAACCCTGTACAGAAAGCACAAGGACGGCAGCCCAAACTGCCGCAAGGCCGCGACAGGCGACTTGTGGATGATGAGGAAGATCGGCTACTGGATGCTTTCGGCAAGGCGCAAACGCCCTGGCTGCTCCCTGTTGTGACTTTTGCCATTGAAACAGGCATGCGGGCGGGTGAAATGCTGGAAACCAAAGGAACAACTCGTGCAGATGGGGAAAGACCCATTCATTCCACGGGGTTGCTCTTAAAAAATGTGAACGTTGAAAATAGGACCGCCCATCTTCCCCAAACCAAAAATGGGGAAGTCCGCACGGTTCAGGTAATACAAGCCTTGCCACGATCCATGACGGATAAGGGGCGGTTTCAATTTTGAAGTGCAACACTACTGTTTAACTCTTTGATCTTCT
>DYJM01000095.1 GCA_020723125.1 Acidithiobacillus ferrivorans
CTTGCAGGGTTCCAGCCATGCACCGTATCCACGAGGGTGGCGATATTCTCAACGGGTGTTTGGGGCGTGATGCCATGTCCCAGATTGAAAATATGACCTGTTCCAGCACCATGACTTTCCAGAACCCGCAGGGCTTCCTGCCGTACGCCTTCAGTGCTGCCATACAGAGCAATAGGGTCCATGTTTCCTTGCAGTGCGACCTTTTGACCCAGCCGCTGCCGGGCAACATGCAGTTCCGTATTCCAGTCGAGTCCGATGACATCGGCACCACTGTCTGCCATGGCCTCCAGCCAGTTGCCGCCACCTTTGGTAAAGATAATGACGGGAACCTTTCTCCCGTCTGCTTCGCGGCGCAGGCCAGCAATTATCCGGGTCATATAGGCCAGAGAAAACGCTGCATAGGCGGGAGTGCTGAGGCTGCCGCCCCAGGTGTCAAAAAGCATGACCGCCTGGGCGCCAGCAGCAATCTGGGCATTCAGATAGGCGGTTATTGAATCGGCAAGATGCGCCAACAACCGGTGCAAGGTGGCGGGGTCGCTGTAAAGCAGGCTTTTGATATGGATGAAATCCCGGCTGCCACGGCCTTCGATCATGTAGCAGGCGAGGGTCCAGGGGCTGCCGGCAAAACCGATGAGGGGTACGCGTCCATCCAGCTCGCGACGAATCAGGCGTACGGCATCCATCACAAAACGCAGTTCATTTTCAGGATCAGGTTGACTGAGACGGGCAATGTCCGCCGCAGAGCGCAGGGGCTTTGCGAAAACCGGGCCTTCTCCTTCCTGAAAACTCAAGCCCAGACCCATCACGTAGGGGATGGTGAGAATGTCCGAGAAAAGGATGGCGGCATCCAGGGGGAAGCGGTCGATGGGCTGTAGGGTGACTTCGCAGGCCAGTTCTGGGGTGGTGCAGAGGGTCAGGAAGTCACCCGCCCGGGCGCGGGTGGCACGGTATTCCGGGAGGTAGCGGCCCGCCTGCCGCATCAGCCAGACCGGTACCTGATCTACTTCCTGCTGCAGGCAGGCGCGCAGAAAGCGATCATTCTGCAAGGTGCTGGCCATAATCCCTAAACTCCCAACTGATCGAGAATACCCTCGGCGGCTTTGCGGCCTTCATCCACCGCAGTGACCACCAGATCCGAACCGCGCCGCATGTCGCCGCCCGCAAAAACGCGGGTATTACTGGTCTGAAACTGGGCATTGGTACGAATCCGGCCGCGCTCGTCGGTTTCAATGCCGTGTTCTCCAAACCAGGAGGCGGGGGAGGGATCAAAGCCAAAGGCAATGATGACCACGTCTGCATCCAGAATCTGTTCGGAACCGGGGATGAGTTCGGGGTGACGGCGACCTTTGGCGTCGGGTTCGCCCAGTCGCGTTTCCACCATACGGACAGCCTTTGTGCCCTGTTGTTCAGTGCCGATAATTTCTACAGGCTGACGATTGAAGAGGAATTTCACACCTTCTTCGCGGGCATTGGCGACTTCCCGGCGGGAGCCGGGCATGTTTTGTTCATCGCGGCGATAAGCACAAATGACGCTGCTGGCGCCCTGACGCACGGCAGTCCGCACACAGTCCATGGCCGTATCACCACCACCCAGTACGACGACTTTTTTGCCGGAAAGGTTGATGTAGGGCAGAGTCGGGTCCGGAAGCTGCATCAGATGACGGGTGTTGGCAATCAGATAAGACAATGCCTTGATGACGCCGGGCAGATGCTCACCGGGGAGATTGCCGGTCTTGGCGGTATAGGCGCCCATGCCGAGGAAGACGGCATCAAAGTCTTTGAGCAGTTGTGCCAGGGAAATGTCTTTACCTATTTCTGTTCCCAATTGAAACTCAATGCCCATTTCCTGCAGCAGATCAGCGCGGCGGGCAATGACTTCCTTTTCCAGCTTGAAGGGTGGAATACCAAAAGTCAGCAGCCCGCCCACGGCGGGATAGCGATCAAAAACGGTGACTTTGGTGCCGGCACGATTGAGAACATCCGCACAGCCCAGTCCTGCAGGTCCGGCTCCGACGACGGCTACCTTTTTACCGTTGGGGCTGACGGTACCGGTGCTGGGACGCCAGCCGCGTGCCAGGGCTTCCTCGCTGATGAACTTTTCGAGATTGCCGATGGTGACGGCTCCGTAGCCGTCATTGAGGGTACAGGCGCCTTCGCAAAGCCGGTCTTGCGGGCAAATGCGGCCGCAGATTTCCGGGAGGGTATTGGTCTGATGGGAAAGTTCTGCCGCTTCTTCGATGCGGTTTTCAACAATCAACTGCAGCCAGTTGGGAATGTAATTGTGCACCGGGCACTTCCATTCACAATAGGGATTACCGCAATGCAGGCAGCGGTCGGCCTGAAGTTTGGCGCTGTCCAGATCAAAACTGGTGTAGATTTCCTTGAAGGCCTCGCGGCGTTCTTCTACGTCCAGTTTTTTCGGGTCCTGCCGTGGGTCTTCGATGAAGGCAAAATGGCTCATAATTTTTCCTCGGGATAGCGCTGAGAATCAGCTCGCTTCTTCCAGCAGAACATCCAGCTTCGCTGCCTTGGGCACCACGAGCCAGACATCACGAATGAAATGGGACCAGTCTTTCAGCAGGCTGGCGGCGTAGGCGCTACCGGTTTGGGCAACGTGGGTTTCGACATGACGGCGGAGCAGGGCCGCATAACCGCGCATGGATTCGGTTTCGATGCGGTGACAGTTGACCAGTTCGCCATTGACCTGATCGGCAAACTGCCGGGCCTGATCGCGGACAAAAGCCAGACCACCTGTCATGCCCGCACCAAAATTGACGCCCACGGAGCCGAGAATGATGACCTGGCCCCCGGTCATGTATTCGCAGGCATGATCCCCTGCGCCCTCAATAACGGCAATGGCCCCGGAATTGCGCACTGCAAAGCGTTCTCCGGCGCGCCCTGCGGCAAACAGGCGCCCACCTGTGGCGCCGTACAGGCAGGTATTGCCGACAATGGCCGAGTCCTGGCTGGCATAACTGGCCCCTGCCGGGGGGGCAATGACAATGGTGCCGCCGTTCATGGCCTTGCCCACATAATCATTGGCATCCCCATGCAGTTGCAGGGTCATGCCTTGCACGCAGAAGGCACCAAAAGACTGACCGGCCGTGCCTGTCAGTTCCACATGAATGCTGTCATCAGGCAGGCCGCTATTCCCGTAACGGCGCGCGATTTCTCCGGACAGGCGGGCACCGATGGAGCGATTGACGTTGCGGATCGGATAGTGCAAACGGGTGGGGATTTTGTCTTCCAGTGCCGGACGGGCATCCTTGACCATCTGTTCGGCCAGTTCGCCCTGATCAAAGGGCGGATTCCGGTCCTGGGTGTGGAAGTTGACATCAGCATTGCGCAGCTCGGCATTGGCGAGTAGCGGCAACAAATTCAGACGCTCCTGCTTTTCCGTCTGGGCTCCACCGATTTCCAGCAACTGGCTGGCACCAATCAGTTCGTCAAAGCGGCGGATACCCAGTTGCGCCATGATCTGACGGACTTCTTCGGCCACAAAGCGGAAGTAATTGATGGCCATTTCCGGCAGACCGGTGAAATGCTTGCGCAGGGTTTCATCCTGGGTGGCAATGCCGGTAGCGCAGTTGTTGAGATGGCAAATACGCAGATATTTACAGCCCAGGGCAATCATTGGCGCAGTGCCGAAACCAAAGCTTTCTGCACCCAGCAAGGCCCCCTTGATGACATCCAGACCGGTTTTGAAGCCACCATCAGCCTGCAGGCGTACCCGATGCCGCAACTGGTTGCGACGCAGGGTGACCTGGGTTTCGGCAAGTCCCAGTTCCCAGGGGGATCCGGCATATTTGACCGAGGTCAGCGGGCTGGCGCCGGTGCCGCCATCATAACCGGCAATGGTAATGCGATCGGCATAGGCCTTGGCCACACCCGCAGCAATGGTGCCGACACCCGCTTCGGAAACCAGTTTGACGGACACATGAGCCTGGGGATTGATCTGCTTCAGGTCAAAAATGAGCTGGGCCAGATCTTCAATGGAGTAAATGTCGTGGTGGGGCGGGGGGCTGATCAGGGCCACGCCTTCCTTGGCATAACGCAAACGGGCGATGATGCCACTGACTTTGTGACCGGGCAGTTGACCCCCTTCACCGGGTTTGGCCCCCTGGGCAACCTTGATCTGCAATTCTTCGGCATTGACCGCATACTCTGGCGTCACGCCAAAACGCCCAGAAGCAATCTGCTTGATTTTGCTGACCTTGTTGTTGTGGTAGCGGGCAGGATCTTCGCCGCCTTCACCGGAGTTGGAGCGCCCACCAATAGTGTTCATGGCAATCGCCAGAGCTTCGTGGGCTTCCGGCGACAGAGCCCCCAGGGACATGGCTGCCGTATCAAAACGCGGAGTAATGGCTTCAATGGGTTCCACTTCGCTGATGGGAATGGGTTGCGCATTGCTTTTCAGTTGCAGCAAATCCCGCAGGTTGGTGACCGGACGTCCGTTGACCAGCTCCGCAAACACCTGGTAATCCTCATAACATCCTGATTTGACGGCTGTTTGCAGGCTTTTGACGACATCGGGATGGTAGGCATGATACTCACCGCCATTCACATATTTCAGTAGTCCACCCACGGGCAGGGTTTTTCTGGGAATGTAGGCATCGCGCACCTGCTGGCGGATATCGGCTTCAAGCAGTTCAAAGCTGGCCCCGGCAATCCGGCTGACAGTACCCTTGAAACAACGCTCCACCACCAGTTCATCCAGACCCAGGGCTTCAAAAAGCTGGGTACTGCGATAGGAGGCAAGGGTGGATATGCCCATTTTCGAGAGGATTTTGTAGAGCCCCTTGTCGATACCCTTGCGATAATTTTCCAGGGCCTTGACCAGGGTCAGGGGCTGACTGAAGGCGTGCCGTTCGCTGAGGCTGCGGACAATGGCATAGCTGAGGTAAGGATAGACGGCCGTCGCCCCATAGCCAATCAGGGTGGCAAACTGATGGGGATCGCGGGCATGCGCCGTGGCTACGACAATGTTGGCTCGGGTCCGTAAGCCCGCATCAATGAGTGCATGATGAACAGCCCCTACTGCCATGAGCGCCGGAATGTAAAGGCGATCCCGCTCCAGGGCATGATCGGACAGCACCAGAATGACGGCACCATGGCGGACGGCGGTAATCACCTCTTCACAGAGCGCTTCAATGGCCCCACCCAGATTATTGTCTGCGGCAGAATAGCAGAGGCTGAAAGTCTGACTGCGAAAGGCCGGTTCTTCACGACTGGTCAAAGCGACAAACGTACTGTCGGAAAGAATGGGTGACTGAATTTCGATGCGGCGGGCATATTCGGGACGCTCGGCGAACAGATTGCTTTCACTGCCGATCACCGTATTCAGGGACATTACCAGGGCTTCACGCAGGGGATCAATGGGGGGATTGGTGACCTGCGCAAACTGCTGCCGGAAATAATCAGCAATGTGGCGCCTCTGTTTGGAAAGTACCGCCATGGGGGTGTCATCGCCCATGGAGCCCACCGCTTCCTGAGCGCCTTCGGCGAGAATGCGGATGACCTGATCTTCTTCCTCGAAGCTGACACCAAAGGCCTTTTCGCTGAGCAGCAGGTCGCTAACGGGCAGGGCCGGGGTCAGATCATTGTCATCGCGATGCAGATGCTCCGCATATTCATCCAGCCATTCCCGATAGGGATGACTGTTCATGATTTCGGTATCGATGCTTTCCGAATCGAGGAAGCGTCCGCTGGCCATATCGACCGCGACCAGCTGGCCGGGTCCGACCCGCCCCTGCACGGCAATATCCTGATGCTGGTAGTCGAAAACGCCTACTTCCGAAGCAATGTTGATGATGCGGTCTTTGGTGATGACATAACGCGCGGGCCGTAAACCATTGCGATCCAGGGCACAGGCAGCGATGCGGCCGGTGTTCAGAACCAGACCGGCGGGACCATCCCAGGCTTCCATGCGCATGGAGTGATATTCATAAAAAGCCCGCAGAGCCGGTTCCATATGCGGAACATTGTGCCAGGCCGGGGGCACCAGCAGACGGATGGCCTTGAAGAAGTCCATGCCGCCCTGCACCAGCAGCTCCAGCATGTTGTCGAGACTGAAGGAATCACTGCCACCGCCTACGGCCGGAAGTACCTCAGCCATGGGCAACAGGTCACTGTGCAGTTGCGCTTCCCGGGCCTTGGCCCAGAGGCGATTACCCTGCACCGTATTCAGTTCGCCATTATGGGCGAGAATCCGGAAAGGCTGGCAAAGGCGCCACTCCGGCCAGGTGTTGGTGGAAAAGCGCTGATGATAGGTGACCAGTGCCGAGCTGAAGCGCGAGTCGCGCAGATCGGGATAGAATACCGGGAGATTTTCCGGAAGGACCAGACCCTTATAGCCGATTACCTGAGAAGAACAGGTGACGGCAAAAAATTGCGGGTCTGCGACGAAACGCTTTTCTACCCGGCGACGCAGGCGATACAAAAGCCGCTCATGCGTATCCACGTCCTGATCTTCGGGCAGGCCGACAAATACCTGCCAGACGGCTGGCAGGCTGCTCAGGGCTTCTTCTCCGCAAGCCGAGTTGTCGGTCGGTACCTGCCGCCAGGCAACACTGCTCAGGCCGAGATCCCGGGCTTCTGCATCCAATGCATCACGGATGGTCTGGGCAAGGGTGGCGTCCTGGGGCAGGAAAAACTGACCCACACCAAAATGTTCAGGGAGCTTGATACCCATTTCTGCCGCAACGCTGTGGAAGAACGTGCGCGGCATCTGGACCAGCAGGCCGCAGCCGTCTCCACTTTTACCATCAGCGGCCACTGCACCGCGATGGGTCAGGCGGGCCAGTGAGGCAATGGCCGTGGCGACAATGGCATGGCTGGCCTGATTGTCCATCTGGGCAATCAGCCCGAAGCCGCAGGAATCTCTTTCAAAGTCGGGGGAGTATAAGCTTTGCGTCATTAGGTCACCTGGTCCGTTCCTTCACCCTGTCGCTGAACTGCAAAGCAGGGCTGGACATTATAGCGGGCTTATGGACGAGGTCCAAGAGGGCGGATGAT
>DYJM01000290.1 GCA_020723125.1 Acidithiobacillus ferrivorans
CGTGCCCTGATGTGGATTGCCACCTGGCACATTTTCCTCAGCCATCCCTGGCTGGGGACGGGGCTGGGCAGTTATTTTCTCTACTATCCGGCCTACCGTTTGCCCGGTGAGCTGGCTTCTGCGGGTACCTATGCCCACAACGATTATATTGAGTATCTGGCCGAAGGTGGGTTGATCAATCTGGGTTTTCTGCTGGCTTTTGCAGGTTCCCTGATGTATGCCCTCTATAAGCTGCTTTACAAGGCGGGTAAATCCCTGAACTTGTCCGATGATCGGCGTCTGGAGGCATTGGGGCTGGTGTTGGGGGTGTTTGCCATTACCGGGCATGCCTTGGGCAACTTCATTTTTTACAACTTGCCCCTGAGTGTGCTGGCGGGTCTGTTTTTGGCGCGGGCCTGGCGGATTTACGGTTATCACGGCGACACGCAGCCCCTGTTGCCGCGTTTGGGTATCAAGCATGGGATGATAGCCCAGGCGGTTTTGATCGTCGGTGTTTTGGTGGCATCCTGGAACCTGCTGGCGGATGGGGCGACTTACGCCTTGTTCAGTGATAATGGCTGGCTGAACCGGATGATTCCCAACAATAATCAGCGCGCCATTTTTTTGATGAAGGCGGCAAACTGGCTTACCATTGCGCGGCCTCTGGCTACCCAGCCCCATGTGTATCTGGCCAATGAATATTTGACCCTGGCGGATCAGGACAAGGCCCTGGGTGTTGACCGTCGCAGGGTGCTCATCAAAAGCGCGTTGCAGCAATATGAACAGGGGCTGGTGGGCATTCCGCGTCAGTCTGGGGTGTTGGCTTCCATCGGCGATATTTATCTCAATCAGGGTTCGCTCTTGGGCTTGGATAAAGCACAGGCAAAGCGGCAGGCCTTGCTGGCCTGGCGTCGTGGCTTGGCCATTAATCCCGAAAGTGTCGGCTTGCGCAATCAGATTGCCCAGTTGGCGGATGTGCAGGCAGGACATGTGCAGGCGGGCGTGGATTTTTTACGCGCTGGCTTAAAGCGCCCCCTGTTTCCCTATCCGCGCAGTAACCTGCAACTGGAAATTGCCCTGACCCAATGGCGGGCTGGGGAGCATGCTGCCGCAGAACGTACCCT
>DYJM01000291.1 GCA_020723125.1 Acidithiobacillus ferrivorans
TCCGCTTTCTGACCATTGATGTTCAGTACTTGCAACTGGTAAGGACCGGAACTGGTATTGATAAAGCCCGTACTGCTGACCGGCAGATGCAACGTGGCTTCTGCACCAAGACCTGCCTTCAGGCCCAGAATTTTATCAGGAGCAAATTGCTGATAAGCAAAATCATTGTGTATATCCTTGGGATTCAGATGGGAAAGCTGCTTGCCATCCCAGGACTCCACGACTTTGCCATTATAATCCAGCAGACGGATGGCAATAATATGCGCCGGTTCGGAACCTGTTCCCGCATCAATATACATATGCACATCCACGCGACCATCGGGCAGAACCCGCACATCGGTCATTTTGACATGGTGGGCCTTCACGCCGGTAGGATCGCCGTGGAAGGGGGTGATCACTGAGCCACGATAGTAAGAATAGGTGACGACAATGAAAATGACCGCAATCCAGAACAGGGTCAGGGCCAGCTTTTTGAAAGCGTCGTCAGACAGGGGCAGGGGTAGGCTCCCTCCCAGCCAGCGAAACCAGCCTTTCTGGGCCAAGGCCGGATTGCGTTTCATCATCCAGTTGTCAATGGAGTATGCACCACCACCAACGAGGAGCAGGGTGATGCCCATGCCGAAGTTGGATGCTGCCATGGTCCATTCATCAATACAGGTAGCCCCTTGCCATCCGAACATCAGCATCAGTGAGAAAGAAAGACCCAGGGTTAAAAAAGCCGCGAGTCGGGTCAGAAAGCCGGAAATCAGCATCAATCCGGAAATCAGCTCTACCGCACTGAAAATGATGACGCCTGCATACAGCAGGACAAAGTGGTGCAGTAAAAAGGCTATCAAATGATCCGTACCGAGAATGGCTCCCGGCATGGCGGTTTGAAACTTATAGGCCATCCAGTGGTCGGCTGGATTGATTTTCTGGGGGCCATAAATGAAGCGGCGAGAGCCACCACCCCAGTAAATCCAGCCCTGGACAAAACGCACGGCGAGCATGCCAATGGCCAGTATGCGCCACGCATGTGGCGTGGCTTGATCGCTTGCTGCAGAGTTCATCGTTGTTGCCATGCTTGACTCCTGTTAAGCCTTGTTGGCGTTGAATTG
>DYJM01000292.1 GCA_020723125.1 Acidithiobacillus ferrivorans
CCCTGCGCGAAGAACAGGTCATGCGCGTTCTCGGCGAGGATGTGCGGGATGCCGCTGGCATCACGATAGACCGTGACGGGCGCGCTGAGACCATCGAGCGCGAGTTCGCCGTCCGCTTGCGGCAGGGCGGGGCGGATCACGCCGAACCAGGCGAAAGTCGGCGCGGCAATGGCGAGGATAAGGAGGAAGAACAGTAGATAAATCATGATTTTTTTGATTGTCTTCATCAGATTGTCCTTTCGTGAAATGAAAACTGCGGCTTTTGCCAGCAGAAGCAGAAGGATTGCCAGTATCGAAATCGCCGCCAAAGTCCATTTTAGGGCGGCGGCGAGGGAGGCGAGGAAGACCAATGCGGATGGAGTGGAATGCAACCCTGCCAGCATGAGCAGGTGCAGGCTGTTTTCCACCCAATCCAACCCGCCTGCGATAAATGGCAGGCTGAACAGGAATAAATGCCAGCGGGCGGGAGATTGATTCGGGCGGGCAGTGAGCCACGCAATGAAACCTGCCAGCGCAAGGGAATAAGCGACAGGGTAGATGTAATCCAGCCATATACCTGTCACATAATTTTGCATGGACGCTTCGCCCCATTGCTCCATCACAAATTGAAAACGCTCAGGAGTGAATGCCAGTTGCAAGTCAAGAATGCCTGGCGCGCCGGGAGGGAGAGTCGCCAGTCCAGCGGCGAGGCGTGAAAAAAGAAGCCCTGTCAATGCGCCAAAGAAAAGCGCGATCCAGGGGTTGGTCATTTTGTGATGGAAGCGGACAAGCACGGTCTCTCCGTTACAAAAGGATGGGTGTGGTTAATAAAATAACCGAATTGTGTTCGGTTATTTTATGTCACTAAAGGCGAAGCGTCAAGAAGCATTGCTTATTTTCAGCAATTCCCAATATGAGAATGTCATTGCGAGGTACGACACTTGCACCGCGCTGCGGAGCAGTGCAGGTGAGCAATCTCCTTGCCAAGAATGGGGGATTGCTTCGAGAAAACCGCCCTCGCAATGACATACTGGGAACTGCTGGAGTGGAGGGGCGCTTTCCGTCATTTGCGTTAAAGCAAAGATTTACCCGTGTCATTGTGATACCTTTCACGCAG
>DYJM01000293.1 GCA_020723125.1 Acidithiobacillus ferrivorans
AAACGGGTGGGTAATACCGCGAAAAGTACGGGTGGAGGTAGAGATGGAGAGAAATAACGCACGAACAATCTGGAGGAGATAACCGGGTTACTTCTCTTGAGGCAACTGTAGTAGACTTAGTTCATTGACATTAGTCCACAGGGGTCGTCATGCAAACCTACAATATGCACGAAGCAAAAACGCAGCTTTCCCGATTGGTTGAGAAGGCTTCCAAGGGGGAGTCTTTCGTGATCGCCAAGGCAGGAAAGCCCATGGTGAAAGTCGTTGCACTGGAAACGCCGGAAGCATCACAGCAGAAGCGGTTTGGATTTCTGTCCGGTCAAATCCAGGTCCCGGATGATTTCAATACGATGGCTGCCGACGAAATTGCGGCCTTGTTCGAGGGGCGCCTGTGAAGCTGCTGCTGGACACGCATTTGCTGCTCTGGGCTGCGGACAGTCTGGAGCGGGTGCCTGCCGGTGCTCGTGCGCTGATGGCTGATCTGGAAAACGAACTGCTGTTCAGCGTCGTCAGCCTTTGGGAAGTGGTCATCAAGAATGGATTAAACCGGCCAGACTTTCAGGTGGATGCACGTCTGCTGCGCCGTGGGCTGATTGACAATGGCTATGTCGAATTACCCATCTCCGGAGAGCATGCGGTTGCGGTGGACACTTTGCCACTGATTCACAGAGATCCCTTCGACCGGTTGTTGATTGCGCAGGCAAAGGTCGAGGGACTGGTACTCTTGACCAGTGATGTGACCCTGGAACGGTATCCAGGGCCGGTCAGACTGGCCTAACGAAGGGGCACATGGGGATCAGCGCCCGGAGCGATGCGTTATAAGGCTTATGACCGCCGCCCGTTGCAACTGTCGTGATTCGGTAGGGTCTGATGCAACCTGAACACTGTGGAGGGTAAAAATGGCGAATATGATACCTGCCTGGGCACTGGGAGGGAGACCTCATCAAAGGCGCCTTCAACGGGAGCGCCATCGGCACCTTGGTGGATCGCAGCACGCGCTTCGTCATCCTGGCCAAGGTGGACGATTCCTCAGCGGAGGCTGTGCTGGAAGGCTTTACCAGACGCCTGTGCACGCTCCCCAAGGTGCTGAGGAAGA
>DYJM01000294.1 GCA_020723125.1 Acidithiobacillus ferrivorans
AAGGTTCTTCGTGTAACATCGAATTAAACCACACGCTCCGCTGCTTGTGCGGGGCCCCGTCAATTCGTTTGAGTTTTAACCTTGCGGCCGTACTCCCCAGGCGGGATGCTTAGCGCGTTCGCTGCGGCACAGAGCCTGTTCGACCCCACACCTAGCATCCAGCGTTTAGGGCTAGGACTACCAGGGTCTCTAATCCTGTTCGCTCCCCTAGCTTTCGTCTCTCAGCGTCAGGTGCGTACCAGGGAGCCGCCTGCGCCACTGGTGTTCCTCCCGATATCTGCGCATTTTACCGCTACACCGGAAATTCCGCTCCCCTCTCACGCCCTCTAGTCGCGCAGTATTGAATGGCCTCTCCGAGTTAAGCCCGGAGCTTT
Source organism: Acidithiobacillus ferrivorans (assembly GCA_020723125.1). Classification (GTDB taxonomy): domain Bacteria; phylum Pseudomonadota; class Gammaproteobacteria; order Acidithiobacillales; family Acidithiobacillaceae; genus Acidithiobacillus; species Acidithiobacillus ferrivorans_A. Next base: position 375 of record DYJM01000294.1, read on the forward strand.
CACATCCAACTTACACAACCGCCTACAGACGCTTTACGCCCAGTAAATCCGGATAACGCTCGCGTCCTACGTATTACCGCGGCTGCTGGCACGTAGTTAGCCGACGCTTATTCCGGGGGTACCGTCCTCCCTCTTCCCCCCAAAAAGGATTTTACGACCCGAAGGCCTTCTTCATCCACGCGGCGTCGCTGCATCAGACTTCCGTCCATTGTGCAATATTCCCTGCTGCTGCCTCCCGTAGGAGTATGGGCCGTCTCTCAGTCCCATTGTGGGGGGCCATGCTCTCACACCCCCTACCCGTCTGCGCCTTGGTAGGCCATTACCCTACCAACTAGCTGATGGGCCGCGGACCCCTCCTCAAGCACCTTAGCTTTACTGCCGGCTGCGACCCCAGCAGTCTATCCGGTATTAGCGCATGTTTCCATCCGTTATCCCGGTCTTGAGGGCAGGTCATCCACGTGTTACTCACCCGTCTGCCGCTGATTGCCCCGAAGGGCTTCATCGCTCGACTTACATGCATTAAGCGCGCCGCTAGCGTTCATCCTGAGCCACGATCAAACTCTCCATCAGTAGTTCCGTCACCTCTCGGTTTCGGACTTCTTTTGACCGTCTCCCGCTTCCGTCCTTCCTGTCACTCTGCAATTGTTAAGGTCCTTCGACAGTAAAGCCGATGCTGTGCCCTCTGCACTCCTGCACCGGCTCCGACAACTTGACAG
>DYJM01000008.1:0-7823 GCA_020723125.1 Acidithiobacillus ferrivorans
GACCAGATTCTCGGCATTGGGGGTTTCCAGTATCAGCAGGCCCGCTGGTTTGAGTTCTGACAGCGCATCTATGACTTTTAAAAGAAAGATCGCATATCTTAAGAAGAAAAATCTGGATCAATTCGCAATGTCGAGAAAGGATCAAACCTGAGATATGAATGTTCAATTATTTCAACCTTACCTAGATGGAAAAATTCATCACCAACTAATGACAAGAAGATATAACGAAAGGCTACAAATGGCAGGTTGGTTTTAGTTAAAAATACATCACCCATTTGAACACTGACACACCCATCACCAAAAGTGCAAACAATAGGATAATCATTTTCACCCCAGATTTTATCCATAACGGCTATTCTTACCATATCATTTATATCATTTCCAACAGAAACCGTTAAAGAACTTGCCCGATCTTTATGAGCATCAAATCTATTATATAAATTTATTTTTTTTACTAATGAAGAATAACCAATATCAATTATCACGTATGGATTTTTTTCCTTTTGCGTACGAAAGCACCATTTATTGTCAATACAGACTAGACCATAGGGATGAGAATAAATAGAAGACATTGTTATTTTAACGTTACACGAAATTTCTCTTTCAGTATAGGCGTCTAAAAAGAAATCAATGTTAGAAAAATAATTATCAAAAGATAACGAGTGAATTCGACACAATTCTTCAAGGGCTTTAATAGCAAGACGAAGTCCATTTAAATTTAAATGGCATCCATCATTAAAAAAAACTTTCTAGTTTTATAAAATACAGACACTTCATCATATATCCCAAATGAAAAGATTTTATGTCCGGTAGTTTGTAGTTTTTTTACAGCTTCTCTTACTCTGATTTGGAATATTTTTGTGGCATAATTCCGCTCAAATTCAGAACCAACAGTTGGAAATTTAGGATTAGTTACTCCTTCAGATTGTGTCGCAACAGGCTCCCATAAAAGCAAAGGAATATTGGTTTTTAAATATAACAATTCTGAAAACAATACTAATCTATTTACAATATAATCAACTGCGGTGCTAATTGAGATATTTTGCAGCTTTGCACGTTTGATAACTTGAGTTCTGATATCGATTTCACCAAATGATAACATGATACAAGAAGTATTGAATTGATTTATTTCGTTATCCTTAATAATCGAAAATATTGCATCACCCCACTTTCCAAAACCACTTAAATCTGAATTCATCAAGTTCCATGCCAAAGGATCGGGTAAATGGAAAGCTGAAACATATTTAAAAGCGGAAAACGAACTTCTAGCTAACACATCGTTGCCTTCCCATATTACAGAATGAGAGTCTCCAATAATATAAAAATTCTTCATCTACAACCTCCACAGCAAAAAAACAACCAAAATTATTCTATCCATAAAAAACATTTTCTATCGTGATTTCTATAACTCAATAACTTTCAAACCAGAAAGATTAGGCAGCTCATTTAACATAAATGAAAACACTTTCGGAGTATACTGATCCCATGATGGCCATTTGTTAATGTTGTCAATACAATTGATATTTTTATCAACAGATATTTCTAGGCAAGCTTTGACTAAGCTTGACTGATTCCTAAAGGGTATACCGCAACCCCTTGCAACCTCTCTAGAAATTTGATTATCATAATAAATAACAGGACAATTACAATTAATTGCTTCAATAATCGGCAAACCAAAACCCTCACTTACAGAGGAAAAAATTAAAGAAAGGCTTTTTTTATAGGCCAAAAACAAATCTACATCATCTAAGTCATCAAACCAAAAAAGATTTTCGTTGTAATATTTTGATTTTATTATTTTATTTTCAATTTCTTGAAACTTCCAGCCACGCCTTCCTACTATAACTAGTTTTTTTTGGAATCCAAGTTGCCACATCAATTCAAAAGTATCTATTACTGGAATATGGCCTTTTTTGGGCTCAACGGAACCAACCATCAAGAAAGGCCTACAGTCAAAAACGCTAGAAGCTAAAGGATTCCAAAAATCAAGCGTTATCTCATGATCTGATGGGCAATCATCAACATCAACTAACGTCTCATATCCATTATAAGAAACCGCAATAGGAGGTAAATTTATTTTTCTCCTTTTAGCAAATTGGATAAGTGAATCAGCAGTATATTTACTGACTGTAAAAAAAGCATCAGCATACTCACAAGCATGGAGAACATTCGCAAGAAAAGTATCCTGCCTCCAAGGATAGTTATAATATTTAGAATGAGTAATCGGCAATATATCATGGACGAGAATTATAATTTTTGCCCCTTCCTTTTTTGCATTTTTATAAAAAGAAGCTGGCAGATCGTGCCAATATGCTGGACAAAAGAGTATGTCTCCATTTTTTATTATGATTTTTTTACAGTCATCGTCTGTTTCTTGGGGTTTGCGCGTTACCTTCGCATCATCTTTTTCCTCTTTCAACATTAGATTAATTAGATTAATAAGCGATTCCGGAGGATTTTCTCCGGGTAAAGGTTCAACAATAAAACACCCCTTATCAGTTGTTACAACTGGTATTACCTCTACACCGTTCTTAACACCCCATTCATAACCAATTTCTATATATTTTAATACAACTCTGGGTATTCCTGTTGGCTGCTTTGAGAAATCAATATATGCACAATCAATTAAGATACGAGACATCACAATTCAACCTTTGTAAAATAGACAAAGAAAAAGTCATAACTTTGGGGTAACTGATTCAGCTTATCCGGCAGTGATGCCAAACCTAAACCCTCTATATCCTTATCGGATTCGACCAGCATCCTCACTTTATTCACCACATTATAATATCTTTCTAATGTCACATTACCGATGGTTGGTATGTCAACTTTATTTATTTTATCAAAAGTATCATAAGTTTTTTTGTCTAACTGTTCTGTTATTTTATTTATGCTGTTAGATAATTTTGCTAAATAATATTGATTTCTATTTTGAATAGCACTGCTGGTGAATTTGCAAAGAAAATGAGAGATCCATCTACTTTTTATAAAACTCTTAACCCCTATAATTTTTAATGCGTCAGAATTATTGCTTGATAAGAATATTTGTCTAATAACTTCCTTTTTGCTGACACCATCTGATAGTCTTCCCAAGTAATAGTTCAATCCATTTTTTTCTGGTGTTCTACCCAAAAAAACGAGATAGCATGCTTCTACAAATTCTTCTCCATCTAGACTCAATAATTCATAAGCATGGTTAATTCTGAATTCATTTTTTTTCATTTCACAACCCCCGATTAAGGTCTTTTTAATTTATTGACACTTTCTTTATTGCTACACCAGATATTGCAAGGCCAAACAAGGTCATACCCAACAAAACAATTACCGAATAACCCAAATGATAGTAACTTGGCACACCTGAACCAAAATAACCATGATGGAAATAATCAACGGCATCAATCAGTGGAAAGTAGAGCAAATATCCCCTGTACGGTTCAGGTACAATAAATGTGGGTATAAATACTCCACAAAAAGGTAGCATTAAGTATAGAATGATATGCGACGTTTTTTCAATAGCTTCACTTAACTCTGCCAAGCCTGCCATAATCAAAACAAAACCGAAAGAGAACCACACAATCAATAAATACCCAAGAGCCATTGTTAAAATATTTTTAGGCATATGGCAAATGCCAATAACAATAAAAATTGGAAATAAAAACAAAAAAACTATTAATCCACTTGAAAATTCAAGCAATATTCTTGCATACAATATATCCATAGGCCTTATAGGTTGATGATGTAAAAGAGCTCTATTTACTTCTATAGCTTTTGTTATACGTCCAGTTGTATTTCTCCATAAAAGCAGCGTGGGGTAGCTTACTGCCAACCATTCTGCCGGGGTAATTCCATATGGATATCCCGAATCAACGAATGAAAAAATAATCATAACCCCCACCACAAACAGGGCTGGCTCAGCAATCATCCACAACATCCCCAGCCCTTCCCTGCCAAATCGAGTGACCGTTTCCCGCAGCATCAACGCCCAGATCACCCGCAGTTGCAGCCGTAACTGAAACCAGAAAGTTTCTTTTGTTGTGGTACTAGCGCTCATGGTGCTCCTTCACGCCTGCATACAAAATGCTCAATACACCCCAGATCATCAGAGAAACAATCAATACCGCCAGAATATCCTCAAAGCGTTTGGGTTCCTGGGGCGCATCCGGCAAATTGGGACGACTGATGGTTTCCAGATACAGTTCCTGCTTTTGTGCGGTTGCCCGCGCCTGCTCCAATGAGGTCACGGCAGCCTCCAGCAGTTTCTGGGCGAGAACCTGATTGACGGTGAGCCGTTCATATTCCTTGTCTTTACTGGCCAGAGATTCCCGATCGCCCGTTACCGTAGCTTTTTCCTTGGCAATCTGCCCCTTCAGGGCCTGTATGTTGCTTTTCAAAACAGGAATCTGGGGATTACCCGGCGCGTGGATCACGATAGTGTGCAATTCGGTTTGCAGTGCAATCAACTGATCCTGAAGATGGCTGACCATAGACAATTGCAAACTGCTCTGCGCGGTGGGGCTAAATACGGCATGGCTGTTGCGGTAATCAGCCAGCGCAAGAGTGGCGTCCCGCAGGGTGCGTTTGGCCTGTTCAACATCCTGTTTGGCATAATATACAGCACGATGGCGAGCCGTTTCATTGAGTTGATTGACAATATCCTGACTTTTCGCCAGCAAAAAATCATTGATTTTCTGGGCATCGTGGGCGGAAAAGGCGCGGACCTTCAGTTCACTGATGCCGTTGGCACTGTCCAGTGTATCCGTCACCATGTTCTGGTAGTAACGCCACAGGCGCACATAAGACGTATAGGGATAAAACACGCCCCCAAAGCGGTTGAAAATATCAATATTGCTGTTGCCAAAAACCTGTTTAAGGGGATACAGCTTGTTGACCGCCATCATGCCGTCCCAGGACGAAATGTAAGAGCTGATGGTCTGTGCCGCACTGGTGGAATTGCTGCCCCCCAGATTGCTGAGCAGGGAAGCCAGTCCACTGGTACTCACCCGCTGGTTGGGGCTGTACACCACAAAGCGTGCTTCGCTAATGTAAACAGGAGAAGCAATCAATCCAAAATAGAGGATGGATAAGCCTGTCGGGACCAGCACGATCCAGATAAAGAGCTTGTTCAGGTTTTTGATTCGGGTCCAGAGGGCCTTGAGCACGCAGTTGTTTCCTGTTGGTTTTAGGCAGTGGTTGCTGTAGCTTCAGCACGTCCGTAGATATCATCAAAGCGGACGATGTCATCTTCACCCAGATAGGCACCGCTTTGCACTTCGATGAGTACCAGATCCATCATGCCGGGGTTTTCCAGACGATGCTGACAACCCGCCGGAATATAGGTGGACTGGTTGGTCATGATGAGTTTTTCTTCCTGACCGTTGACAATGCGGGCGGTGCCGGATACCACAATCCAGTGTTCACTGCGGTGGTGGTGCATCTGCAGGGAGAGCTTCTCGCCTTTTTTGACGACAATGCGCTTGATTTTGAAATGATCGCCTTCTTCCAGCGTGGTGTAGGTGCCCCAGGGACGATGGACGGTGGTGTGGAGATCAACAGTGCTGTGTTTGCGGGCCTTGAGCTTCTCGACGATGGTTTTGACTTCCTGATCCCGGCGGCGGTCGGCCACCAGCAGGGCATCGGGGGTGTCTACAATCAGAATATCCTGCAAACCGAGAATGGCCGTGAGCCGTTCAGGACTCTGGACGACACAATTCTGACTATCTACCAGCACACAATCGGGGGCGTGTACCTGATTCCCTTGGGCATCTTTGGTCATCAAAGAACCGTAGCCACTCCAGGCACCCAGGTCATTCCAGTCGAAATCTGCCTGCACCACGGCCACATTGGGAGCTTTTTCCATGACGGCGTAGTCAATGGAGATGTCCGGGGCCAGGGCAAATTCCTGACCCAGTTCCCAGGTGTCGCCGTTGCGGGTGGCGGAGGCGATGGCCGCCTGCACGGCTTCCAGCACTTCCGGGGCGTCGGTTTGCAGGGCTTTGAGCAGACTATCGGCGCGCATGCAGAACATGCCGGAGTTCCAGAGGTAGTCGCCGCTGTCGAGGTAATCCTGGGCTTTGCTCTGGTTGGGTTTTTCGACAAAACGGGCGACCTGATAGCCGCTGTCCAGGGCACTGCCCTTCTGAATGTAGCCATAACCGGTTTCAGGACCCGTCGGGGTGACCCCAAAAGTCACCAGATAACCTTGTTCGGCAAGCTTCTGCGCTTTGTGTACGGCTTCGGCAAAGGCTTTCTGGTCATGAATGAGGTGGTCCGAGGGCAGCACCAGCAGGATGCTTTCCGGTCCGGCGACTTCCTGCGCCCAGAGCGCGGCGGCGGCCATGGCCGGGGTGGTGTTGCGTCCGGCGGGTTCGAGCAGGTAGTGCACATTGCGCACGGTTTGGCCATGAACACGGGCACATTCGGCAAAGGTGTCGCGGGTCAGGAAGTAGTAATTGCGGTTAGTCACCGTCAGCAGTGGGGCATCTTCTTTGATGTCGATGACCCGGCGCAGGGTTTTCTGGATGAGGCTTTCGCCGTCGGGCAGGGCCACGAAGGGTTTGGGGAAAGCCTTGCGGGACAAAGGCCATAAACGCGAGCCGGTGCCTCCGGAGAGGATGACGGGTATTAGTGCCATTAAGCAAATCCCTCTTTTGCGGTTAATCATTCAAAAACTGAAGGTTACCCCTGCTTTGCTGCTTTCTGCTGTTGTTTTTGGCCATAATGCCTCAAGTTGGACCGATAGCGCAAGTTTATGGGGGGCTATTGACCCGCTTCAGATGAATCACTACTAGAATCTAGCCAAATGCAAGTCTACACTTGTCCTCAAATTTAGATCGTTGGGCGATCAACTTCACATTGCCTGGGCCACCCTCGATTGCAATAGTTTCAACTTGAGCGCCTCAATATTCTCGTACTCGTCCATGGAGATAACCACGGCAACAGGTTTGCCAGCGCGCGGACGCCCAGTGCTGCCACAACAATTTCCGGGTGCTGCGGGCTGCCGGGGGCTGGGTGGCGGGAGGACCAACTACTTGACTACCTGGCTAGAAAGGCTCATATTCTGGCCAAGTTGAACTTGGTGCGGTTACTGCGAGAATTTAAAAATGCAAATCAATATACTGGAGTCTAAAAATCGTTTATCCCAACTGGTGCGTCTTGCCCAGCAAGGTGAAGAAGTCATCATTGCTAATCGGGGAATACCGGCCGTGAAGTTGGTACCGGTCAGTCCTGCATCCGATACAGATCAGCTTGACATACTTGCCTGGCTGGACAAACACCCGCTCCCGCAAGTTCTTCGACGCTCCGGACAGGAAATAGATGACGCACTGGCCCAGGAGCGACGGGGATGGGATTAATTTATCTGGACACCTGTTTATTGGTCTATGCTTTCGAGGATCATCCCGTTTGGGGTGGCCGCGTCAAATCTGCGCTGAAGCAGAAACCTGCTTCGAGTTATGCCATTTCATCCTTGGTGAAATTTGAGTGCCTGGTCGCACCCATGCGCGATGGTAATGTTGCACTGCAACGTTACTATGAGGATGGAATGTCGCGGTTCACCTTGCTGGATATGTCTGATGAGGTGTTCACGCAAGGTGCAATGCTCCGTGCCCGTTTTGGACTGAAAACCCCGGATGCGTTACATCTGGCTGTGGCGCTTACGCACCGCTGTGAGGCGTTGTGGACAGCAGACATGCGCTTGCAGAAAGCCGCCCATGGGCTCGCGGTAGACGTACTGCATTAAGCCAACCAACTGTTACATCAGTAATTCCAACGCGCGGACGCCCAGTTCTGCGACCGCAATTTCCGGGTGCTGCGGGCTGCCGGGG
>DYJM01000008.1:7923-36490 GCA_020723125.1 Acidithiobacillus ferrivorans
CGCGCGGACGCCCAGTTCTGCGACCGCAATTTCCGGGTGCTGCGGGCTGCCGGGGGCTGGGTGGCGGGAGGACCAGAGCCAGTAGTCGGTGCGGCCATCTGCAAAATGACGGGCCTCATAGAGTTTTTCCATGATGGGGACATGGTCGCCATAAAATCCGAGCACACTGGGCAGGGACAGCCTGGGCAGTTCGCTCATGAACTGCTGCAGCATGGCCCCGGCATTGCGGACGTGGCGCAGGTAAATGGCCAGGTCATCGGCGCTGACGGGAGGCTCCTGCAAGAGCAGGGTTTTCTTTTCGGCGGCGCTGACCGATTCCAGATGCAGAGGGCCGTGGTTTTCCATGGTAATAATGAAGATGAAGGTCGGCTGGGTAGTACCCTGCAGTATTTGCAGGGTCTTGTCGGCAACCGCCCGGTCACCGGTATAGGGGCCGCTGCGGTCTTCCGGCGTAAATTCCGCAACATCCAGAAAATCATCAAAGCCGAGCAACGGATAAATGGTATTGCGGGCGTAAAAGCTGGAGGGATAGGGGTGGATGCAGATGGTCCGGTAGCCCTGGGCCTTGAGTCGCCAGGCGATGCTGGGCAGGGGCCGACGCGCCAGAAAGCGGTAAGGCTGAAACTGATGAATACCGAGCGCAGCCGGTGACCAACCAGTGAGCAGACTGAATTCGGTACGGATGGTATTGGCGCCCCAGGGCGGTACACGAATTTGCCCGCTTTGCACACATTGACGATGAGCCGCGTCAAAATCCCTGAACACTTCCGGGGCAATGTGTGGCCAGAGGCGGCGCACATCAAAAAACGATTCGCTCTGGACGATGACCAGATGACCGGCGGATTCTGTATGACTGGGGAGTTCCGGGATGTTCGGATTTGGAACCGGAATATGCGGCGGTTCTGACCGGGGACCAAAGGGTCGGGCAGCGGGCACCTGAACAGGGGCCCGTTCTGCCCAGCCGTATAGCCAGAGACTGGGGGCAAAACCCATGTCGCGGATATCTTTGTCCGGCTGCAGGCTGGGTGCGTCAGACCAGCGGTCGCCCACCCAGAGCAGGCAGGCTGCAGCGAATAATGACAAGGCATTATATTTGAGAAAAACCAGCCAGGGCATTTGTGCCGTCAGTGGCGTTTCCGCCCAGAGTGCCGCGCCAATGACGGCTACGGCAATGACCCCCAGGGCGATGGCCCGCCACAGGCCGAGAAAGGGTAAATACAGACGGGGATGTTTGATGGCATCGGTGAAGTATTCAAAGTCCATGAATACGAAAGGTTCACGCAGGCTGGCGGCTTTTGCGTTACCCACCAACACCACCGCCAGCCAGATGCCGAGACTCGCCAGCATGGCAAATATCGGGCGCTGAACGATGAGCAGAAAGACGGTGAATATCAGCAGCCACAGGCCGCTATGGAGCAGATAAGTCCATAAGGGGCGGCCCGGCAGCCTGGGGCGGGGATGCACGAGGGCCTCCGCCGCAAAGGACAGCAGCCAGCCGATTGCCAGACACCAGGGCCAGAGCAGTTCAGTCATGGTGACCGTTATAGCCCATCAGGCCGACAATCCAGACCGAAATGGCGGCAGGAAGCACCGCCAGCCACCAGGTGCCGAAATTGAGGGGAAAGGGAAAGCTGATGCGCGCCTGGTTGCGGGCCAGCCCTTGGCGGATGAGTGCCGCCGCGCGCGGCGGCTGCATGAGGAAAGGCTTGGGACCGGGCATTTCCCGACACATGACCGAGTCCACATAGCCGGGCATGATGACACTGATGCCAATACCCTCTTTTCCCAACCAGCCACGCAGGGCTTCACCGTAGGCTTTGATGGCCGCCTTGGAGGCGCAATAACTGGGCGTCACAGGCAGGCCGAAGTAACCGGCCAGCGAGCTCATCAGGGCGATTTGTCCGGCGTGGCGGGCACGCATGGCGGGGAGCACGGCATCTACCAGGACGCGGGTGGCGTGCAGGTTCACGTCCATGAGGGCTTCGGCTTCTTCCCAGACTTCGCCGGATTCGTCGGGGCCGGTGTTGATGTTCATGCCGGCGTTGGAAATCACCAGATCCAGCGGGCCGTTTTTTTCGCAATCTGCTACCCAGGCACGCAGGGTGGCACTGTCGCGCACGTCAAAACTGCGCTGGGTGACCGTTGCGCCCTGAGTCTGGGCAGACTGCGCAATGGCGTCCAGCTTGCTGCGGTTACGCCCGTGCAGGTGCAGGGTTACGCCGGGTCGGGCGTAGGCGGTGACCAGGGCGGCGCCAATGGCGCTGGTCGCGCCGGTAAGGAGGATGGTTTGCGGAGATCGTTGCGGCATAAAAGTTCCTCTATGGGGGACTGTTGTAGTTCAAGTCTGGCGGCGGCGGTTTCCAGCGCCAGTTGCATACCGGTGTTGCAATAAAAGCCGCCGTTGATTTGGGTCCCATATATCAGCACCCGGCGGAATGCGGACCAGAGCTCCGGATCGGGAGCATGGGGCTGGTTCCAGAACTCGGCAAGACGCTGCTGGCTGGTGAGACCAGCCACATTGTAAACCGGATTAGCCAGAGTTATCACTGGTTTTCCGGAGTTGAGCGCCCAGGTGCCCACCGTACTGTTGATGGTCACCACCCCTTGGCAATACTGCAGGAAAAGTTCGAGATTGCCGTAATCATAATAATGAATCCGGTCGAGAATCCCCAGTTGCCGGGCGGTTTTCTGAGCAAAGGTTTCGTAGGGAAGGATGCCGGGGTCGAGCGGATGGTTTTTGATGACCAGATGCAGGTCTTTGTCGGCATATTGGGCAAAAGATTCCAGGCTCTGGCGAATAAAATCATAGGTATCACAAAACTGCGAATGACAGGTGATCTGGCTGTCACTGTAGAGCTGCAGAGGGAGCAAAAAAAAGGGCTGACCACTTTCGACAAGACGATAATTACGGGCCAGATCGCTTTTCAGGCGGTGCCGGATTTTGGGGTAGCGGCGCACATACCAGAAGTATTCGCGAATGGGATGCATGGGGGCGTGATGCCGGTAATGCCGGTAGGCAATAGGGTTCAGAATATCGCCACTATGGTAAAGCACGTCATGCAGGGCACGTATTTTGAACTTGCCGAGAAACGCCTGACTATTATCGGGTATGGGCACCCGGTCAACAATGTGGCGGTACCAGTCCGGGTCCTTGGGCAGTTGGGAATGGGCATTGACACCTCCCCTTTCCAGGGTCAGCCAGAATGGCCGCAAATAGCCTTCTTCAAAAACGTGGACGGCAATATTCCGGGCTTTGGCAAGGGTATGCACGGACTGATGGACCGGACGCTGATCGCCGAAAAGCACCACATCGGTGATCTGTTCGCGCTGGAAGGTCTGCTGGAGAAATTCGGGCAGCATATCCAGGCTTTTGCGGAAATGCAGGGCTTTGCGTGGAAACCAGTAGACCATGTCCCCGCCACAAAACTGGATTTTCAGCACCTGATGACCGCGCTGCACCAACCGATCAGCCAGCAGGGCAAAAAACGGGCTGGCGACCCCTTGCAGAAACAGGAATTTTTTCATCGCACCCCCACCACCTGACGCAACACCAGCCGAAAGGCTTTGCGCCAGAACGGCAGGTGATAGTCTGTTGCACCGCCGCGCTGGGCGTGTAAGGCATTGACTGCGGCTTCGGGGCTGCAGAGGCGTTGTTCCTGAGGGTGAATGTAACGGGGGTAGAGGATGAGCGCTGCGGCGACCAGGGCATCCAGGCTGAGTCGGCGTTGCCGCCGGGGGATCGTTTCCCGGTCGTTGGTCAAACCCCATCCGGCGTAAAAAGGACTGCCGTGACAGGTCACCGGTTTGTTGCGCAACAGGGCTTCAAAGCCCGCTGCGGAAGTCATGACATGCACCTGATCTACCTGAGTCAGCAGTTGATGCATGCTGACGTCATGGACTACTTCGTCACAGTAGGCTGCCGCCTGCTCTTCTCCCACGCCCACCCGGCGCAGCCCGGCACTGACGTCCGGGTGGGGCTTGTAAACCATGTAATCGTCAGGGTGCATTTCTCGCACCTGGCGCAGCAGCGCCAGATTACTCTGGGTACTGGCGCTGCCCAGGGCAATGCTGGCGTCACTTTCCACCTGCCCGACGACCAGGATGACCTGGGTAACGGCCTGATTGTGGGCCAATGCCTGCGAGTGTTGCTGCCTACTTTGCCGCTGGGCGGAGAGATTACTCTCAGGCGACCGAATGCTGGGCAGACGGGTTTCCGGCCGCTGCCATCCCCCCTGCCCGACGTTGTACTTGGTGAGTCCCAAGGCCACGATTTGTTCGCGCAGGGCACGGGCGCGCTCCAGAAGCGTCGCATCAAAATCATGGGTGGCGAGTATTTGTTCAAGGTCCGAGCTTTTGCTGGCGTCGTAATAGAGGCCGCTGCCATCAAAACAATAAGACAAGGGCGCAATCAGATCGGCACCCAAGCCAATGGAGCGTAAAAATCCGTCTTCCACACGAATAATGGGGTGACCCTCCGGCGCCGTTTGCGCTCCCCAGAGCAACAGGGTGGATCCCGCCGGTGCCTGACGGGGGTGGCGGATAAAATGCAGCCGCGCCTCGGGCAGAAAGGCCCGCAGCGGCCCCTGTTTCCAGGCCGAAAATCCGACGGCGTATAAGTCTGCGGGAATCACCAGAAAGTCTTTAGCGTAACTCAAACCTTATGATGAAGAGAGCGAAGCATCTCCTTCCTCAAAATGGCATTGAGCCGGGTCTGATAACCCTTACCCTGGCTTTTGAGCCAAGCCAGCACGTCGGAGTCAATTCTCACAGATGCATGGGTTTTTACCGGCTTGAAAAATGGATTAGGGACCGCACGCGCCCAAAATGTTTCTTCGAGTGGGGGAATATCACTGTAATCAATTTCACTATCCGGCCTTTCTTTCAGCATCTTGAGTTCTGCTAAACGCTCATCGCTCAGCGGCGGCAAATCACCTTGCTTATACCTCACCTTGCTCATAACGCCTCCTTTCCTTCTTGTTCACGCGGCGCGCACTGATGATGCGTACGATTTCAATGTTCTGTTCCTCATAAAATACTGTATGCGCTACCAGTAGCATGAGACAGGAACCAGACATACCGATGGTTTGCCAGCGCTGTTCGCCATTTTCAATACGATCCTGTTCCGACAATGCAAATGGATCATTAAAAACCAGTGCCGCTTCCTCAAAACGAATTCCGTGTTTATTGAAATTCGCCTCAGCCTTCCTGTCATCCCATTCAAAATAACGCTGACAGTCTTTCAGCATGATAAAGAAACAATACGATTTTGTATATACATATTAACGCAAGCCTTTCAGCCTGATCAGGCTATCCCGGAGTTCTTCGATGCTATGCTCGACATTCAGGAAAAAACGCAGGCGCGCCTGTTTTTCCGGCACCGCTGGATAGAGGATGGGTTGCACATGCACGCCCTGCTCCAGCAATTGGGATGAGAGGCGCACGGCCTGCAGAGAGCTGCCAACAATCAGGGGGGTAATGGCATAACCGGCGCTGAACCCCGTATCCATCTGCTGCCTTTTCGCTTCTTCCAGAAAGTATTGACCACGCGTCTGCAGAGTTTGGACCCTGTCTGGTTCTTTCTGGAGGATGCTCAGCGCCGTCAGGGCGGCGGCGGCCAGGGGCGGAGCCAGTCCGACACTGTATAGGAATCCCGGCGCCAGATAGCGTAAGTTATCAATCAGGGCTTGCTCACCAGCAATATAACCACCGCAGGCGGCGAGGGTTTTGCTGAGGGTGCCCATCCAGATATCGACATCGTGGGTATTGATACTGAAATGCTCGGCAATCCCCCGGCCGGTGGCACCCAAGACGCCGAAAGAATGGGCTTCGTCCACCATCAGCCAGGCCTGATGTCTTTTTTTGAGGTCGATCAGGCGCGGCAGGTCGGGGAAATCTCCGTCCATGCTGTACATGCCCTCGACCACAATCAGGACCCGCTCTGCTTTGCGCCGCTGCTGGCGTAACAAGGTTTCCAGCGCATTCAGATCATTATGCGGGAAACTGAGGCGTTGGGCGCCCGACAACAGGGCTCCCTGGACAATGCTGTTATGGGCATATTCATCGTGCAGGATCAGATCCCGGGGACCGAGTAAATGCCCGATGGTGGTGACATTGGTGGCGTGACCACTGACAAAAGTCAGGGCATCATCTACTCCGTAAAAATCGGCCAAGGCCTGTTCCAGTTGCCGGTGCAGGGGGCGTTCACCCGCCACAATGCGGCTGGCAGAAACCGAACTGCCGTATTGGGCAATGGCGGCCTGGGCGGCTGCATTCACTTCGGGATGTCCGGAAAGGCCGAGATAATTGTAGCTGCCAAAATTGATGACACGGCGTCCATCGATGGCGCTATGCGCCCCGGCAGTGCCCTGGTGCACGTGGAAAAAAGGGCTTTTGACGCCAAAGCGCTCCGCGCCTTCCCGCATGAGATGCACCTGCTGATAGCCGGGTTGACGATCAAAGCGGGTGAAAGCCTCGGGAATTTCTGCTCCGCCAATTTTAGCCTGAGGCGCGGGGGCAGCCTGAATTTTTTGCAGGCGCTGTTCCAGACCTTTCTGGATGAGCTTTTCCTTGAACTGGGCAGCGATACTACGATCAGCTTTGGTCATTTTGTGGTCTCAGGTAACGCCGTGTTGGGCTTCCAGCTGTTCACGGGTAATGCTTGCGGCACCCGGAACAGCCTGTTGTTCTGCGTCGTTATTCAGAGATTGCACCAAACGCCGCGCCAGGCGCAAGGGGGTTGGTCCCTCACTCAGCAGAAAAGCTGGTAGTTTGACACCGAGACGTTCTTCCAAAGCCAGGGCCAGTTCAACGCCCATGAGCGAGTCGAGGCCAAGTTGACTGAGATTCTGATCAGGAGAGATTTTATCGACAGACAGACGCAGAATCTGGGCGACTTCCTGACGGACGGTATCCACCAGCAATTGTTCTGCTTCGGCCGTGGGCAGGCTTTGCAAGTGACTGCGCAGGTCTTCGTCACTGGACGTTGCCTCGGCCTTTCCAGAGGGCATGACTGCCGCAAAACGGGGACTTGCGGCCACCGGCAGAAACCGCTGGAGGGCACGCCAGTCGAGATCAGCCACCATCCAGCCATGGGCATCACTGACTATCATGTTTTCCAGCACATCCAGGGCGGTACTGGCAGTCAATGCGGCTCCACCCAGACGCTGCTGCAATAAGTCGCGGGTTTTTTCGTGTCTGGTCAAATACCCCACATCGGCAATGGCTCCCCAGAGAATGGCCAAAGCCGCCAGCCCCTGCTGACGCCGCCATTGCGCGAAAGCCTCCATCCAACTGTTGGCCGCCACATAATGCGCCTGCCCCGGATTGCCGAGCAGGGTGGTGATGGAGGAATAGAGGACAAAAAACTCCAGGGGCTGATGGAGACTGGCCTGATGCAGATTCCAGGCACCAGCGACCTTGGGCTGGATGACTTTATCCATCAGCTCCGCGTCGAGATTCTGGGCCAGGGCGTCTTCGATGACGGCAGCCGCGTGGATAATGCCGTGCAGGGGGCCGACTTCGCGGGTGATGCGCTGGATGAGCGCCTGTACCTGAGGCGCTGCGCGGACATCACAGGACCAGGCGTAAACCTGCACGCCTTGCGAACGTAGGTCATTGAGGATGAGGTCGGCCGCAGGATCAGGCTGACCACTGCGACTGACCAGCACCAGTTTTTTGGCGCCACGTTCCGCCAGCCGCTGTGCCGTTGCCAGACCGAACCCGCCCAGCCCCCCGGTAATCAGATAGGCCGCTTCCCCGTTGAGTTGCAGGCGCAAAGCCGCTTCCGATCGGGGCGCATGGGGCAAATAGGGTGCGCTCATCTCGACCACGACCTTGCCGATCTGGCGGGCCTGCTGCATGTGCCGGAAGGCGTCGGTGACTCGCGCAGCCGGGAAATGGGTTGCGGGCAGCGGGAAGAACTCTCCCGCTTCGAAACGCGACATGATTTCGGTAAAGAGGGTCTGGGTGAGTTGTGGCCGGCCTTTCAGGAGCTGATCGGCATCAATGCCGAAGTAACTGAGATTGTTGCGGAAGGGTCGCAGGCCAATGGCATTGTTTTCGTAAAAATCGCGTTTTCCCAGTTCCAGAAAACGCCCGAAGGGTTTGAGTATCTGGAGATTGCGCAGGACCGCCTCGCCATACAGGCTATTTAACAGGACATCTACCCCTTCGCCTTGGGTATCGGCCAGAATGGCGTCGGCAAAATCCAGACTGCGCGAGTCATAGATGTGCTGAACCCCCAACAGACGCAGAAAATCGCGTTTTTGCGGCGAACCTGCCGTCGCATAAATTTCCGCCCCCAAATGCTGGGCTATCTGGATGGCGGCAATGCCCACTCCGCCGGCGGCCCCGTGAATGAGGACTTTTTCGCCAGCCTGCAACTGGGCCAGCGTGTGCAACGCATACCATGCGGTCAGGAAAACCGTGGGAATGGTTGCTGCGGCACGCATGGACAGGCCTTCGGGGATGCGGGTAATGGCCTGCTCCGACGTGATCAGGCGCGTGCTGAAACTGGCCGGGGCAAAGCCCAGCACTGCGTCACCAACTTGCCATTGTGTCACAGCAGCCCCTACCCGCCGGATTCTGCCCGCAAATTCCAGGCCCAGCGTGGGACCGGAGAAACCGTTTTCCAGGGCTTCATCCGCCAGCAAACCCAGGGCATACATGACATCGCGAAAATTCAGCCCGGTACTGTCTACGGCAATTTCTACCTCATGCGCCCCGGGGGTCCGCTCCGGCACATCGACCCACTGCAAATGGCGGAGCTGGCCGGGCAGGGAAAATTGGAGTTGCTGGATGGGTACGGGCTGAACGGGTTGCGTCGGGATTTGCGGATTATCATGACCAGCCGGCTGTAATTGCGGGGCAGTGCCTTCCTGTACCTGCAAAATATAACGTCCGCCCTGAACATCCAGCAGAAGCTCGGTTTCAGGACCGGGGTTCAGGAGTTCCTCAACGACCATTTCCACGGTCTCTGGACTCCCCTGCCCCCAATCCACAATGCGCAACTTCAGCTCGGGCCATTCGTTTTGCAAACTGCGGGCAAAACCACACAGACCCGCCTGTCCCAGACTGTGTATGGCGCCGAAGGCATTCGCAGCAGTAGTCCCTCCCAAACCACCATCACTCAACAACAGCAAGGGGATGACCGGGTCCTGACGCAGACTCCAGAGTCCTGCCTGTTGTAAGCGTTCGCAGTCCATGCGCAGCCTGCTGGCTGCTGATTCGCCTGCTGCTGACAGATCCTCTCCATCCGCAAAATCCGGCAGAAAAATCATTCCGGCTATCGGCTTGACTTCTGCAGATGCGGCAGATGCAGCGAATGGCGGCGGCGTATCCTCCACCGGCCAGGAAAAATGCCGGCATTCCAACCCCTGAGCAGTCAGGGCTTTTTCCAGTAAACGGGCGGCAACACTCTCTACCCCATTATGGTCGGGGCTGCTGCAGAGCAGTACCGCAGCAGCCGGTTCGGTGCGGATCTGTTCGGTTAATGCCGACTGCTCCGGGCTTTTACGGGCAATAAAGCCATAAGCTCCCGCTGCTTCGTCTGCTGTCAAAGCCAGACTCATGGCGATGCCGCGCTGCTCCAGCCAGTCCTGAATCCGCGTTCGCGAGGGCAAAACGCTTGCCGCAGGATCCACTTCACTCCACCAGTTTTCGGGTTCCACTCCCTGGACCAGCAGCAACCCGCCGGGTACCAGGCAGCGCTCGGCAAATTCCAGCATCTGCCAATGCTGTTCCGACAGTGCGGCATCCAGACGCAACCAGATCAAATGCATGGCTGCACTAGGATTTGCAGTGAGTTGCACGGACTGCCAGGGTTTGTCGTCCTGGGTTTGGGTGTCTTCCGAGGCATAAGCCCGCCATAGGAATATGCGCGGGTCGGTATTTTCTGCCCAGAGCGCGAGGGCTTCCGGTTCGCCACTGCAAATTTCCATGAAATTCAATGGGTCAGCAGCAGATAACTGCCGTAGGCACTGGCTTTGCAGGTCTTGCAGACAAAGCACCAGTGAAGAGCTGAGGGTATCCATCAATACCGGCATCAATTCTGCCAGCAAAGAGCTATCGGGAGCCTGCTCAGCAGCTTCACCTTGGGTACCCAGCCCATATCGGCCAACCGCCAGGGTAATCGGGAAAAACTCGGGATAATCCTGTAAAAGCATTTGCCAGATATCGTGCGCCGCCACTTCCGGGTCACTGTGGCCTGCTGATTCGGCGGCATAAGTCTGTAACAGGGTATGAATCAGTGGCGAATATTCTTGCGCATAACGCTGCAAAGCGGGTTGTCCGGCCTGATGCCGGGCAAAAATGCTGTGGATGCGCGACTGATCCAGTTCTGCGTCAAAATGCTGGTGTTCAGGACGTGGTACTGGACGCAGCACCGACTGGACATAGCGGAGCTTTTCTCTTTCCGGCTTCTGCAGTCGCACCCGGCGTAAACGCAGGCTGTCGCAGCAGGCGACCAGTTCGCCAGATTCTCCCCAAAAGCTGAGACGGGCCAGCAGCGACTGGGGAGAGTGGCGCAGAACTTCGACCACAACCCGCAGCTTCTGCGTTCCCGGTACAAAGACGCTGAGCCCGGCAAAACGCACGGGCACATACGCCCAGCCCGCCGGAGCCGGACTTTGCGCCAGAAAATCCACAAACAGCTGCATGGCACCGTCGAGCAAAGCGGGGTGGAGCAGGTAGGTTTCCGACATCGCGCTGCCGGACAGTTGCAGTTGCCCCTGGATGGTACTGCCCTGCAGCCAGCCCTGAGCCACCGTCTGGAACTCAGGCCCATAATGCAGACCGGCAGCTTGGCAGCGTGCGTAGTGTTCTTCCCCCCGAAAATCTGCCGGTGCACAGGGTATGCTGGTCGGTGCCGGGTTTCCTGAGTTTTGCAGGCTGCGCTGTGTCATGCCTTGCGTAGCCCCCAAACGGACCCGGCCCTTGGCATGGATGACCCAGTTGTTTTCCATCTGCTTGCGGGAGCGAATCTGGAAATGACCATCGTCCTGGACCGCCACGCGGACGATCCGGCTGTGCGCACTATCGAGCAGCAACGGCAGCAGGATATCCAGCTCTTCCACCGTCCAGGCCTGGGTATCCTGGCGTTCCGTCAATTTTTCCCTAGCTGCAGCCAGTGCCAGTTCGACAAAACCCGCGCCGGGAAAAACCACGCCATCCCCGACCTGATGATCTGCCAGAAAAGCCTGGCGCGCAGTGTCCAGACTTTGTTCCCATTCATGCGGATGTCCGGCCACCGGATGCCCCAGCAGCGGATGCACCGCATAACGATATAAAGTACCTGCTGATTCCGGGGTCGTTTGATGCCAATGCCTTTCCCGTTCCCAGGGATAATCGGGCAAATCCACGAGCGAACTGCGAACCGGAAAATACCGCTTCCAGTCGGGCTCCACCCCGGCCAGCCACAGTGCCGTCAGGGTCTGACGGATGGCTTCCGGATGATTTTCGTTGCGACGCAGGGTGGGAATCACCCGCCCTTCCTGTCCCCCTGCGTTGATTGCCTCCTGCAGATAACCCCGCAGCACTGCATGACCACCAATTTCCACAAACAGATTCCATTGCTCCAGGGCGACGTCTGCTGCCTGCTGGAAACGCACGGGCTGACGAATATTACGCCACCAGTAGTCGGCATCCAGGGCTTCACCGCCAAGCACTGTACCGCTGACCGTAGAAATAAAGGGAATTTGCGTCGCTTGCGGTTTCAGCTCCTGCAGCACTTCCATCAGTTCAGCCTGGAGCGGATCCATGCAGGGACTATGGAAGGGGTAATCAATATCCAGGCGTTTATAACCGATGCCCTGCGCCCGGAGCTTTTTCTCCAGTTCACTCAGTTCAGCACTGCTGCCCACGACCGTGGAACCCCGGTGACTGTTCCAGGCCGCAATACTGATGCTCTGGTCCAGACCCCAATCGTGAAGATGGGGTATCAGCGCATCGGCAGAAAGCGCGACTGCCGTCATTTGCCCTTGACCCCGCGACTGGCCCTGCAAACGGCTCCGCTCGTATATGACCAGCACCGCCTCGGCCAAGGTCAGGGCACCACAGGCCCAGGCAGCAGCTACCTCGCCAACGCTGTGACCGGCAACTGCGGCCGCCACAATTCCCTCGGCACGGAGCATGGCCGTAATGCCGACCTGCAAGGCAAACAGAGCCGGTTGCGCCTGTTCAGTGGCTATATAGCGGTCGTCGCCCAGATTTCCAGCCAGTTCATCCTGTAGCTTATAACCGGCCAGAGGCGCAAAGTGGTGATCTATCTCAGCGATGCTGCGGGCAAACACCGGGTCCTGCAGCAGGGCCTGCCCCATGCCTGCCCATTGACTACCATTGCCGGAGTAGACAAACACCGGACCTTGTATTTTTTCCATGGCCTGGGCAGCAACGCTGTCGCCCTTGCCATCAGCAAAGGCACGCAGTTGCGCAGCCATGTTTTCCTGAGGATTCAGCCAAAAAATAACGCGCTGCGCCAGCCAGGCCCGGCGGAAATTGGCCTGATACAGTGCCGCATAAAGTTTGTCTTGGTCCGCCGTCGCCAGCCAGTCTGCAAAGTCCCGGGCCACGGCTTGCAGCGCAGAGGGCGTAGCCGCACTGAGGCAAAGTGGTTTGTAACCATCTGCCGAACTCCGCCAGCGCGGGGATCGGCGTCGGCGTGGTGCTTTGGCGGATTCCAGAATGATGTGGGCGTTGGCACCCCCAAAGCCAAAAGAATTAACCCCCACCAGCAGGGGGCCTTCGGCACGGAGTGGACGCATACGCTGCACCACTTCCAGGTGGTAGTCATCCAAAGCCAGTCGGGGGTTAAGGGTTTCTATCCCAATAGTCGGCGGAATCAGGCGGTTTTGCAGGACCAGAATACTTTTCAGCAAACCCGGAACACCCGAGGCGGCTTCCAGATGGCCGATGTTGCTTTTTACGGAACCAATGGGTAGCGGCTGATCGGCCTCCCGATGCATGCCCAATGCCCTGCCAATGGCTTCCACTTCAATCGGATCCCCTACGGGAGTCCCGGTACCATGGGCTTCCAGATAATCCAGTTGCCGGGGATCAATGCCTGCAGCGGCGTAGGCTTGTTCCAACAGGCTTTGCTGGGTATTGACTCCGGGAATGGTCAAACCGGATTTGTGCCCGTCCGTATTGATGGCGCTGTGGGCGACCACCGCCAGGATCCGGTCCCCATCGCGCAGCGCTTGCCCATAATCCTTGAGGATAAATATTCCTCCGCCCTCGGAGCGTACATAACCATCTGCAGAAGCATCAAAGGGACGGCAGCGTCCACGTTTGGAAAGCATGGAGGCTTTGGAAAAAATGAGAAATCCGTATGGATGTAAATGCAGACTGATGGCTCCGGTCAGGGCCAGGTCCGATTCCCCATGCAGTATCGCCTGGCAAGCCTGATGAAAGGCTACCAGTGTCGAGGAACAGGCGGTATCCACGACAAAACTGGGCCCCCGCAAGTCGTAAAAATAGGACAGCCGATTCGCGGCAATACTGGCTGTTAAGCCCGTGGCGGTATTGGCATCCACGGCGGCCAGATCATCCACCAGCCGCGAAGCATAGTCGGTGCTGGCCAGCCCGATAAACACGCCGCAGCGACTGCCACGCAGATGTTCAGGGCGGATGCCGGCATGGGCAAAGGCCTCCCAGCTCATTTCCAGTAGCAGGCGCTGCTGGGGATCCATGGCGGCCGCTTCACGCGGAGAAATGCGAAAAAAACCGGCATCAAAACCCGATACTTCACCCAATGAACCAGCGGCAAAAGTGACGGACGTGCCGGGATGGCTGCGTTGCGGGTGCTGCAGATACGCTTGCGCCCAGCGGTCTTCAGCCACCTGGGTGATCAGATCATCTCCCGTCAACAAATGTTGCCAGAAGCTGTCTTTGTCTCGGCACTGTGGTAATCGGGAGGCATAACCAATAATGGCAACTTTTTTCACAATGAACTCACAAATTTTTCAAATTTTTCAAAATGTTCAGACCATGTCGGGGCAACGAAACCTTTTATTCTCTGCAACTGCTGTTGACGGCGTTCATGATCAGGCGCGCTGAAATCGCGAATCGCCTGCAGCCAGACTGCTTCGTCATCCGTGTCCAGATATTCCGGAATATTACCAGCTAGTTCCGCAAATACGGGCAGCGGATTGGCCAACACCGGCACCCCTGATTCCAGAGCTTCCAGTAAAGGCAACCCGAATCCTTCCGCATGCGAAGGAAAAAGTAAGGCCTGAGCGCCGCGAAGATGCGCGAGCACTTCTGCGTCACTGCAGTGCGGAAGAAATTCGACATGTTCTTTCAATCGCTCATTATGCTGCAATTCATACAGTACATCGCCGCACATCCAGCCTACCTGACCAATAATGCGTAATTGGGGAATATGATTCCAACGCCACTCCGCCATCATGCGTTGCCAGAGATAGAGCAGGAAAGCATGGTTTTTTCGGGGTTCCAGAGTTCCCAGCACCACAAAATAGGGCCTTGCCGGTGCAACTTCGGGACTGCTGACCGGGCTACGCCTTAAATGCGTACCCAGGGGTATGACCGCCATCGGCGGGATCGACATCTGGATCTTTTCTGCAAAGTCGCGAAGCGCCTCGGCGGTGTGCTGCGAATTGCTGACAATACCTGCCGACTGCCCGAGAATCACCTGCAGGCGTTTTTCATGGCGTTGGGTTGCATCGAGCTGACAGAGATGTGGATGGGTCACCGGAATCAGGTCATGAGCCATGACCAGCAGACGCATTTTTTTGCGCCGCAGCCAGGCCAGATAGCTGGGTCGGTCCAGCCCACTGTGGCCCATGTTCAAAACCCAGCTGCCGGATTTTACCGGACGAAAGGCCAGTTTCAACATGTACCCAACCGTCTTGGCAAGGCTGCCATGGTGCTGCCCATGCGCCCAGGCCTGCAAAGTATCAAACAGGGTCATGGAAGTGATTACCGATAGGGCAACCGCCACGCCATTATGAATCATCATGGCCTGTGCCCGGCCATGGAAGTGACCAACATACGCGAGGCACACCCGGTCTACCCCGGTGGGTATGCGTCCCTTGCTCATGCGGTGGACAAGCCGGGTGATATCTATATAGACCGGAGCCTCGCCAAGATCCGCCATAAAATGCTTACTTGACGATGCCCGCCGTACTCAGACCCTGAATCGGGTAAACAATCTGCACGATCAAGCCCAGGAATTTCTGAAGATCGGTAATGGGAGCCGAGGCCACATAAATCAGATCCTTGTTCTGGATAGGGAACTCTTGTGCCGCAAAAAGCGTGGCGGGATTGCTGAAGTCAAAGCGGAACACCACGGGCACTTCCCCTTCGGCATTGGTTTGCAGCGGTTCTGGCCAATTGGTGAGGAAGTCGGGTTTTTCCATGCGGAAAACAAATACCGCCTTGGCATCAGCTTCATTGCCATTCAAACCACCTGCTCTGGCCAGAGCTTGTGCCAGACTGATACCCGAGGCTTCAAAATCAATTTCTTTGGTCTGAGTGGTCGCTCCCATGACGGTCACATGCAGCGGCTGATACAGTGCCGTAACCACATCCCCTGCCCGCAAGGAAACATTTTCTTCGGGGTGCCGAATCACGTCTTCCAGCGGCAGTTGCAACACCTTCCCCTGATGAGAAAGCTGAATGGTGACCTTGTTCACCGGTTTATCGACCCCGCCCGCTGCCGCCAGCGCCTGCAGCACGCTGACCCCGCCCGGAATCAGCGGAACCTGGGTACTTTTACGCACATTGCCAACCACGGAAATGCTCTGGGCATGGTTGCTGACCAGACGGACGACCACCTGGGGATCATGGGCCATATTTTTCAGCCGGGCACGGATTTCAGCACCAATGTCATCCAGGGTTTTACCGGCACAGGAAATTTTACCGGCAAAAGGAATGATGATGTCACCATTACTCCCCACCATTTGCTCCGGAATGGAGGTCATCACCGAACCGGAACCCGTAGTGCTGTTGGCTGCCCCGGCCGAGGCAAAAAGCATGGCGGGTGGCGCCTCCCAGATGTAAACCTGCAAGACATCGCCAGGCCCCACCGTATACAGTCGCGGATTGGGGTTACTGAAGTCGCGCAGCAGGTTTAACTGAGGCGTATCTACCCGAGTCCGGATCTGATGGGCAAGCGCATAATTCACATTGACCAGTTGAATGCCGCGCAAGGTCTTATTGTGGGCCACGTTCTCCACGGGTCCGGCACGCGGTCCGGCGTAAGGCATGTAGGAGGAGCAACCCGCGAGCCCCACCAGCAGCAGACCGACAGTCAAAGTGCGCAAACCCGGATAACCTGTTGTCATCAGCAACATCCTCAGAAAAAACGGTCGGTTGAAAAGTCGGTAATATTGTTCCTGCTGGATTGTAACCGAATATCCACCTAGAGGTCATCCAATAGGCACAGCTACCCACAATGTCAGCTAGATGAGCCCGTCGCACTGCGCCTTAGTCGCATCATGAGATAATTACAAGTAACCCATTGTTTGGTGGGCGGTACAGGGTTCGAACCTGTGACCCCTGCCGTGTGAAGGCAGTGCTCTACCACTGAGCTAACCGCCCTGGATGCCGAACGGTTCCAGAGAGCCCGTAAAATACCAATCGCGGCCATTCAGGTCAACCAGCAGTCAAGCTCCCACAGTTAGCATCCCTTGCCAAATCAGAAGAATTAGGCTATTTACTTTCCTTAGAAAAAAGAATGAGGAAGACGCCTATGTCAAGGCAGTACCTTATGTTTGCGAAAAGCTCCCTCAAACGGGGAGGGGTAGTTCTTCTGTTTTTGACATTGACGCTCAGTGGCTGTGCCAGCATGGCCCCCAACAGCCCTTCTTCTTCCTCACTCCCATCCCAGCCTCCAGTCCAATCCTCCGATTATGTGCAGCACGCTGAAGCTACTACTCTGGATGCCGTTCTGGTCCATGCCATTTCGGAAATCGGCAAGAACTACCGATGGGGAGGGGACACTCCCCAGACCGGCTTTGACTGCAGCGGCCTCATTCAATATGTGCTGAAGCAGGCTGGTGTGGACATTCCCAGAACTTCTTATGCCCAGGCCGCTGCCCTGCCTTCCGTTCCCTTAAGTCGTATCCGCCCTGGTGATCTGGTGTTTTTCAATACCATGGGACAACCTTTTTCGCATGTAGGGATTTACATCGGTGGGCAGCAATTTGTCAGCGCACTGAACCGCCGCCAGGGTGTCGCCGTGCAAAGCCTGCAAACGCCCTATTGGGCCGAACGACTGGATGGTGTACGACGGCCCATGCCCAGGGAGTTACTGGCTATGCGCGACAACTGAACACGTGTCCGATCTGGATTTCAACAAGACAACGAGTGAGCACATGCACCTCAAATCCACCATCCGCAGCATTTTCAGTGCCAGCATCATGGCTACCCTGCTTTCTGCCTGTGCCACCGAAGTCGGGCCTACTGGCAGCGTCAGCCACCCTACTGTCCAGACCATGCCGAGCGCCGACACTTCAGCTTCCACAATACATCCACTAACCGTGCAACAGGCGCAAAACATGCTCCCTCCCCCATCTGTCTCCTGCGTACGGGATGTTTATTTTCCCAATTTCCCCCAGCAATACCAACTGCGACTCCAGGAAATTGCCTGCCATTTACAGATACACGATGGATTACCCGCCGACTATGTCATTCCGGCCCTGCAAAATGCCCGCTTCAATGCCCGTGCCGTGGCGCTGATGACCCCGCCGCCACCCAGCCAGCAACCATCCGCTCCGTATCCGTGGTGGCGCTATCGAGACCGTTTTCTGCGCCCCGACCGGATCAATCGGGGATTGCAGTTCTGGAATGCGCACAGTGCCCTGCTTGAGCAGGTCAGTCGGAAATACGGGGTTCCCGGTCCCATTTTGATGGGCATTCTCAACATTGAAACCGGTTTTGGTTCCTTCATGGGAAACTTTTCGGTACTGAACAGTAATCTCAGCCTGGCTCTGGCCCTGCCGGGGCGCCGCCGGTTTTTTCTGCATGAAACTGCTGAAACCCTGAAATTAGCCCAAAAGCTGGGGGTGTCACCAGCGACCCTGAAGGGTTCCGAAGCCGGAGCCATGGGGATGTCGCAATTCCTGGCCAGCAGTTATTTGCGTTACGGCATTGTCTGGAATGACCCTCCGGGCGGCCCTCTGCCCAACCTCTGGCAATCTCCCGCCGATGTACTGGCCTCTACCGCCAATTTCTTCCTGGGCCATGGTTGGCAGCCGGGGCAACCGGTCATGGCCAGAGTGGCGGGTTCCGGCGGGGTTGACGCTACCGCCTTCCTGCACGGCAAGCATCCCTTGGGGCAACTGCTGGCCGCCGGAATTCAGCCGGAAGAACCTGCATCCTTGCCTGCTGACACCCCGGTTGGCCTGCTCCGCCTGCAAACTGCCGAAGGTCCTACGCTGTTTATTGCCTACCCCAACTTCTATGCCATCATGGGCTACAATCCCAGCGTGTACTATTCAGCTACGGTCTGGGCTTATTCCCGGGCCATTCAACGGGCACTGAATGGTTGAAGCTGAAAACGACAATTGCTATGGATGATTGCCAAAGCCGTTGCCGGACCAAGCAACGGTGCAATTGCCTCACGCCAGCGCCCCTGTGTTAAGATGAGGCATCCCTAATATCAGGTCATGAGGTCAGGTGTGCCATCACAACACGCTGCAAAACCAGTGGTCGATCAAATTATCAGTGCACGCTGGGTCATTCCGGTGCGTCCCCGCGCACTCCTGCATCATCATGCGCTGGCCATCAAGCAGGGACGCATTGTCGCTATCGGTCCCCGGGACGAAATTCATGCGGCATACAGCGCAGCAGAAAGCACAATCCTCGACCAGCATGTGTTGATGCCCGGTTTCGTCAATGCCCATACCCATGCGGCCATGACCCTGATGCGCGGGCTCGCCGATGACCTGCCCCTGATGACCTGGCTGAACGAACACATCTGGCCGGTGGAAGGGCGTTTTGTCAGCCCGGAATTTGTCAGCATGGGTACGGAACTGGCCATCGCTGAAATGCTGCGCGGCGGAACCACCACTTTCAATGACATGTATTTTTTTCCCGAAGCTGCCGCCCAAAGCGCTCAGAACATGGGTATGCGTGCCCACATCGGACATGTCATCATTGATTTCCCTACGGCTTATGCCGCCAATGCCGATGCCTGCCTGCAAGCGGCTGCTGATCTTCTCCCCCGCCTGCAGCAAATGCCGCTGATCCGCCAAAGTCTCGCACCCCATGCACCTTATACCGTTGCTGACGCCGGTTTACGGGGTACCAGAGAACTGGCCGAAGCCGAACAACTGCCCGTCCACATGCATGTCCATGAAACCGCCCATGAGGTGGAAGAAAGTCTCGCTCAGCATGGTCGGCGTCCCCTGGCGCGGCTCGCGGAGCTGGGTCTTTTGAATCGGCGTTTTCTGGCGGTACACATGACCCAACTGGACGCTGGTGACCTGACGATTTGTCGGGATAGCGGGCTGCACATCGCCCACTGCCCGGAATCCAATCTTAAACTCGGTTCCGGCATCGCCCCTGTGGCCCGTATTCGTGAGCAGGGTATCGGCGTAGCCATCGGTACGGATGGTGCTGCCAGCAATAACGATCTCGACATGCTCGGTGAACTGCGCACTGCGGCCTTGCTGGCCAAGGGTTTCAGCGGCGATCCGACGGCCTTCCCGGCCTGGGAAGTTCTGGAAGCAGCTACTTTGGGGGGTGCCGAAGCCATCGGCTGGGGGGACCTGACCGGCAGCCTGGAACCCGGCAAGGCTGCGGATTGCATCGCCATTTCCCTCGACCACCCGGCCACCTTTCCGGTCTATGACCCGGTCTCCCAGGTCGCCTACTGTGCCGGACGCGACCAGGTTACCCACGTCTGGGTGGATGGCCAAATCCGTATTCGTCAGGGTCAGGCGGTGGATTGGGAAGAGCAGGCATTATTCAGCCGCGCGCAAGCATGGGTTCAACGCATTCGCGACGAGGATCAAAACACATGAACATGGATCAGGCCGAAGTCAGCAAATTTGATGCGCTCGCCAGCACCTGGTGGGACCCTGCCGGACCTTTCCGGACACTGCATGAAATCAATCCGTTGCGCGTGGACTTTATCGCCCGGGGCTGTCAGGGTTTGCGCGGCAAGCACGTTCTCGATGTGGGTACCGGTGGCGGTCTGCTGGCAGAAGCCATGGCCCGGCTGGGTGCTCACGTTACGGGCATTGATCTGGCGGCAGATGGTATTGCGGCGGCGCAGGCCCACGCCGAACTCGGGCATCTGCAAGTCCAGTACCGCAGGGTGGCTGTAGAGGAGCTGGCCGAGGAACAGCCCGAGTCCTATGATGTGGTGACCTGCATGGAAATGCTGGAGCATGTCCCTGATCCCGCAGGGATTGTTGCCGCCTGTGCAACACTGCTGAAACCCGGCGGCAATGCTTTTTTTGCGACCCTCAATCGCAATCCCAAAAGTTATCTTCTGGCTATTGTGGGTGCCGAGTATGTTCTGGGTTTGTTGCCACGCGGCACCCACGATTATCAAAAATTCATTCGTCCCAGCGAACTCATTGCCATGACCCGCAAGGCGCAGTTACGCAGCATCTCATTGAAGGGTATGCATTATGATCCTATCCGTCATACGGCGCGGCTGAATGATGACGTGACGGTGAATTACCTCCTGCACACCCAAAAATGACCCAACCTGCTGCGGTACTTTTCGATCTCGATGGTACCCTGGTAGATACCGCCCCGGATCTGGCGGCGGCGGCCAACCGGCTGCGTGAAAGCCGTGGACTCCCTGCCCTGCCCTTGGCTGAGCTGCGCCCGGTGGCCTCCCAGGGTGCACGTGGATTATTGCGGGTCGCCTTTGGACTGCAACCTGAAGACCGTGAATTTCCTGTCCTGCGGGAAATATTTCTGGAAGACTATTTATCGCGGATTTGCGAACAGAGCACCCTGTTTCCCGGCATGGCACAGGTTCTTCACTGGCTGGAGGAAAACCAAATCCCCTGGGGCATCGTCACCAACAAACCGGGGTTCCTGACCACGTCCCTGCTGACGGCACTGACATTGCCAGCAGCCCCCGGCGTCGTCGTGAGTGGCGATACCACCGCCCGTGCCAAGCCCGATCCTTTGCCGGTTCGCCATGCCTTGCAGCAACTGGACGCCGAAGCCACACAAAGCCTCATGATTGGCGATGATCATCGCGACATACTGGCGGGCCGGGCGGCGGGTACGCAGTGCTGGGCAGCTGGCTGGGGTTATGTGGAGGCGCAACATCCTCCGGAAAACTGGGAGGCCGATCAGATCATTACCCGCAGTGAATTACTGCAGCCCGCCCTTTTCCAGGTCCACACCGCCCAATGAAACCGGATGTTGTTGGCTTCGGGTGATTTGCAACAGCGCGGCGGAAAGAATCAATATGCCGCCCAGCACTTCCAGCAAGCCGGGCTTTTCCCCTGCCAAGCCCCAGGCGGACAGTGCCCCGACAATTACCTCAAAGGGCATGATCACGGCAGACACACTGACCGGCATGCGCGCCACTCCGTACTGAATGGCCAGGGTCGCACCGGCAATCCAGAACCAGGAATATCCCAGTAAATAGGGATATTGCAGTGGGGAAAGACTGGGCCAGGGTTGGAAGCAGACAAAAGGCAGTGCCAAGAGGACACAGCCCCACCACACCGAAGTAGCGCGATGCATGTCTCCCAGCGCCTCATCGGCACGCAGCACCACATTGCTCAGGGCAAAGGCTAAACCCGAGGAAATGGACAAGAGATCGTTGCTACTCAGATCTCTCAGAGAAAAGCCCTGCCCATGACTGACAACCAGCGCCGATCCACCTACCGCCAGGGCGGCAGCCAAAGCACCACGCCACCCCACTGCTTCCCGCAAAAAAATCCGGGCGGCAAAAATCGCCCAGACCGGCGAAAGATAAAAGAGCAAAAGGATGCGGACTACTTCTCCATGGACCAGTGCCAGCATGAAAGCCACATTGGTCCAGCCCCCGAAAACCAGCAGCCCGATCAGGGTCCAATGATGCCCCCGCAATTCCCCGCGACGCTGCCAGGACCACCATCCTGCCGGCAGGGCCAGCAGCAGGTAAGTGGTCAGAATCAGCCAGGCACCATGCAGCCCCGCCGCATTGAAGTAGCGCAAAGGCAGCCACAGCACGCCCCACAGGCTGGAGCCGATAAGTAACGCCATGATCGGCAAGTTCTGCATGATAATACGCGGCATCAGTCTGTTGAGAATCTGTCCCAAGGAGAATTACGAAAAGAATTTTTCGGATTATATCGGGATTGGCGAGCGGCGTCTCAGTTCCTCAGGCGCCGATCAGGGCTTGTCATAAACGCCATCCATGCCCCAGAATCAAGACCCATGACAACACATTCCATGAATCCATTGTTGGATACCCTGCAGGCGTATCCTTTTGAGCGGCTGCGGCAGTTACTGGCCGGAGTGACAGCTCCCGAGCGGGAACTGATAGATTTTTCCATTGGCGAGCCGCGCCATCCGGCACCGGGGATCGTCAGTGAATCGATTATTGAGCATCTGCATGGTTTGACGGAATATCCCAAGGTGTTGGGTGAGCTGCAGCTGCGTCACGCGATTGCCCAATGGGCCAGCCAACGCTTTCATTTGCCGCCCGGTTTTCTGAACCCCGAAACCCAGGTCATTCCTGCCAATGGCAGTCGTGAGGCGCTGTTCAGTATCGCCCAGGCCGTGTTACCCGCCTGCGCCAAACCGCAACCGCTGGTATTGCTGCCCAATCCTTTTTATCAGATTTACGAGGGTGCGGCTCTGCTGGCCGGAGCAGAACCCTATTACCTGAATTGTGGCACGAATGGCCAGCCCGATTTTAAAGCGATTGATGAAACCGTTTGGGCACGCTGTGCCCTGCTCTATATCAATTCACCTCATAATCCGACAGGAGCAACGCTGTCCTGCGAAACCCTGCAGTGGCTTATTGAGAAATCCCGTCAGCATGGCTTCGTCCTGGCCGCAGACGAATGTTACAGCGAGCTGTACACTGGTCCAGATGCCCCCGCTGGCATTCTTGAAGCCGCTGCACAAACCGGCAGCCTCGACAATGTGCTGGCTTTTCACAGTCTTTCCAAGCGTTCCAGCATTCCCGGCGCGCGCAGTGGCTTTGTGGCCGGTGATGCCAAAATACTCAAGGCTTTTGTCCTGTATCGGACCTATCTGGGTGCCGCAATGCCGCCTTTTATTCAGGCAGCGTCCATCAGTGCCTGGCAGGATGAAAGCCATGTCATCCAGACCCGGGCCAGTTATGCACAAAAATTTGCGGCAGCCCGGACCATTCTCGGTCAATGTCTACCCATTGAAATCCCGGCTGGTGGCTTTTACCTCTGGCCGCAGGTCGGAAATGGTGAAGCCTTTGTGAAGGCCCTGTTTGCCGAAGAACATGTACGCTGTCTGCCGGGAGCTTATTTATCCCGGGAGGCGCAGGGCTGTCATCCCGGACAGGACCGGGTGCGCATTGCCCTGGTCGGCAGTCATGAGGACTGCGTCGAAGGACTGGAGCGGATTCGCCATTTTCTGGAAACCCATCCATTATCCGCATTTTCCATTTGAACCATTTGTGAAGGAGCTTTCGTGAGCCAGAGTCTGGAAACCATTATTGATGCTGCCTGGGAAAATCGGGCGGAGATTTCACCCAAGCAGGCACCCGCCGATCTGCGCGATGCCGTTCACCAGACCATTGAAGGTCTGGATAAAGGCGTGCTTCGGGTTGCCGAAAAGCGTCATGGCGAATGGGTAACCCATCAGTGGATCAAAAAAGCCGTGCTCCTGTCTTTCCGCCTCCATGATAACAGCCGTGTCCCTGGTGCGGAGACCAATTTTTATGACAAGGTTCCGGGCAAATTTGCCGACTATAACAGCAACGACTTTCGCACCGGGGGCTTTCGCGTGGTGCCTCCCGCCACCGCCCGGCGTGGGGCTTTCATCGGCCGCAACTGCGTACTGATGCCTTCCTTTGTGAACATCGGCGCCTATGTGGATGAAGGCACCATGGTCGATACCTGGGCCACGGTCGGATCCTGCGCCCAGATTGGCAAGAATGTGCATCTTTCCGGGGGTGTCGGCATTGGCGGCGTTCTGGAACCGCTGCAGGCCAATCCCACCATCATTGAAGACAATTGTTTCATTGGTGCACGTTCCGAAGTCGTGGAAGGCGTCATTGTTGAAGAGGGCTCTGTGATTTCCATGGGCGTATTCATCGGTGCCAGTACCCGCATTTTCAACCGGGCCACCGGCGAAATCAGCTATGGACGGGTGCCTGCCGGTTCGGTTGTGGTATCCGGCAGCCTCCCCTCTGCGGATGGTAGCTACAGTCTCTACTGTGCAGTCATTGTCAAACAGGTCGATGCCAAGACGCTCAGCAAGGTGGGTATCAACCAGATCCTGCGCGACATCTGAAGGAAGCCGTACATGGAAAAAAGCAGCGTGCTGGCCCTGGCGGAAGAACTGATCTCCCGCCCTTCGGTGACTCCGGAAGATGCCGGCTGTCAGGACCTGATGATAGCGCGGCTGGAATCCCTGGGTTTTCAGGTGACCCGTCTGCCAGCGGGCGGCGTCGAGAATTTCTGGGCAGAGCACGGGTCTTCCGGGCCTTGCCTCTGCTTTGCCGGACATACGGATGTGGTGCCCACCGGCCCGCTGGAAGCCTGGCACAGTGATCCCTTCACCCCCAGCATTCGCGACGGCATGCTCTATGGACGCGGTGCCGCCGACATGAAAGGCAGTCTGGCGGCGATGATCGTGGCGGCGGAGCAATTTATCGCCCGACATCCTGATCACCGCGGCCGCCTCGCATTTCTGATCACTTCTGACGAGGAAGGTATTGCTACCCACGGCACCCGCCACGTCGTGGATTGGCTGCGCGATCAGAATGCTCAAATTGACTGGTGCGTGGTGGGTGAACCTTCTTCGGAAAACCATCTGGGCGATGTCATTAAAAACGGGCGGCGCGGCTCCCTGAATGGACGTCTGACCGTGCAGGGTGTGCAGGGTCATGTAGCCTATCCTGACAAGGCCGACAATCCCATTCATCAGGCTTTTCGCCCCTTGGCCGATCTGGTGGATCAACAATGGGATGCGGGCAACCAGTTTTTCCCACCCACCCGTTTGCAGTTTTCGAATATTCACGCCGGCACCGGCGCCAACAATGTCATTCCGGGGCAGCTCAGTGCCGACTTCAACTTCCGCTTTTCCACAGAATCCACCCCGGAATCCCTCCAGGCTGGCGTCCATCATATTCTGGATGCTGCGCGAATAAATTATCAGATTGACTGGCAATTGTCGGGACCACCCTTTTTTACGCCTCCCGGCACTCTGGTGGCGGCCACCCAGTACGCCCTGAAAAAAATTCTCGGTCATCCGGCCAGTCTTTCTACAGGTGGAGGGACCTCCGATGGACGTTTCATTGCGCAACTGGGCGGCCAGGTGGTTGAGCTTGGCCCCATCAACAGCACCATTCACAAGCTCAATGAATGTGTGGCAGTAACAGACCTGGAAGATTTGTCGCGGATTTACAGCGAAATCATGATTCATTTATTGGGGTCCGGCCGGGATGATTAAGCCTGTAGTGCACCCATTATATGGCCTGCTGAGCATCGCTGCATTGCTGATCAGTGGCTGCGCCGGCGTCAGCCAGAAGGCTACTCAGGGCAAACTCAGCGCCCCAGCGGCTGTGGCAAGCTGCAGTGCGCCGACGCCTAACCTGCGGGCAACCTACAATCGCAGCTATCAGATTCATGGACGGCTTTATCACCCCCTGCAAAGTGCCGCCGGCTACAATGTGCGTGGACTGGCTTCCTGGTATGGCTGGGAATCCGGTTCCAAAACCTCCATGGGAACCCCTTTTCGTCCCCGGGCTTATACGGCGGCCAGCCGTGACTTGCCACTCCCTACCTGTGCCCGGGTCACCAATTTGAGTAATGGCCGGAGCATTGTTGTTCTGGTGAATGATCGAGGACCCTTTGTGGATGGACGCAGCATGGATCTCTCCTATGGTGCCGCCAGCGCCTTGGGGATGATCCGCCAGGGCACGGCGGCCGTGCAGATTGTCGCGCTGGCCCCCTCCAGCGTCGAAGCGACCGGAGCGGCCGCCTCCACCGAGCCTTCTCCGCAGATGCATACCGGGGAAGTTCAGGGACCAACCCAAACCTATTTGCAAACCGGCGCATTCAAGGTATTGAACCACGCCACGCTGGAGCGGAATCGTCTTTATGCTGCGGGTTTCCGGGATGTACTGGTTGTTCCCGGGCTCGTTAAAGGACAACAATATTACAAAGTGCAGGTAGGCCCCCTTCCCGATGGCATTACTGCCGTGCAGGCTATCGCCGCCATGAAAAAAATGGGTTTTCATGATTTTTATCCAGTGGAACAATAAGCAGCTTGCTAATGCGTGACTTCATCTGGCCGAATTTTTATATTGTCGGTGCGGTAAAAAGCGGTACGACTTCCCTTTATGCCTACCTGAAGCAGCATCCTCAGGTTTTTCTGCCTAACATGAAGGAACCGCACTATTTCACCCAAGCCCAACCCAGCCCCGAACAGGATCATTTAATCCAGCGGGTCTCCAGCGAACGTGAATACCAACATTTGTACCGGGGATCCGAACATTTTTCACGTGTAGGAGACGCAAGCCCTTCTTATTTGTGGTGCCCAGAAGCTGCAGAACGTATTCATAAAGTAAGGCCGGATGCCCGGATTATTGTCATTTTACGCGATCCGGTGCAGCGTGCTTATGCCCAATACCTCATGGACCATAATGAAGGTGTTATTGACTTGCCATTTTTGGAGGCCTTGAAACAAGACTGGACACGCCCCGACAAGGGTTGGGGAGTGTCCCAGTTATATTTGGAACTCGGCCAATACGCCGCACAGATTTCCCGATACCAGCAGCGTTTTGGTACTGAAAACGTCCATATCTGCCTGCTGGAAGACCTTAAAAAAAATCCGATGGATCTCCTCAAAAAAATTTGCGAGTTTCTGGAGATTGATCCGCAGGCCATCAATCATATCAATCTGCAATTCATCCATAATGCCTATCGCCTGCCACGGGGAAACTGGGCGCGCATCCTCGCCAGTAATCCCATCAGCCGCCGCATTGGCGAACACTTTTTCCCCCGGCGTTGGGGTGATTACATCTGGCGCCACTTTTTCCTGATGGAAAGCCACAAACCGCCTATGGATGCGGAAGCCCTGCATTTTTTAAAGACTTTTTACGAACCGGAAATCCAACAACTGGAAAAACTGCTGATTCGACCACTACCGGAGCTGCGTAAATCCTGGGAGATGAAACAAGGAACTTATAAGTACTGATTCAAGACTAACAGTCATCTGGAATTTGACTGACAACCACCGCAAACACTTAGGGAAAACCGATATGCTGGTATCAGCACCCCCCACTGCTGCCGTGATTTCCAGTGCATCCCCAACGGTCCTGCAAGCCCGAGAAATTCGGCGTATTCTCATCCGTCTCCATTATCTCCCGCTGATTCCGGAAGATTATCTGGGCGCGCATGGTCATATCCATAAAACTTACCAGTGGCGCTTTAAAATCCCGCGTGCCTTGCAGGCCCTTGCCGCATCGGATTCCTGGCAAGATCCCTGGAATCCATTGGTATTGGGTGCCTTGTATCAGTTCGAAGCTGTGCATAACCTGCCGATAGTACCAGGCGGAATAGGCATATGTGGATTGCCGCTGAACATAGAAAAAGCCCTGTTACACGCAAAAAAAACCGATCCGGATCCATGGACCTGGATACTGGTGACCAAATTTCCCCGCCCGGAAGAAATTCATTTGTTTATGGGCGGACGGGGCTGGATTTTCCAGAGCAAAGCCAATACCGGTGTCATGCATGCGACCCCGGATGGGACCTGGCCGGTTTATGCCCGCGATACCCACACCGCCATGGTCGGCCGTTTTCCCGTACCCGTACCCTCTGCACAAGTTCGCCTGTATGAAGCCGCCAAGTCTGCAGGTTATGCCCTGCAGTCCGTGCATTACTCCCGCTACCATCACCACTGGGTGCAATACCAGCATTATGATGACCCGGATATCCGCTGGGTCAATTATTTTGACCGGGGTCGCGCCGTACATTTTTATCCGCGAGCCAGTTACGGTTTTCCACAAAGTGCGGGCTGCGTGGAGCTTCCCAAAAGCGCGGCACGCAAGGTGTACGGACTCATCCATTATGGAACACCCGTTACCGTCAGCCACGCTGCGATCGGCCCATGGGATCCGCCAGGAAGCAAATACCTGAAACTACCCCTGAACATTAAACCCATCCATTTGGCTTATCGAGAAATCGCTGCCAAATCCACAGCACTTAGCGTACATCTGCAACTGGTGGAAACGAGTGCTTCAGACGCGCATCAGTAAGCTTAAAAAACGGGCAGTAGGCCTGAAGGCTTTTTGCTCCAACACCCCTTGCCTGTTGTTCTAGGGCCCATCCGACTGTTTTGCCGTTGATTATCCTAACGGACATGGCGACTCGTCGCCCCGGAACATGAAACGGCTCCTCGCCACGTCCGTTTCCCTCACCCCGACCCT
>DYJM01000295.1 GCA_020723125.1 Acidithiobacillus ferrivorans
CGTATGAGTATGTAACCTTCACTTACAGTCAACGGTTCGCTATACTGTAGGTAGCAAAGATAGCTGGCTGTACCGAAAGGGCAGCAAATCCTATAGCCGCCTCAAGCGGCTATAGTTGTTTCTGGGGAACAAGAATTGCATATTCTCTATATTGACGAGTCCGGCGACACTGGACAATTGCCAGCGCAACCCGGCGCAAATGACCAGCCTGTTTTTGTGATCGGTGCATTGATCGTGGATGCTGCCAAGATTGGCGATTTGACCCGCGACTTCATCGACCTGAAAACCCGTTTTTATCCGGGGCTGGTAGGGGAGTGCAACAAACACCTTGACCGGATACTGCCAGAAATCAAAGGGGCAGACCTGCGCCGTAATGCCCTACGTGGTCGGCATAACGTCCGCCGTCATGCGGTCGGTTTCCTTTCCAAACTGCTGCTGATCCTGCAAACGCATGATGTGCGCCTATTGTCTCGCGTGTGGGTCAAACCGTTGGGGCAACGCTTCGACGGCAGGGCGGTGTATACCTCGTCCATCCAGTGGCTGTATTCCAGCTTTGAAAATTTCTTGCACGACCAAGACAGCTTCGGGTTCTGCATCGCTGACAGCCGCGACCCGCTCAATAACGCTATCGTGGCGCATTCGGTCTTTACCCAAAAATTCCAATCCTCATCAGCCGCCTATGGGCGCACGCTGGAACTGCCTACCTTTGCCCATAGCGAGAACCACGCGGGTATCCAGCTTTGTGACATCGTGTGTTCTGCGTTGTTGTACCCGATTGCGGCGGAAACTTATTGCAGCGGTCATGTGGGGAATATCCATGTGCAAGCGGGGGCTGCTGCCTTACGGCAGCGTTTCGGGGAAGAATTGCAGGCTTTACAATTTCGCTACCGTGAGCCATTGGGGAAGTGGAACGGCGGGATTGTGGTGTCTGACCCCATAGGGTTGCGCAATGCGGCGGGGATGTTCGCGCTTGACTGATCGGGTCATCATTCCGTGCGGGTGGGAAGGAATAATAGCCTGAGTACTTGTTGTGTCTGTTCACCGGCGATTTCTGACAGTACCGCATAGGTTTTTGCCTGCATCCTCA
>DYJM01000096.1 GCA_020723125.1 Acidithiobacillus ferrivorans
GCCATCCAGAGCTGGAATGGTAAACGCATGGCCTTATTACTTTCCCCGGATAGTCGTTCCTGAGCTTTCCAAGCGCAGTTTTTAGCCGCCGATCAGCAATGCCAGCGCCCCGAAACCGATGCAGTAAATTCCGAAGGGGCGCAAGGCGGTGACTTCGTGTTTGTGGAAGTAATGCATCAGAAACCAGACCGAACCCCATGCACAAAGACCAGCGAGGGCGCCTGCCAGGAAAATGGTTCCCAGCAAGCCGCTTTGCATGTGGGCGTGAAAAAGTTTGGGTACTTCCAACGCACCGGCAGCGGCAATAATTGGTGTTGCCAGTAAAAAGGAAAAGCGCGCAGAGTTTTCATAATCCAGTCCTACGCCAATCCCGGCCACCAGAGTGGCACCTGAACGGGAGAACCCGGGAATCAAAGCCATGGATTGCGCAAAGCCAATAATGATGGCGCGCATCCAGCTTATGTTATCCAGTGAATGACTGGGATGACGGGAGCGTAATCGGTCACCCCAGATCAGCATGACTCCGTTTGCCATCAATGCCACGGCCGCAAAAGTGAAACCGCCAAAAAGATAGCGGATTTTATGGGCGAGAAGGAGGCCGAGAAGACCTGCAGGAATGGAGGCAATGAACAGTATCCACAATAATCGCGACTGGGGATTGCTGGGCTTGCCCCGCGCCCGGACAAAGCCAGCAATCAGCGCTGCCCAGTCTTTCCAGAAAAACAGCAGGAGGGCGGCGGCGGTGGCAAGATGCAGGACCACCACAAAAGGCAAAAACCAGTCGGCGTCGCGATTGATGGGCCAGTGCAGCAGGGCCGGAACGAGAATAATGTGCCCGAGGCTGGAGATGGGAAACAGCTCGGTAACCCCTTGCAGCATGGCCAGCAACAACAGGTAGATATGATGAATCACGATAGGATGGTCTCAGTTCGGTTTTATTCGTAGCGTACGGCGAGAATGGTGTACTCGCGGGCACCTGCAGGCGCACGCACTTCTACCAGATCACCTTCGTGTTTGCCGATCAGGGCGCGGGCAATGGGTGAACTGATGGAAATTTTGTTTTCCTTGATGTCTGCTTCGGCATCTCCGACAATCTGATAGGTGACTTCCTTGCCCTCTGCATCTTCCAGATCAACAGTTGCAGCAAATACAATTTTTCCACCGGTATTCAGGGTCTTGGGGTCTATGATCTGGGCGCGGGCGAGAAAATCTTCCACCTCACGAATGCGCCCTTCAATAAACGCCTGCTGTTCCTTGGCGGCGTCATATTCGGCATTTTCCGAAAGGTCACCCTTGGCACGGGCTTCGGCAATAGCCTCAATGACGGCAGGCCGATCTACGGATTTCAGCCGTTGTAATTCTTCGCGCAAACGTTGCGCGCCGATGACAGTCATGGGGACTTTATCGCTCATGTTAACCTCTCGTACTGGTTAGTTTTGTTGCAAATCCTGGAGACGAAGAACACTGCGTTCTTCCCGCATCAGGACCCGAACAGCTTCCGCCCCCGCAATGGCACCTGCCAGAGTGGTGTAATAGGTCAGGCCCATTTGCAGGGCAGCCCGGCGGATACTGAAGGAATCACGCACAGACTGACGCTCATCCACGGTATTGATGATGATTTGTACTTTACCATTTTTGATGGCATCGACAATGTGCGGCCGACCTTCGGTAACCTTGTTGACCGTGCTTACTTCCAGGCCCTGCTGGCGCAGGTGTTCGGCCGTCCCTTTGGTGGCGATCAGTTGAAAACCCAAGTGGGCCAGGGTGCGAGCGGCAGGGGTGAGTTTAGCTTTGTCGGCATCGCGGACGCTGATAAATACGGTTCCAGAGGATGGAAAATGCTCACCGGCACCCATTTGCGCCTTGAGAAAAGCCTCACCAAAGCTGGCCCCAATGCCCATGACCTCACCGGTAGATTTCATTTCCGGGCCCAGCAAAATATCGACGCCCGGGAATTTGATGAAAGGAAATACGGCTTCCTTGACGCTGAAATGCGGAGGATTGGGGATTTCGGGTATGCCCTGAGTTTTCAGACTCTGGCCGGTCATGCAGCGTGAGGCAATTTTAGCCAGCGGCCAGCCTGTGGCTTTCGAGACAAAAGGCACGGTCCGGGAGGCGCGGGGATTGACCTCAAGGACGTAAATCCGGTCTTCCTGCACGGCAAACTGGCAGTTCATGAGGCCAACCACGCCCAAAGTCAGAGCCAGTTCCACGGTTTGCCGCCGCAATTCAATCTGGATGTTTTCAGGGAGGGAGTAGGGCGGCAAACAGCAGGCCGAGTCGCCGCTATGCACGCCAGCCTGCTCAATATGTTCCATGATTCCCGCAACAATGACCTGGCCATTTTGGTCGGCAACGGCATCGATGTCCACTTCCAGGGCATCATTGAGAAAGCGGTCCAGGAGAATGGGCTGATCGTTGGAAATGCGGACGGCTTCTTCCATATAACGCTGCAGGTCTGCTTCAGCGTAAACAATCCGCATGGCCCGGCCACCCAGCACATAGGAGGGACGAACAACCAGCGGATAACCCAGCTCCTTAGCTTTGCTCAATGCTTCCGGGGCGCTGCGGGCAATGGCGTTTTCCGGCTGGCGGAGACCCAGGCGCTGCAGCAGTTGCTGAAAGCGTTCGCGATCTTCAGCCAGATCAATGGAATCCGGAGTCGTACCGATGATGGGTACACCGGCTGCTTCAAGATCGTTGGCCAGTTTGAGAGGGGTCTGGCCGCCAAACTGGACAATGACGCCCTGCGGTTTTTCCACCGCGACAATTTCCAGCACGTCTTCCAGGGTCAGAGGCTCAAAGTAGAGGCGATCGGAAGTGTCATAATCGGTAGATACGGTTTCCGGGTTGCAGTTGACCATAATGGTTTCAAAACCATCGGCATGAAGTGCCATGCTGGCATGGACGCAACAATAGTCAAACTCAATACCCTGACCAATGCGATTGGGACCACCACCCAAGATCATGATTTTGGGTTTGCTTCCAGGCTCCGCCTCACATTCCATTTCATACGTGGAGTAGAGATAGGGGGTTGGCGAATGAAATTCTGCCGCACAGGTGTCCACCCGTTTGTAAACGGGCCGAATACCCAGTTTGTGGCGCTGTTCGCGCAGTTGGGATTCCCGGCAACCCAGCAGTCGGGCCAGACGACGATCCGAAAAACCCATGGCCTTGAGTGCCCGCAAGTGGGGTGCATCGAGGCTGGACAGCGGCATTCCACGCAGCTTTTCTTCCTGTTGCACCAGCTCAATAATCTGTTCAAGAAACCACGGATCTATATGTGTGATCTGCTGGATTTTGTCCTGATCCCAGCCCCGACGGATGGCGTCGGCCAGGTACCAGAGGCGATCCGGACCAGCTATGCGCAGCTCCTGCTCGAGCTTCTGCAAGGTCTCCGGATCATTGCCCAGCAGTTTTTCATCCAGTCCATCGACCCCGGTTTCGAGGCCGCGCAGGGCTTTTTGCAGGGATTCCTGAAAACTCCGACCAATGGCCATCACTTCACCCACAGATTTCATCTGGGTGGTCAGATGCGTGTCGGCTTCCGGGAATTTTTCAAAAGCAAAGCGGGGTATTTTGGTGACGACATAGTCGATGGTCGGTTCAAAACTGGCAGGGGTAGCCTGGGTGATATCATTGCGCAATTCGTCCAGGGTGTATCCCAGGGCCAGCTTGGCCGCAATTTTGGCGATGGGGAAGCCGGTGGCCTTGGACGCCAGTGCGGAGGAGCGGGAAACGCGCGGATTCATCTCGATGATAATCAGGCGACCATCCACCGGATTCACCGCAAACTGGACATTGGAACCGCCGGTGTCCACGCCAATGCGGCGCAGCACAGCTATGGAGGCGTCGCGCATGCGCTGATATTCACGGTCAGTCAGGGTCTGGGCGGGGGCTACGGTAATGGAGTCACCGGTATGAATCCCCATGGGATCCATATTTTCGATAGAGCAGACAATGATGCAATTATCGGCTTGATCCCGGACCACCTCCATTTCAAATTCTTTCCAGCCGATAATGGATTCTTCAATGAGAATTTCGTGGGTAGGGCTGGCCTCCAGACCTCGCGAGGCAATATCCTCAAACTCCTCGCGATTGTAGGCAATGCCGCCACCCGTGCCGCCCAGAGTGAACGAAGGTCGAATAATGACCGGAAAACCAATATCTTCGGCAATTTGGCGGGCTCCGTCCATATCGTGCCCAAAAGCTGAACGTGCCACTTCCAGACCAATTTCCTGCATGGCTTTTTTGAACAGCCCCCGATCCTCGGCTTCGCGAATGGCTTCTACCGAGGCCCCGATCAGGCGCACTCCGAACTTTTCCAGAACGCCTTCACGGTGCAGATCCAACGCACAATTCAGAGCGGTCTGGCCACCCATCGTCGGCAAAATGGCATCCGGACGCTCCATTTCGATGATGCGCGCTACCGTCTGCCACTCCACGGGCTCAATATAGGTTGCATCAGCCGTTTGCGCGTCGGTCATGATGGTCGCCGGATTGGAATTGACCAGAATGACGCGGCAGCCTTCCTCGCGCAATGCCTTGCAGGCTTGAACCCCCGAGTAATCGAATTCGCAGGCCTGGCCAATGACAATGGGGCCGGCGCCAATCAGCAGGACGCTGTGAATGTCTTGATGCTTAGGCATGGGTTTGGGCTCCGTATTGATGCATGGCAGCTACAAAATCATCAAAAATGATGCTGGCATCGTGGGGGCCGGGTCCTGCTTCCGGATGTCCCTGAAAGGAAAAAACCGGGAGGTCGTTATGGGCCATACCCTGCAAGCTGCCATCAAAGAGGGAGGTATGCGTAATACGCACGCAGTCCGGCAAGCTTTGGGCGTCCACCGCAAAACCGTGGTTTTGACTGGTAATCAATACCCGACCACTGCGTAGATCCTTGACCGGATGATTGGCACCATGATGCCCGAATTTCATTTTGATGGTTTTGGCACCCAAGGCGATGCCGAGTAACTGATGTCCCAGACAGAGTCCAAAAGTGGGGATTCGTGCCGCAATGATTTCGCGCATGGCTTGCTGGGCATAATCGAGGGCCTCGGGATCTCCCGGCCCATTGGAGAACAGTACCCCGTCCGGACGCAGGGCGATGACCTCGGCTGCTGGTGTTTTGGCAGGTACCAGGGTGATCCGGCAGGCACGGTCGGAGAGCAGACGCAATATATTGTTCTTTTTACCGAAATCGTACACGACCACATGAAATTGTGGATGGCTGATGGGTTGCGCCTGATAACCCTGTCTGGGCTGACCGCTGGCCAACAGCCATTCCGAAGATTTTTGCGCTGCTACGTCCTGCACCAGATCCCGACCCAGCAAGCCGGGAAATCCGCGCGCGGCAGCCAGGGCTTCGTTTTCATTCACCTCAGCGCCAACCAGCAAAGCCGCATTCTGGGCGCCGCCATTGCGCAGGCGGCGGGTGAGTGCGCGTGTATCAATACCGGCAATGGCAGGAATACCCTGCTGGGTCAGAAAATCGGGAAGCGTCTGGGTACTGCGCCAGTTACTTGGGGTGCGAGGTAAATTACGCAGTACCAGAGCCGAGCAGAATATTTTTGATCCTTCCATATCTTCGGGATTGATCCCGGTGTTGCCAATATGCGGATAGGTTAATGTCACGATTTGGCCGCGATAGGAGGGATCCGTCAGGATTTCCTGGTAACCCGTCATCGCTGTGTTAAAACAGATTTCACCGACGGCCAGACCCTTGCTGCCAAAGCCTGTACCCCGGTAGATACTGCCGTCTGCCAATGCCAGGACCGCCTGCACTTTCTCACCTCGTCTACCATGGAAGATGCAAAAAAGGGAGGGTATCCCCTCCCGCATAGATTCCGCACATTCTAGGGATATGCCGGGCCCTGGTCAACGCAGTTATCGGAGTGCGAGCATCGGCAAGACCGCTGCGGGAAGCATTACACAAAGATAAGTGCTTGAGTGTGTGGAAAGTGATGTTAAGCTTGTGGTCATCTTCAGGTATTCATAATTCCAAAAGGAGTGATTCCGTATGCGTCGCATTCAGAGTTCGTTGTGGTTTGCTGGAGTCGTGTTGGCTCTATCCGGCTGTGGTACAGCGACCAATAATGGCTTGGCTCCGCAGGCCGAAAATACTTATCCTGTACCCTCGGCTATTAGTACACCATCCAGCTACAGTGCGCCCGCCCTGCAGGCCCCTGTCCGGCCTCTGTCGCAGCCAAAAACCGTACCCACTCCTTCGGCACCCAGCGTGGATTATTCGTCCACGGCTTTACCCTTGACGCCTCTGGCATCCTCTACTGCCGCCTTATCCAGTGCCGCGCAATCTGTCACTCAA
This sequence comes from Acidithiobacillus ferrivorans, assembly GCA_020723125.1. Taxonomy (GTDB): domain Bacteria; phylum Pseudomonadota; class Gammaproteobacteria; order Acidithiobacillales; family Acidithiobacillaceae; genus Acidithiobacillus; species Acidithiobacillus ferrivorans_A. Next base: position 6,326 of record DYJM01000096.1, read on the forward strand.
CCCGTCACCCGGACGGTGGAAAATGCCAAAAATTCTGCGAATCAGGCAGTGAGCAGTGCTCAAGGCGCAGTGCAGCAGCAGCTCAATACGGCAACGTCTTCCTTTTCCGGGAAGTGGCAGCAGGATATGGTCAAAGCTCGACAGGACAGCGCCAAATGTGCTGCTTTGAGTTCGACAGCGCAAAGTGACTGCTGGCTGAATGTTTCAGCGTGGGCGAAGGCGCGGGCTACGCAGTATCAGAGCATGAGTGCCAAGGCGACCGGTGCTCAGGCCCAGCAAATGCAATCTGCTGCCAAATTTTTTGGTGCAACTGGTGAATGGGCCAGTGCCTGTAGTTCTCTCAGTGCCCAGTCTTGCGCGGAGTCACCGCTGATCAGCAAGATGCAGCAGTGGAAGGCTTCAGTGGGCATCCCCAGTAATTGATAATGGTTTTTCCTTACTTATAGATTTCAAAGACAATGTTAAAAATATGAGGGTGGTAAA
>DYJM01000009.1 GCA_020723125.1 Acidithiobacillus ferrivorans
CGCCAAGAACAACAACGGCTCGAAACAAAAGTCGCGGCAAAGCACCCATGGCAACGGCCGCTTTTAGGCTTATGGGTTAATTATGCTCGGCGCGCAAATAATCCAGCCACTGACTGGATATTCTGTCCAGCAGGCGATTCTGGCTCTGGCGTGCCGTCAAATTATCCAGATCTACCCATGCCAGGGGCTGGTCCTGGCCGGCGCAGGAAAATACCGCTTTGGTCCTTTTGCCGGTTTCCGGATCAATCTGCCACTGCAAACACTGGGCGCAGACGCCTTTGAGCATACACTGCATCGGGCTTCCCACCGTGGCTACCGCTTCCAGATCGCTGCGGAAATAAGCACTGAGAGATCCTTTCAGGGCCTGCTGAAAACCCTTTAATAATCCAGTGGAGCCCATGACCATCAAGCGATCCACCTGATTCAAGGCTACCGCCCCCGGCACCGTACTCTGACCGGGAAGTTCAGCAGCTCCGTAAGCACGTAACAACTCCACCATATCACTGGCTTCGACGCTCAAATCCTGAGGACGATGGGTTGCAATCAGGGGACCACTCCCCGTGCACCAGATAATCTGATCCGCCGCTTCCTCCAGTTCCGCCTGATTATCCAGTTCACTGGCTTTACCCAGGGCTGCGACATACAGAACCTGATTACCCGCAGCGCGCAGCGCGGGACCAATATCCAGCATGACCGCAGCACCCCAGCGTCCGGCCACCACCAGAATGGTTTTATTCTGGGGAATATCCGTCGGCGCTCCAGTGGGACCCATGAGTATCAAGGGATCACCAGGTTCCAGGCTCCCTACCAGACGCGGCCCGGTTCCCCATTGCAGAACCATCAGACGCACTGCATCATCTTCGACGCCGGCACCACTGACGGTCAGAACCGGAATCTGCAGGCGGGTATTATTCACAACCGGGCTATGGCTTTCAAAAGTCTGCAGCCGAAAAAACTGGCCAGGCCGGAAATTACGGGCGGCCAGAGGGGCTTTAATCCACATTTCGGTTACCGCCGGATTACTGCGATCCACGCGCAGCACCCGCATGGTCAGCAAATCCCGCAAGTTTTCCTGAAAGTCCAGCAGATTATGTTGGACTACCGGAGCGAGGGCAGTAAGACTGTGCATGACCTGCGGATAACTGGCTTTTGCCGAGGCAATGGCCTTGACCACGCTGCCATGAAACACCGGATGGGTATCACCAATGAAACTGACGCGATGCGCCTGCTCATCTGTATAGGAGGTAAAAGGCCCGGTTTCGGGTGCCTTGCAGTGTTCAGCTACCTGCACGGCCTGGAGAGCACTCTTGCCGTGGGCGACGTGGGTCTGAAAATGATCCCCATCCAGCAGCAGGGTACCGGGATACTCCCTTTCATAAATGGTATTCGGTACGGTTCCCGCCGCAATAAATACCGCACGAGCCGGTAACCGCAACTCCTGGTCACTGCTCAGCCAACGGCCTTCGGCTTCGCGCATCTGCCGGAATACCATGTGGGCGATGTGTCCATAGGTATCCAGTTCGGCACGCAGAGGATCCAGACCCTCTGCGTAATACAGGCCTTCTTCCATGGCCTTGATCAATTCTTCATGGTTGCGCGTATAAGCCGGGGATTGCCGCATACCCTTGCGATAAGCCAGCGTGACCCCGCCCCAGGATTGAATCAGGGGGACAAAATTCGGGGATTCTCCGCTTTCCTGTGCGCGTTCCCGCTCCTGGCGAACAGCGCGCCCGTGGGCAAGAAATTCTTCGAGAATTTCCGTGTCTTCGGCAGAAAGTCCGGCACGCATTTTTTCTTCCCCGACGCGCTGGGAGATCTGCTCATAACGCGCAAGGACTTTTTCAACCTGACGAATATAATAGGCCTGCACTTCGGTGGCCGTATCCACCGCTGTAAGACCACCACCAATGACCACTGCAGGCAAACGAACCTGCAAATTGGCGAGACTGCTCTTTTTCCCGGCACCGGTCAGTTGCAGGGCCATGAGAAAATCACTGGCCTGACGCATGCCCCGCGCCAGACTTTCGCCCATGGGAACCACCCTGGGCAAACCCGCACCCGTGGCAATACAGACATGATCAAAGCCCAGAGACCAAGCATCTTCCAGGGTGATGGTACCACCCAGACGCACGCCACCAAAAATCTGAAAGCGGGGACGCCGGGCCAAAGTCAGGTAAATAAGTTTAAGGAAGTTCTTATCCCAGCGCACGGTGATGCCATATTCCGCCACCCCGCCAAAACCCAGCAGAATCCGCTCGTCCAGGTCTTCCTGCAAGCTGCTCCAGTCACGAATCGGCGCGCTCAGCCAGGCTTCCGGCAGTGGTTCGATTTTCAGACCATCTATACCCACTACCGCACAACCTTCCTGCAGCAGGTGATGGGCCATGGTGAACCCCGCCGGTCCCATGCCGACCACCAGCACCTTGCGCCCATTGTAAGGTTGTGCCGCAAATTGCACGGCGCGCAAGGGGTTCCAGCGGGTCAGCAAGTCATACAGCTCAACCCCCCAGGGAAGATTGAGGACATCCGTCAAAATGCGGGTTTCAACCTGGGGAATGTTGACCGGGTCCTGCTTCTGATACACACAGGCTTTCATGCAGTCATTGCAGATGCGATGGCCGGTAGCGGGAACCATGGGATTATCGACCATGGCCATGGCCAAGGCAGCCAGATTCAGTCCGTCCCGTTTGAGCATCTGCATTTCCGAAATTTTTTCTTCGAGGGGACAGCCCGTCAGGGTCACGCCCAGAGGATCAACCTTCAGGCCCAGTTCCGGCACCCCTTTTTTCTCGGGGAATCCTCTGGAGCAAAAATCGCCATCATGATCATGACAATAGAGACAATAATGGACTTCGCTCTGCACACTGCGCGGGTCCATGCGCAAATCCGTCAGATGAAAGCTGTCGCGGCGACGCAGGGTGCCGTCGGGCGCTACAAATGGCGTACCGGGCACCTGATCCAGTTTTTTGAGGGGAACCAGGTCTTCATGATCAACCCGCTGGGGCAAACGGAAGCTCGACCACCCCGTAACCGCCAGAGCTGCCTGGGGGTCCTGAAGAATCAGGGCACACCATTGGGTCAGGCGCTGAATCTCCTCAGCGTGGGTATTTTCATCCTTGAGCCAATCTTCACCGAGCCGGGAAATCGCCCACTCACGATCCGTATCCGGCCAGGCGCGCTGGCGTATCTGGCTATCCAGCCATTGCTCCAAATCCGCAAAAGTTTCCGGAAATTCTCCGCGATAACGCCGGGCGCGGCGCAGCACAAAATGCTTTTTGAATTCCATGACCACATCATGGCTGCGGGTTTGTGCCTGTAATTCGGCCACTTCTTTTTCCAGGCCAAACAAGCGGGTAATAAACTGTTCCACATGGGGCGCCAGGCGCAGCAGGAACTCGCTTTGTGCCTTGCTCGCCGGAAGCAAACCCTGAGCCCGGTAGTCATGCAGGGCTTCGGCGAGTGAACTATCCGCTTTGTTCAGACTGTCGAGAAATTCCTGATCCAGGCGCGCAATGCCCGCATCTGTAAAAAGTTCTTTATATTCAAAACCAACTAAATTCAGCACCCGCATCTCCCCATTCGCGCAGAGGCATACACGCCATCCACTTTCATCAAACTGTCACATTTTGCTGGCATTATAGACACATGTCACGTTTTCAGGACGAAACCATGTCTCATTACCGCAGTATTTTCCTGTCCGATATCCACCTCGGAACCCGGGGCTGTCAGGCAGAAAGTCTGCTCGACTTCCTGCGCCACAATTCCTGCCAGCAACTATATCTGGTCGGCGACATCATTGATTTATGGCGACTCAAGATACGCTGGTACTGGCCGCGCAGCCACAATACTGTCGTCCAGAAAATCCTGCGTCTGGCGCGCTCGGGTGTTAAGGTCCGCTATATTCGCGGAAATCATGATCCCGTCTATGAGCTGCTCTCTGATTATGTTCAGGGTCAGGATGATGAGAGCATTTCCCTGGGCGATATTGCCATTCTCAGTGAGACGGTTCATGAAACCGCCGATGGAAAAAAACTCTGGGTGATTCATGGGGATCAATTTGATGCGGCCATGCGCTATGCTACCTGGCTGATTCATCTGGGTGATCATGGTTATACCCTGTTACTCTGGCTCAATCGCCTGCTGCAATCCGCCTTCCGTCGTCTGGGTCTGCGCCGGCACTGGTCCCTGAGTGCCTACATCAAGTACCGGGTCAAAAAGGCCGTACAATTTATCAACGACTACGAACATCTGCTTGCCGAAGAAACTGCCCGCCGGGATTATGACGGGGTGGTTTGTGGCCATATTCATCATGCTGAACAAAAAAGCATTGAGGGAATCCTTTACTACAATGACGGTGACTGGGTGGAAAGCTGTACGGCGCTGGTGGAACACATGGATGGCCGGATGGAAATTATCCACTGGCCCATCACATTGCGTTTTGATCAGGATGTCGCTGCCTGAAGCCGGTTTACCGGCTAAATATCCAGTCGCGATACAAAGCGGGCGTTTTCTTCGATAAAACGCCGACGCGGTTCTACGGCGTCCCCCATCAACATGGAAAATACTTCATCAGCGGCAATGGCATCTTCCACATCAACCCGAACCAGTCTGCGGTTTTCCGCATTCATGGTGGTTTCCCAGAGCTGCTCCGGATTCATTTCACCGAGACCCTTGTAACGCTGAATTTCCACAGCCCTGCGGGCATCGGCCAAAAGCCAGTCCATTGCCTCACGGAAACGCTGAACCACGCGATTTTTCTCGCCCCTCTTGATCACGGCGCCGGGATGCATGTTGCCTTCAATATTTTTGGCATATTCAGCCAGATGCCGGTATTCACCGCCCGCGAAAAAATCCTGGTCAAAAAAGCGGACTTCCTGACTGCCATGATGTTCACGCCGGACCACCAGACGTAATCCCTCCGCTTCGCCGATTTTCTCGACTTGATAGTGTTCTGCGGGTAAAGCTGTTGCACTCAGGGCAGCTCGTAGCCCTTCCGCAAACTGATCCCAGTCACCATTGCGGGCCGTTTCTGCAGCAATGGGCGGCAGGGTTGCCAGCGCCCAGAGGAGGGTGGCGGGATAGCGCCTTTCCAGACGCTGCACCAGGGCTTCGATATTCTGGTATTGCCGCATCATGCCGGCAAGCTGCTCGTCACTGACAGCTTCACTCTCTGCGGAAGGGTGGAATTCGGCACCATGCATGGCTATTTCACGCAGATACGCTGCCAGCTCCGCATCATCCTTGATGTAGCGTTCTTCCTTGCCTTTTTTAACCTTGTATAAAGGGGGCTGGGCAATATAGACATGGCCACGCTCCACCAGATCCGGCATCTGCCGGTAAAAAAATGTCAGCAACAAGGTACGAATATGGCTGCCATCCACATCGGCATCGGTCATGATGATGACGCGGTGGTAACGTAGCTTGGCCAGATTAAAATCTTCCTTGCCGATACCGGTGCCCAGCGCAGTAATGAGGGTGCCGATTTCATCTGAAGACAGCATTTTATCGAAACGCGCCCGTTCGACATTCAGAATTTTGCCTTTGAGGGGCAAAATGGCCTGATGACGGCGATCCCTGCCCTGTTTGGCAGAACCCCCTGCCGAATCACCTTCCACCAGATAAATTTCACAGAGGCTCGGGTCTTTTTCCTGGCAATCCGCCAGCTTGCCGGGCAGATTGGCAATATCCAAGGCCCCTTTGCGGCGCGTCAGCTCCCGCGCCTTACGCGCCGCTTCACGCGCCCGCGCCGCTTCGACAATTTTGGCGGCAATGGCCTGGGCTTCCTTGGGGTGTTCATCCAGAAAAATGGTGAGGGCCTCGGCCATGGAAGATTCGACCACCGGTTTCACTTCACTGGAAACCAGTTTGTCCTTGGTTTGTGAAGAGAACTTGGGATCGGGCACTTTTACGGAAAGCACCGCCGTCAATCCTTCCCGGGCATCGTCACCAGTGACGGAAACCTTGGCTTTGGCCAGGGTTCCTTCTCTTTCCATATACTGGTTGAGGGTACGGGTCAGAGCAGCGCGGAATCCGGCCAGATGGGTTCCGCCGTCATTCTGGGGAATATTGTTGGTGTAGCACAGCACCGTTTCGTTGTAGCCCTCATTCCACTGTAGCGCTGCTTCTACAGCAATCCCGTCGCGTTCGCCGGCAAGGGTGATCACATTGGGGTGAATGGGAGTTTTACTACGATTGAGATGCTCTACAAAGGCGCGGATGCCGCCGTGGTAATGGAAAATTTCTTCACGGTTGACCCTCTCATCCAGAAGCGTGATGTGTACTCCGGAATTCAGAAAAGCCAGTTCGCGCAGACGCTTGGCGAGAATTTCAAAATGGAACTGGGTGTCGGCAAAAACCTCTGGAGAAGGTTTGAAACGGATGGTAGTACCATGCCGGGGGGATGCCTCACCCCGGGCAATAGGTGCCAGGGGCGCGCCATCTGCATAGGACTGGGTCCAGACAAATCCATCCCGGTAAATGCGCAGTTGCAGGGAAACAGACAAGGCGTTGACTACGGAAACGCCGACTCCGTGCAACCCACCAGAGACCTTGTAGGAATTATCGTCAAACTTGCCACCTGCATGCAGGATAGTCATGATGACTTCCGCAGCGGAGCGACCTTCTTCGGCATGAATATCTACCGGAATGCCCCGTCCGTTATCACTGACGCTGACCGAATCATCGTCATGAATGGTAACCACAATGGTGTCACAATGCCCAGCCAGCGCCTCATCAATGGCATTATCCACCACCTCGAAAACCATGTGATGCAAGCCGCTGCCATCATCAGTGTCACCAATGTACATGCCCGGGCGTTTGCGTACTGCTTCCAGCCCTTTCAACACCTGGATACTGGAAGAATCGTACTTTTGCGTCATATTACTATTTCCTTTTCAAGCTGGCCTTGGGCCAGATAAAAATGGCTGCCTTGAACACCTGCCGGAATTTGTCCGGCTGCAGTCACCGCAGCAAAAACCTGTACATCAAGTAAATTCAGTTGTTCAATCCACCAGTTGCGGGCGGATTCGTCCAGTTCCGCCGCAAAATCATCAATCAATAAAGTCGGCAAGGCAAAACCGGATTCCCTGAGCAGGAGCAACTGCGCAATGCGATAGGCAAGACCCAATACGCGCAACTGCCCACGGGAAAGAATATCCAGGGCCATTTTCTGGCGAACCCGAAAAACCAGATTGGCCCGGTGTGGGCCGCTGTGGGTATATCCCATTTCCCGATCCTGTCCGAGATCGCGCTGCAAACTTTCCTGCAAGGTCAACCCTTCTTTCCAGCCACTCTGCAGATGCAAACTCAATATCTCTGTAGCGCCAGACCAGCTGGTCCAGAGTTTCTGCAGATAAGGCTCTATGCGTGTCAGATAATCCTGACGGCGTTGCTGAATGCCTTCTCCGGCCAGGGCCAATGCCGAATCCCAGGGGCTCTTGCCTTGGGGTTTTTTCAGCCAGGCATTACGCTGTGCCAGAGCTCGACGATACTCCCGAAAAACCGTGCCATAGTATGAATCCACATAATAAATGCCCCAATCCATAATCCGTCGTCGGTCGTCTGCCGAGCCCGCCACAAAATGACTGTTATCACCGTGCAGACTTTGCAGAGGCAGGATATCCAGCAATTCCCATGCGGAGTGTATGGACTCCCCATCATAGCGTATTTCCCGCTCTTCGCCACGTCTGCGCAAAGCCAGGAAATGATCAGTCAACCGCACACTGAGCAGGTATTCCGCATCACCATCGCGGAGGATGTGCCGCGCTCCATGCCGCCAGGTTTGCCCGGTACCCAGAATGTGAAGGGCTTCGAGAACCGTACTTTTTCCTGCACCATTGGCACCTATCAACCAGTTCCACCGGGCATGGGTGGAGAGTTGTAAATTCTGAATGCAACGCAAGGACTGAATTTGCAAAGTCTCCAGAGTCATCAGGCAGGGTTTTTCAGGACTGGATCAGAGCCGCACCGGCATCAAAATGTAAACAGGATTATCCGAGTCCAGCGGTGTGAAAACGGCTGCACTGTTGCCGTCCTTGATGCGCATGCGAATATTTTCCTGAGAAAAAATCTGGATGCTATCGGTGAGATAGCGGCTGTTGAAGGCAATGTTCATTTCATCATTTTGATATTCTACAGAAATTTCGATTTCTCCTTCTTCCTGTTGTTCGTTACGACTGCTCAAGGTCATCAGATTTTTGCCCAGATGGACCTGGGTGGTGGGATTACGGTCGCTGACCAGTACTTCACTTTGTTGCAGGGCGCTTTTGAAACTTTGGCGATCAAGCACTGCGAAAAAAGGATGTCCCTGAGGAATAACCCGCCGATAATCAGGATACTTGGCATCAATCAGTTTACAGGCAAATTGTTGATCACCATCATCCAGTACAAAACTGGTGTCAGAAAGCGAGAGATGAATATTTCCACCGTTGACAATGCGCAGTAATTCCATGACGGCCTTGCGGGGAAGAATGCACTGGAAACTTTCTGCTTCCAGACTATTGGCAAATGGCAAAGTCATCATGGAAAGGCGATGACCATCGGTGGCTACCAGGCGCATTTCCTGACCTTGTACTTCGAGAAGCACCCCATTCAGAAAGATGCGGGCGTCATTTTGCGCCATGGTGTTGGCGGTTACGGCCAGTGCTTCCCGAAATAAAGCGGCTTCGCAATCACCCTGGCAGCGACTGCTGTGAATATTGAGATAAGGAAATTGTTCGGCGGGGAGTACATGCAGGGTGAAGCGGCTTTTAACTGCTTTCAGTAACAGTTTTTCGCCATCCCTGTGAAACTCCAGAGGGGTGTGTTCGGGTAAGGCCCGGCAAATATCATAAAGTTTACGGGCAGGAACCGCGCAGCTTCCGGGAGTATCTACTGGATAATCCTTGTCTACACTGAGCTGTACTTCCTGATCTGTGGCGATGAAACGGCAATGTTGTCTGGCAGCTTCGATCAGCACATGGGCAAGAATGGGTTGGATGGGTCTGCGATCGGCAATATTCGCCATATTCGCCAAAATGGGCAGTATGTCTTCACGATCCATGGTGAGTTTCATCAGGAAATGCTCCTTATGGTGTTAACTAAATAAATTATATTTTTCTTTTTAACTGCTATTATTATTAAGGGCCTGAAGGCCTGTGGGAAGCCGATATAAGCCCTTGTTAGGCATATTTTTATTGCATTGGGCAAAGCGCCGGCAAGCTGTGGATAAGCAGGTATGATCGGGGATAAAAATGAGCGGCAGTTTTCATACATGCTCAGCACCGTACTTTTCCATGGGCTTTTCCACAGCTTGTTCCCTAATCCAGTCATGCGCCCAGTATCCGCAGCAAATTGTTATAATCTTCATTGAGTTGAGAGTCTTCCTGACGAAGTTTTTCAATTTGTCGGCAGGCATGCAGTACGGTGGTGTGATCGCGACCACCAAAGGCCTCACCGATTTCCGGCAGGCTGTGATTGGTGAGCTCCTTGGTGAGTGACATGGCGACTTGGCGGGGGCGGGCAATATTACGACTCCGCCGCTTGGACTGCATGTCAGAGCCACGTATATGAAAATATTCGGCAACGACTTTCTGGATATTTTCCAGGCTGACCATGCGTTTCTGGACGTCAATGAGATCCCGCAGGGCTTCCCGGGCAGTATCCAGATTGTACGGCTTATGGGTAAAGTTGACGTGGGCGACGACCCGCCTTAACGCCCCTTCCAGTTCACGCACATGGGAGCGGATTTTTTCGGCAATGAAAAAGGCTACTTCTTCGGGCAGTTCTATGCCAATTTCGTCAGCCTTGCATAGAACAATCGCCATACGGGTTTCCAGATCATGGGGCTGAATGGCGACGGTGAGACCCCAACCGAAACGCGACTGGAGTCTTTCTTCGAGATGTTCGACTTCCTTGGGGTAGCGATCACAGGTAATGATGATTTGTCGGCCACCATCAAACAGGGCGTTGAAGGTATGAAAAAATTCTTCCTGGGTGCGATCCTTGCCTGCAAAAAACTGAATATCATCAATAAGTAGGGCGTCGAGTTTGCGATAACGCTGCTTGAAATCGTTGATGGTGTTATGTTGCAGAGAACGCACCATGTCCATGATGAAACCTTCGGCGCTGACATAAAGCACCTTGGCGTCGGCGTTGCGCTGGAGGATGGCATTGCCAATGGCTTGCATGAGATGGGTTTTACCCAGACCGACTCCCCCATATATGTACAGGGGATTGTAGGATTTACCCGGATGCTCGGAAACTTGTCGCGCTGCCGCTACGGCGAGCTGGTTGGACTTGCCCTCAACGTAGGATTGAAAGGAAAAGCCGGGATTGAGGCGATTGCCGTTACGCGGATCTGTACTGACCGGGCTGGGCGCAGCGCTGCTTTGGGGCTCCGCTGCAGGAGTCGCCGCTGTCGTATCCAGATTGAAGCGGAGCAGCATTCCTGGAGCCAGTTCGGCGAGAACCGCTTCCAGCAAATCCATCAGCCGTTCCCTGACCCACTGCATGACAAAAGGATTGGGGGCAAACAGATGAAATTCGTTACCATGCAGCTCGCCGCGCAGAGGGCGAAGCCAGGTATTGAACTGCTGAGGTGTTGTCTGTTCCTGCAGCTGTATGCAGAGCGCTTCCCAAAGGGCATCTCCGTTGTGCAGCGCGGATAAGTTTGAATCACGGCTCATACGTAACCTGGTCGAGTGCTGGGCGGTAAAATCGTGATGTTTGGACACGACAATCAGTCGCTGCAGTATAGCCAAGTGACACGACCTGCGCCAGTATATAATCTGGCCGGCCGGGACTTGTTAAATGAACAGCGCCAAATTTTTTTATTTATCTCTGTAAAACTCAATATTAATATGTTATCATTATGTTTTTTAAGTGCTTTATTTGTTTATTTTGTTTTATATGATTTATAGAGATATAATTAATTAACAGCGATAAAAATAATTTTTTAGGATGTTTTTAATAATAATTCATGATCCGATTTGCATATGAAACAGGATAAGTCATTAACTGTGGTATCTCGCTGATCTTGCAAAGGAAGAATTTTTATGGCGAAGGGATCTGTCGTAATTACTGGAGCGGGCAGTGGGATCGGACAGGCCCTGGCACTGGCTTATGCGGAACCGGAGCGGCCGCTGTTACTCCTGGGGCGCAGTCTGCAAAACCTCGAAGCTACGGCGACTCTGGCGCGGTCCCGAGGGGCTATTGTGCGGGTGCAGAAAGTTGATGTGGGTGATGTGACAACGCTGGATCTGGCCGCGCTAAATTTTTCGGATGAATTTGGTGAAATCAAGGTGTTGATCGCCAATGCAGGAATCAGTCATGGGACTCTGGCCAGAGAGCGGGATGATCGTCCGGTTTTTGCCGAAATCATCACCACCAATTTGCTCGGGATGGATAACACCTGTACGGCCTTTCTGCCTTATATGGGGCAGGGTGGGCGCATTGCCGGAATTGCCAGTGTCGCCGGGTTTCGCGGCCTGCCTGGAGCGGCTGCCTATTGTGCCTCCAAGGCGGGGGTGATTGCCTATCTGGAAAGTCTGCGACTGGAATTGCGGGTTCAGGGTATCCGCGTCTGTTGTATCGCTCCAGGTTACATTGCCACCCCGATGACGGCCGCCAATCACTATCCCATGCCCTGGCTGATGGACCCTGACAAGGCGGCACAGCAAATGCGTAGAGCCATCGACCGTGGCCGAGCCTGGCTGGTTGTGCCCTGGCAGATGGGGATAGTGGGAATGATTTTGCGGCACTTACCCATTGCTCTTTATGACCGCCTGTTTGCCCGGGTTGCAGGAAAGGCCCGGAAAACAGGCTCTGCGCAAGACGTTTGAGTTCTGTGCAGGCATCCTGAAACTGCAGCGGAATGAAAAAGTTTTCCACAAAGCGTTTATAAGTAGGTTATGGCACTTTGTTCTTAACATGCTTTCGGTATGTTTTTTAATTTATTGGTTTTTAAAGAGAAATAAAGTTACAAAATAGGCAAAATCTGTTTCAGTAATGGAACAAGGCTTAAAATTCTGGGTTCTGCGGTATATATCCACAAAGTTATCCACAGAAAATACAGCACAGCCTGAAGAAAAAGCCCCCATGCGGGGGTTGACCTTTCTGGGGGATACAATTTGATCAGGCAGCTTGATGTCGCGGCTTCACAAACCACATCTGGATCAGGCTCAGGAGCATTTCCAGCAAGGCAATTGGACAGGACAGTGCTCCACCAATCAGGACCAGCCAGACGAAAGCCGGATTCTGATGGGTCAGGAACCAGCCACTGAAATCCACGAGCATGGCAATAAAAGGAATTATAATCAACGGATATTTGATGCTGTTGGGGAAGCGCGATTTGCTGAATATCCAGCCAGCCACCCAAAAAATGACGCCGAGCATGGTCAGGTGAATCATCCCGTTCAGCAGCATGGTACTGAGGCTCATCCCCGTATCGACCTTGGCCACGGTCTTGACGTCAGCGTAAGTAACCAAAGGCGGATTATGGAGGACCTTGGTCATGGCAACACTGTGACACTTCAAACAGTTTCCGGCGATCAAGGGTTTGATGGCCGAATTGTAATCCGCCTCGGTTTCGCCCGAAGCAATCCAGTGATTGACAGTCGCAACCATTTTCGCTTTATCGGCTGCTGACATCCCTGCGTATCCCATCATGCGCGGCAGGGCGGTTTGCAGCGTGCTGGAACTGCGATTGCCATAATAATGTTCGGCAACCGCATGTACGGTAAGACCATTATTACCACCTACTGTAACGTATACATAGGCTTCTGCGACCAAAAGGCCCAATCCCACCAGGAAAATAAATCCCGTATGGACCAGTTTTTCTGCTAGACTCAGTTCCGGCAATTGCCGCATGTGGTTTTCCTCCATGAATGATGTCGTTAGGATAGGATTTGCGTGGCAAGTGAAAGCAATTTTCCTGCCGCATTTGAGGTTTGTTCATGCACAACATTTTACTGCCCGAACGCGCTGAAATTCCTCCGGTTGTGCTCAGTATTGCCGGTTCCGACCCCAGTGCTGGCGCCGGCATACAGGCTGATCTGTTGACTTGTGCCCGTCTTGGCGTCCACGCCTGTACCGCCATTACCGCACTGACCATTCAGGACTCAGTCAATGTTCAGCGCTTTGGTCTGGTGGACCCGGCGGAATGCCTGCAGCAGGCTCAGGTCATACTGGATGATATTCCGGTTCGGGTGATCAAGATCGGGATGTTGGGCTCTGCTGAGATGGTCAGAGCCTTGGTCGGACTCCTGGATGCTTACCCGCAGATTCCTGTGGTGCTGGACCCGGTCATGACGGCTGGTGGGGGTACTTCTTTGGCGGGCATGGGATTGCGGGAGGCCATATGCACCGAACTTTTACCCAGGGTGACCATTATCACGCCCAACGGTCCTGAGGCGCTGGCTTTGACGGGTGCAGCAGACTTGCGGGCCGCCGCAGTCCTGCTCAATGCTCAGGGTGCCCAATGGGTTTTATTGTCCGGGGGGCATGGCGAAGGCCCGAAGCTGGAGAACCTGGTTTTTCGGGGGGGCATTTTGCGGCAGACTGTTATTCAGGAACGCCTCCCGCATCAATATCATGGTTCAGGCTGCACCCTGGCTTCAGCTGTTGCTGCGGGTCTGGCCAAGGGCCAGGAGATGATGCAGGCCATAGAAGGGGCGCTTGCTTTCACCCATGACGCGCTGCTGCATGCCTATCCTCTGGGGGGTGGCCAGTTTTTCCCCAACCGTTTTTATCATCCTGAAAGCAGATAATGAAATGCCTGCAAAAACACGCAAAGCCATTGCCGGTTTATACGCTATTACCGATCCGCACTGGATGCCGGAAGCGGTTTTCCTGGACAAGGCCGAAGCCGCTTTACGCGGTGGGGCCAAGGTCCTGCAGTATCGGGATAAGAGCGACCCTTGGCAGGAACATGCGCGGCGACGGCGGCAGGCGGGTGCCCTGCGTGAACTTTGCACACAGTATGGTGCCCTGTTTGTGGTGAATGATGACCCCGATCTGGTGCGAGCGGTTCAGGCTCCGGCTCTGCATGTCGGTGCAGAAGATGCGCCTTTAGCCGAGTTGCGCCAGGCCTTTGGTCGTGATCTGTGCATTGGCGTATCCTGCTATGCTTCGCTGGATAAAGCCCGGGAAGCCGTCAAGTCCGGGGCCGATTATGTGGCTTTTGGTGCTTTTTTTGCCTCGCCGAGCAAGCCGCAGGCCCCTCGCGTGGATCTGCAGGTTTTGCGAGATGCCCGTGCACAACTGGATATTCCACTGGTCGCCATTGGCGGAATTACCGAGGATAATGGCGGAGCGCTGATTGCGGCCGGTGCGGATGCCCTGGCGGTGATTTCCGGGGTATTTGCCTCGGAACAGGTGGAAGCCGCCGCCCGGCGCTTTGCGGTATTATTTGATCATCCCGGAAATATTCCCAAGGAGTAATGATGACCCAGACTTCTCACGACTTGTTCAAAGCAGCCCGGCAGTGTATTCCCGGCGGCGTGAATTCTCCAGTACGGGCTTTTCGGGGCGTGGGCGGAGATCCCATCTTTATGGACCATTCCGAAGGCGCGTATTTTTGGGATGTGGAGGGTAAACGCTATATAGATTATGTGGGCTCGTGGGGGCCGATGATTCTCGGTCATAATCATCCGGAGGTCCGGGCCGCCGTCCATGCCCAGGTGGATAAGGGCTTGGGTTTTGGTGCGCCCACGGCCATTGAAGTGGACATGGCCGAGATGGTTTGCCGTCTGGTCCCGGGTATTGAGTTGCTGCGCATGACCTCCAGTGGCACCGAAGCGGTGATGTCGGCTATTCGCCTCGCCCGGGGTTATACCGGCCGGGATAAGATCATCAAGTTTGAGGGGAATTACCATGGCCACAGTGATAGTTTGTTGGTCAAGGCCGGTTCCGGCGCCCTGACCCTGGGGCAGCCCTCCAGTGCCGGGATTCCCCGGGAAGTCAGTCAGGATACTCTGGTTCTCCCTTACAACGATTTGGCTGCTGTAGAACAAATGATGCAGCAATCTGGTTTTGATGTGGCCACCATCATCGTCGAGCCGGTAGCGGGGAACATGGGCTGTGTGCCTCCCGAACCGGGTTTTCTGGAAGGGCTGCGGACCCTTTGTGACCAGTACGAAACGATCCTGATATTTGATGAAGTCATGACCGGTTTCCGGGTGGCTTTGGGAGGTGCCCAGAGCCTTTATGGGGTGCGTCCGGATTTGACGACTTTCGGGAAAATCATCGGCGGCGGATTGCCGGTGGGGGCACTGGGCGGTCCCAGGGAAATCATGGAATATCTGGCCCCTAATGGCCCGGTTTATCAGGCGGGGACCCTGTCGGGGAATCCGGTGGCAATGGCGGCGGGCTTAAAGACTCTGCAGTTGCTGAGCGAGCCGGGATTTCATGACAACTTGGCCGTGCAAACCCGAAAATTGTGTGACGGACTGGCGGAGCGCGCCAAGGCGGCTTCTATTCCTTTGCAGATCAATCAGGTTCCGGCCATGTTCGGCTGGTTTTTCAGCGACGAACCCGTGCGTGATTTTGCTGCGGTGATGCGTGCCGACAGCCGGCGCTATGCACGCTTTTTCCATGGACTGTTGGCGCAAGGCGTCTATCTGGCACCCAGTGCCTACGAAGCCGGGTTTGTTTCTGCAGCGCATGGTGATGCTGAAATTGCGGCCACCCTGGATGCAGCAGAATGGGCTTTGGCACAATTGAAGGAGGAAGCATGACCACTTTATTTACCCGAATCATCAACGGTGAAATACCTGCCCAGAAGTTGCTGGAAGACGAAGATTATCTGGCTTTTCTGGATATCCGCCCGGTCCGTCCCGGACATACTCTGGTCATTCCCAAAAAGGAGCATGATTATATTTTCACCCTGGATGATCAGACCCTCGCTGGACTATTGCCTTTTGCCAAACGCGTGGTTCCGGCGCTGGAAAAAGTCACCGGATGCAAGCGGGTCGGGATTATGGTTGCCGGTCTGGAAGTTCCCCATACCCATGTCCATCTGATTCCCATGAACGCCATTCCGGACCTCAATTTTGCCCATGCTACGGATACGCCGGCAGCGGAACTGGCGGTCATGGGAGATAAAATTCGGGCGGCTTTACAGAGCTGAGGCTACCATGCAGACGCAGTTGCGCTATGTTCTGGTGCTGCTCCTGACAACCTTGCTGGGCGTCAACATGGCCTGGGGTAAAGGTAAAAACTGTCCACCCCAAGTGAATATCAACCAGGCCGGCATCGAACAGTTGCGCTGTTTGAAAGGTGTGGGAGTAAAGCGTGCTGCGGCCATTATCGCTTTTCGCGAAGCACATGGCCCCTTTCCGGGGCCGGCCGCCCTGGGTGCCGTCTTAAGCCCGAAAATTGTTGCCCGCCTACGGCCACAGATTATCACGCAAGGTACGGATTGAATGGATCAGTCTGAACACGGCGGTGGGCCGGGAGGCTTTGCCGCGACTTTGGCCCGCGCCGTTGTTGTTCTTGGTGAAATCCTGCGTCCGTCAGGAGAGCTGTCTGAGCCCGTAGGGCGAGTTCTCTCCTGACAGCAGGATGAGCCCTGGAACAACAGGCAAGGGACGTTGGAGCAAAAAGCCTCCCGGCCCAGCGCCGGGTTCAGCATCAATATTCACATCAAAATGATGTCGTACTGCTCCTGGGTATAGGTGGCTTCCGCCTGGACCTTGATGGGGCGGCCGATGAATTCCTCAAGGGCCGCAAGGCTGGTGCTTTCTTCGTCGAGCAGTTTTTCCACAACCTTGGGTGAAGCCAATACGACGAAACGCTCGGCGGGATAAGCCCGGCTTTCCCGGACTATTTCCCGGAGGATTTCGTAGCAGATGGTTTCTGCCGTTTTCAGAAAACCGCGACCATGGCAATAGGAGCAGGGTTCGCACAGGGTCTGGCGGAGGCTTTCGCGGGTGCGCTTGCGGGTCATTTCCACCAGGCCCAAGGCTGAAATCTGGGTGATGTTGCAGCGGGTGCGGTCATTTTGAATGGCTTTTTCCAGAGCGCGCTGCACCCGTCTTTTGTGTTCTTCATCATCCATGTCGATGAAATCAATGATGATCATGCCGCCAATATTGCGCAGGCGCATTTGTCGGGCAATGGCAGCGGCAGCTTCCAGATTGGTTTTGAAAATGGTGTCTTCCTGATTGCGACGTCCGACAAATCCTCCGGTATTTACATCCACCGTTGTAAGGGCCTCGGTCTGGTCAATGATCAGGTAGGCGCCGGATTTGAGGGTGACCCGGCTTTGCAGGGCCCTTTCAATTTCATCTTCCACATTGTAGAGATCAAAGAGGGGGCGCTCGCCGCCATAGTGTTCCATGCGGTCGGCGACCTCCGGAATGACGTGCTGGCAAAAGCTCACTGCCGCCTCATAAGTCTCTCGGGAATCAATGCGTACCCTTTCGATGTTGTCCGACATGACATCGCGCATCATGCGCATGGCGAGATTCAAATCACTGTGAATCTGGCAGGGTGCACTGCTGTTTTCCAACTGGCGGCGGATTGAACTCCACAGGCGGCGCAGGAAATCAATGTCTCCGACAAAGTCCTGATGTTCAACTCCTTCGGCCAGGGTACGGATGATGTAGCCACCGGCTTCATCAGCAGGAATGGCGGCTTTGAGTTCATCCTTGAGCCGGGATCGTTCTTCCGGCGACTCAATGCGGGTGGAAACCCCGATACGGGGAACAAAGGGCATGTAGACAAGGTATCTTCCCGGCAAGGTAATCCGCGTTGTCAGCCGCGCGCCCTTACTGCCGACCGGATCCTTGATGACTTGGACCAGAACTTCCTGACCTTCGTGCAACAGGGTACAAACATTGCGGACTTCATGATGACCGGGGCGTGTTTCAATGTCGGTTTCGCCGTTCAGTTCCTCGCTGTCGCCCTGAATATCGGCGGCATGCAAAAAGGCGGTGCGATCCAGTCCGACATCGACGAAGGCGGCCTGCATGCCGGGTAATACCCGGCGCACGACGCCTTTGTATATATTCCCGACCAGTCCGCGATGGCCGCTGCGTTCTACCTGCAGTTCCTGGAGTACGCCGTTATCTACCAGGGCGACGCGGATTTCCTGGGGGGTGACATTGATGAGAAGTTCTTCGCTCATGAGGATCCTGAAAATGCGGGTGGAGGAAAGCCGCATTGAGATAAGAGCCGGGCCGTTTCAAAAAGGGGCAAGCCCATGACACCACTGAACGAACCCTGAAGGTGTTCGACAAAAATCGCCCCTAGGCCCTGTATGGCATAGGCCCCCGCCTTGTCTGCGGGTTCCCCGCTGGCCCAGTAATCCGCCATTTCCTGGGGGTTCATGTTGCGCAGGCGCACGGTGCTGCTGTGCAGGAGTGCATCGAGCTGTCCATCATGCAGCAGGGCAACTGCCGTATGGACCTGATGGTCTTTCCCGCCGAGTTTCGCGTACATGGCATAGGCGTCGGCAGCGTCGCGGGCCTTGCCAAACGCTTGTCCGGCCAGGGCGACCACCGTATCGGCAGCGAGGATCAGGTGTTCTGGGTGATTTTCTGCCAGGGCCAAGGCTTTGCAGCGTGCCAGGCGTTGCACCAGATGTTCCGGGGATTCGCCGGCCCGCGCGGTTTCATCAATATCGGCAACCTGCACCTGCGGGTCATAGCCCAGTTGCCGGAGCAGGGCCAGTCGCCGGGGAGAAGCCGATGCCAGAATCAGCTTGCTCACGAAGTGGGGCTGGCATTCACCAGAAGCAGCTCGGCGGTTCCTGCGGTCAGGCCGGAACCCGTTGCCAGGGCCAGAGACTGGTCGGGGACGCCATTGCGCCGCAGATTGCGCAAAATGGCTTCGGCACGCTGGGTGGCCGCATTGGCTCCCAGCGGCTGGGGCGCTACCCGCACCAGAATTTCATGGGCATTACTTTGTTTGAGAATGCGGGAAATAGCCTGCAAACGTTGTTCACCGTCACTACTGAGGCGGTTATCGCTGCCAAAAAGACTGTCGGCAGGCATGGTGACATGCACCCCATCGCTGGCGGCCTGCACCCGGGCATATACGGTCAAAGCCTTGCCATAAGCAGGCAGGCTCGTGGCGCTGGTAATGGCGGTACTGCTGGATAAGCCGTTTAGCGAATTTGGCGCTTGTTTGGCAAGGCTGGCGAGATGCTTTTCTTCAGCCTGTAGCATCTGTTTTTGTTGTTGGATTTCTGCCTGCAAATGTTGGGTTTGCGCGCCGGTCATGGTTTTGCTGGCCAATTGCTGGCGCAATTGCGCATATTCATTTTGCAGGGCCTGATGCCGCCTGGTCAGGGACTGCACCTGCTGTTGTAGTTTATTCAGGTTGGTCTGTTGATGAATGGATTGGCGCTGTTCCTGCAGGCCGGCCATCCGGGCGTCAAAAATGGCTTTGTCGACCTGAAATATTGCCGGATTGACCTGATCGCGGGTCATCATTTGCAGGGATTCCTGCAAGGCCGATAAAGTAGCTGGTGGAATGGCCGGCCCGCTGCGCTGGGCATTGTGCAGGCGTTGCAGGGATTGCTGTAATACCCGGGTGGTTGCGACATCAGCACTGGCCAGCGCGGGAAATGACAACAACAGGGCGGCAGCAAGCAGGGCGTGGGCGCGCATTATTGAGACTCCTTGGCGAGTTGTGCCTTGGTGGCATCTATTTGCTGATGGGTTGTGGCGATCTGGCTTTGCAGATGGGCGATCTGGCTCTGCAGGACCTGGCGCTGACTGCTGCCGGGGAAACTCTTGAGACGGGCCTGAATATTATCCAGCAACACTTTCGCCAGCAGAGTTTCGCGCTCTGCCAGAAGATAATCGCCCCGGGCCTGCGCGGATTGCGCGGCTGTCAATGCTCCATTGACTGGTGCAAGCTGGGCTTCACTGACGGCGGGTGAAAGGGCCAGAATGCGCTCCCGTCCGGCCTGCACGGCAATGGCATCCGAACTGCTCTGCTGGGGGCTGACTTCCACCATTTGCGCACAGGCGCTTAGTCCGAGACTCAGGGTCAGGGCAACACTTATCCGGATGGCTCCCGGTTTTATCCACATTTGCTTCACGTCAGCGTCACTCCTCTGCGCCACGATGATAAGGTAATCCGGCCTGAATGCTCCAGGCCCGATATAATTGTTCCGCTAAAACTACCCGCACAACAGGATGTGCCATGGTTAATGCCGACAGTGACCATTGCCAGTCGGCCTGTAGTTCGGGGTCCAGTCCATCCGGCCCGCCGATCCAGAAGGTGACGTCGCGGCCACCCAGAAACCAGGCATCCATACGCTGCGCCAAGGCTTCACTGCTCAGTACCTTGCCACCGACTTCCAGGGCGACTTTCTCGGACCCCGCAGGCGTGGCACTGCGTATTCGCTCCCCTTCTTCACGCCGCCAGCGGATCGGGTCGCCACTGCGCCCCCTTTTGGCCATCGGCAGGACACGCCACTCCACCCGACACTGGGGCGGCATTCTGGCTGCATATTCAGCGACACCGCTTTCCACCCAGGCCGGCATTTTGTTGCCGATGGCAAGAACCCGCAGACGCATAAAGGGTCAGCGGCGCTCGCTTTGACCACGTATCTGGGGAAGTTCTCCCCAGAGCCTTTCGAGCTGATAAAAATCGCGCACCTCAGGGCGCATGACGTGAAGCACCACATCGCCGAGATCCACCAGTGCCCAATCACCCACGCTGAGCCCTTCTTTTCCCAGTGGCCGGACGCCCTCTTCGCGCATGCGGGCCATGACATGATCGGCCAGGGCCTTGAGATGACGGTCGGAGGTGCCAGAGGCAATAATCAGATAATCCGTAATGTCGGTCTGTTTACGGACGTCGATGGCTTTGATATCGAGGGCTTTGTGTTCATCAAGAACAGTCACAATCATGTCGCGGAGATTTTCTGCTGTCGCCAAGTGCAATAATCCTTTGTGTCGATTTACGGGCTTTGATAGAGCCCCTTGCTCTCAATATAATCCAATACTTCGTCGGGTAACAGGAAGCGCGGACTTTGGCCGTTGGCCAACAGACTGCGAATACTGGTCGCGGAGATTTCCAGAGCGGTGATGGTCTGAAAAAAAATGAAGCCAGCGGGTTGTTGGTGGAGCTGGTGGATATCGTCGCAGCGCCGTTGATAGAGGGTTTGCCGCAAGGCTTCGGGGAGTTCGGCAGCCGGCCAGCCCGGTCGTCCGGTGACGATAAGATGGGTTAATTCAAGAATCTGTTGCCAGTCGCGCCAGGTATCAAAACGCAAAAAGGCATCCATGCCGATGACCATGGCCAACAGGGCATCCGGGCGTTCCTGACGCAGGGCGCGGAGGGTGTCCACAGTATAAGACGGCCCCTCGCGTCCCACCTCCATATCACTGACGACAAAACGGGGGTGGTGGGCGACGGCAATGCGGGCCATGGCCAGACGATGTCGGGCGGCAGCCCAGGGACTTTTGCGGTGGGGGGGATGACCGGCAGGAATCAGCATCACCTCGGCAGTCTTGAGGGCCTGACGGACTTCCTCCACGGCGCGCAGATGCCCGTAGTGGATGGGGTCGAAAGTCCCCCCCAGAATAACCAGATCATTGTTGGTGGAAATCTCCATATCCCGAATATAACGAAGGGCGAAGGCAGGGGGAAGACAGCGACAAAAGGCCGGTCTCGCGTTTATGATGTGCGTTTTGCGGAACAGATCAGGGATCAGGTGGCTAAATCATCGGTTGAATCCTCCAGGGCAAGCCCCGGACAGCGGTTGCAGGTATGGTTGATTGTCGCCCTGCTGCGTGGCGCAGCCGCTTTGCCGGGTTCATGGCGGGCGGTTCTGGGTTCTGCGCTCGGCGATTTCGCCCGACGGATGATGCGGCGGCCCCGCCAGGTGGTTGACGCAAATCTGGCCATCGCCTTTCCTGACTGGTCGCCTGAGCAGCGTTTGCGTTTACAGCATCAGCATTTTCGCGCATTGGGCCAGGCGGCTTTAGAACTGGGACCCCTGTGGTTTTGGCCCCTGCCCCGGGCTTTGGGCCTGATTCGTGAAGTACGCGGTGTGGAGCAGGTGGATGCTGCGCTGGCAGAAGGACGCGGTGTCATTTTGTTTACCGCCCACCTCGGGGCCTGGGAAGCGGCCGTGCAATATATTGGTCATCGCTGGCCGGTGACGGTGCTGTATATGGACACCCGCAACCCGGCGTTAAATGCATTGATGGCGGCAGGTCGGGGTCGCAGTGGCGCGCGGTTGACGCCCAAGGAAGCGGGTATTCGGCCTCTTTTGCATACGTTGCAGCAGCATCAGGTGGTGGGTATTTTGCCGGACCAGAATGTGGATCCCCGGGAAGGAGACTATGCCCCTTTTTTTGGGCGA
The DNA here is from genome assembly GCA_020723125.1 of Acidithiobacillus ferrivorans. Taxonomy (GTDB): domain Bacteria; phylum Pseudomonadota; class Gammaproteobacteria; order Acidithiobacillales; family Acidithiobacillaceae; genus Acidithiobacillus; species Acidithiobacillus ferrivorans_A. The sequence goes on from DYJM01000009.1 coordinate 22,307, forward strand.
CCCGCCTGTACCACTCCTTTGCTGGGGCGGCTGGCCCTGCGCTGGCAGAGCCCGGTATTCGGTCTGTTTGCCTACCGTCTGCCCCGTGGTCAGGGATTTCGACTGGAGTTTGTGGCTATGCCCGAAAATTTTCCTGCGGGTGCAGCGGTGGCAGACGCCACGGCCATGAATACTGTGCTGGAAACCGCCATTCGCAAAGCCCCGGAACAATACTGGTGGGTGCATCGTCGTTTCAAGGATCAGCCGGAGGGCTGGGATTATCCCTACTGAAGTATTTTTTCAACAATATTTCTCTCAGGGCTTGAAAATGGTTTTTCGCAGCCCCATTAACCGGAGCATGGTGATTGGGTCACCGGAATGAAATAAGGAGATTATTCCATGGTTGATGAAAAGAATTCTTCAGTACAGTCGGTGCGTTCTGTAGATCCGGTTGAGCAGTTTTTTGATTCACTGATACCCGGCGTTTTTCGTCCGGTAAGTAGCAGCCTGCAGAGCGTCGCAGTGCGCGCTAATATTGCCCATATTGACGTTATGGACCGCGATAACGAAATCGTGATTCGTGCCGAAGTGCCCGGTATGGATAAGGAAAAGCTGGATGTCCAGGTTCATGGTAACCAGGTATATATCAGCGGCAGCAAGGAAGAAAGCAAGACTGAGGAAGATGGCAAGTATATTTATCGTGAACGCCGTTATGGTGATTTTTCACGGACGGTACAGTTGCCTGTTGAGGTAGATGCCAGCCAGAGTAAGGCAGCCTATAAAGATGGCGTTCTGGAGCTGGTCCTACCCAAGGCGGAATCTGCCAAGAGGCGGAAAATCAGCGTCGAATGATGTTTCGACAATAGTTGCAAACCTAAGCGGGCTGGAGGCTTATCCAGCCCGCTTTATATTATGAATATCTGATTTATTTGCCGATGCAGAAGCGGGAAAAAATCTCTCCGAGAATATCTTCTACATCCATTTTCCCGGTAATCTGCGCCAGGGCATTGGCGGCCTCCCGCAGAGCCTGAGCCAGCAGTTCCGGGGGGGCTGAGCTATGGTGCATGTGCACGGCCTCCGCCACTTTTTCGGTCGTGTCGGCCAATGCCTCCACGTGGCGCTGCCGGGCACTGAAGGCACAGGCACCATTTTCCAAACCCATCTGTACCATAATCTCCGCTTTCAGGGCATCCAAACCATTTCCGAGCAGTGCGGAAACGGCCAGACAGGATTCGTGCTCAGGTGCCTTGGGCAGCTTGGTTATCAGGTCCTGCTTGTTCCAGATAATCAGTCTGGGTATGGACGGCAGGGATTCGAGAATAGTCTGGTCTTCGGTTTGCCAACCAGCATGGGCGTCCGCAACCAGCAATATCAACTGGGCACTCTGCAAAATCTGCCGCGCCCGGGAAATGCCTTCCGCCTCTACCACATCTTGTGACTCCCGGAGCCCGGCCGTATCAATGAGTTCTACGGGCAGGCCGTCGAGCAGGATTTCCTCGCGCAGCAAGTCACGGGTAGTTCCGGGAACCGGGGTAACAATGGCCGCATCCCGCTGGGCCAGCGCATTCATCAGGCTGGATTTGCCAACATTGGGGCGACCGGCAAGAATGACGCGGCCACCCCGGGCGAGACGGGCGCCTTGCCGGGCCTGCTGTTGCAAGTGAAGCAGCTGCTTCTGTAGGGTTTCGAGACCATGATGAACAGCGCTGTCATATTCAGTGCCGAGGTCTTCCTCGCTGAAATCCAGCCCGGCCTCCACCAGGGCAAGAAGTTGCAATAATTGCCCATGGATGGTGTCGACAGCCTTGGAAAAAGCGCCTTCGAGGCTTGCCGAAGCGGCACGTACCTGCGCTTCGCTGCGCGCATGAATGAGGTCTGCCACAGCTTCCGCCTGGGCCAGATCCAGACGGCCATGGAGAAAAGCGCGTTCGGTGAATTCACCTGCCCGTGCTGCACGGGCGCCATGAGCGACGGATTCCTGCATCAAGGCGGCCAGTGCCAGAGGACTCCCATGTCCCTGTAATTCGACCACGTCTTCACCGGTATAGCTGTGCGGTGCCGGGAAATAAAGGGTAATACCGTGATCTATGCCCTGCCCATCGCGGCCGTAAAAGCGCCGGAAACGGGCATGTCGGGCGGGCCAGTTCGGGCTTTCCGGAGCCAGCCCACAGAGAGCCTTTCCAATGCGCAGGGCAGCTGGACCAGAGAGGCGCAAAATGCCGACGCCCCCCTCCCCGGGCGGCGTCGCAATGGCGACGATGGTATCTCCCTGCTGATAGCGCATCTATAAGATCCTCGCCACGATTCAGGAACCGATGAGACAACCCGGCTGCGAAAAGCCGTGCCGCCCTAGTCTTTGGCGGCCATGATGTGTCGGGTGATCAGATATTGCTGACCAATGGAAACGACGTTGTTGGTCAACCAGTAGAGTACCAGACCTGCCGGGAAAAAAGCGAAAAACACCGCAAAAATGACCGGCAGAGCCGACATGATTTTTTTCTGCATCGGATCGACGGGCGCAGGGTTGAGACGCTGCTGAAAAAACATGGAAATGCCCATGAGCAGCGGCAGGATGTAATAAGGATCGGGCACCGCCAGATCATGAATCCAGAGGATGAAGGGCGCCTGGCGGAGTGATACGCTTTCTACCAGAACCCAGTAAAGGGCAATGAAAAAAGGCATTTGCAGAAGCATCGGCAAACAACCTGCCATCGGATTGACCTTTTCCGTACGGTAGAGCTGCATCATGGCCGCGCCCAGTTTCTGCTTATCATCACCACATTCTTTTTTCAGTTTTTCCAGTTTGGGCTGAAGCTTGCGCATATTGGCCATGGACCGGTAACTGATGGCCGAGGGATAGAAAAATATCGCCTTGATGACAATAACCAAAAGGATAATGGCCAGACCCCAGTTGCCAACCAGACCATGAAACCATTTGAGTACCATATGCATGGGTTCGGCAATGATGGCAAACCAGCCATAATCCACCGTCTGCTCCAGACCCCGACCCAGTGCTGCCAGGCGACTTTGCTGTTTGGGACCCAGAAAAAGCTGCTGGGTAATGGTGGTGCTCTGCCCCGGAGCCAAGGTAGGTAGAGGCGTATTTACCCCCGCCACATAATTACTGCCGGAGGGTCGGGCATAAAGCTGCACATTTTGGGCATGTACGGGGGGGAGGACGGCCGCCAGAAAGTAATGGTCCATCATTCCGGCCCAGCCCGGTCCCGCTTCTGTGCGGGGGTGGTCACGCATGTCGCCAAAACTGACTTCACTGAAGTTTCCGCCATGCATCAGTACGGCGCCCGTAAAAATGGACATGAACATGTGACTTTCGGCGCGATCATTGCGCAGAATCTGATCAAAGTAGCTGCCGTTCCAGGGCTGGGTTCCGCTGTTGGTTACCTGGATGTGTTCTTCAGCAAGATAACTATCGGGCTGAAAAGTCCAGGTTTTGGTGATGGTCAAAGGTCCGGCCTTGCCCTTTAGTACGATCCGGCTGTCCGTATCCGCAGAGGGTTTCTCTTCTGCAAACTGGGGAATGAGTAATTGTCCGTCGCTGCCCAAAAACCCGCTTTGTTGAGTGGTCAGTTTGGCAGGGCTTGTGTCCAGAATAGGGTAAGGGGCGGGATTATTGGTGGCTACGGGGTAGGCACGCAGGCCAAGATTCTGGATATCTCCACCATGCAGGCCGATATGGCCGGTAAACACCTTGGTGCTGAAAGGCAAGGAGGGACCACGCGCAGGAGCCATGGCCTGACTGACGACTGCAGGCACCGTTGTGCTCGTGGGTGAAACCGTCGGGGCGGTGACGGGAGCGGCGGCCTTACTGACAGTGCTGGTTGCGGGCGTCACGGGCTTTGGCGCATTCTGCTCCTGCCAGGCCTGAAACAACAGAAAAAAGACCACGGCCAGTGCAATGACAAGAAAAGTTTTCTGATTTTCCATGGAGCCCCAGGGTGTTTAAGGAACGGGATCAACACCGCCCGGATGCCAGGGATGGCAGCGGGCGATACGTTTGATGCCCAGCCACGAACCCTTGGCGATGCCATAGCGTTCAATGGCCTGACAGGTATATTCGGAGCAGGTCGGATAAAAGCGGCAATGATGGCCCAGCAAGGGACTGATGGCATATTGATAGGTGCGAACCGCCAGCACGGCTGCGCGGCGCGCCCTCATGCTTTCCCCAGCAGTTGCTGGAAATAAGCACCCATAACGCGCATACTGAGTTGCCTGGCCCCATTGCGGGCAACTACCATGACATCCTGTCCTGCCGAGCGCCTTTGCTGCAGGCGAAAGGCCTCGCGCAGGCGGCGTTTGATCCGGTTACGAATGACGGCGTTACCTACCTTGCGGCTCACGGCCAAACCCAGCCGGGGATGAGAAACAGTATTGGGGAAGGTATACATGACCAGCTCGGGAAAAACTTTTTTGCGCCCCTGTTGAATGGTGCGCTGAATCAACGCCTTCTGACGGAGACGATCCTCGCGGGTAAAGCGATGAGGATGCGCCTGCGCCGGATGCATAAACTTACGGACAGAGACGCTGACGGCCCTTGGCGCGCCGACGTTTCAGAACAAGACGCCCGGACTTGGTCGCCATGCGGGCACGAAAGCCATGAGTCCGCTTGCGATGGGTAACGCTGGGTTGAAAAGTACGCTTCATTGGAACACTTCCTGCGGGTAAATCCTAAGGGCTGAGAAGATAAGGAGATGCTGTCCGAAAGTCAAGATGCCTCCAAGCCCTTTATTGGCATGACCAGCGCTTGGTCGGCGTGAAGAAGAGGGTTGAGTCTCGCGAAGAATGATCTACTATTGCAACAAAGTTGCATATAAGGGGAGCGTTAGGATGGTCATTCGTTGGGCTGATTTTCATTTTTTATGGTTACTGGCTGGAGTTTTTCCTTTATCCATTGGGTTTTTTAGCGAAACGGCGGAAGCAGAAGATCTGGGTACGGTCCGTCGCGAAGAGGCGGCGGTCCTGCCCGTCCAGATCGGGCAATCGTCGACAAGAAGTGCTACGGTTTTTCGCCTGGATCAAAAACAGGTCGCGGCGCTGGCGGGTCCGGGAGGCGCCAACAGCGAAGCAGCACTGGGTTTTTTGCCGGGAGTTAGCTATAACGCCGCAGACGCCCTTAATCTTGCCAATGTGCAAAGTGCCAGTAAGGGCTTGCGGGTACGCGGTGAGACTGCCCAGCATGGTGCCGGTGATCTGCTGGACGGGTTACCACTGGTGGCTGGATTTCCCGGGCCGGGTCAGTGGTTGGTGGACCAGGAGGACATACAGTCCCTGCAGTTATTTGTGGGCGCGGTGCCGCCCTCCCTGCCGAGCCCTGGTAGTCTGGCCGGGGTGGTAGATAGTCGTATTTTATGGCCACAAGCACAGACTGCGTGGTTGTTCAGTCAGAGTGTTGGTAGTAAAGGCTTTTCCCGGAGTTTTCTGCGTTGGGATAGTGGTGCCCTGCCTGGCGGGTCAACGCTCTTTCTTTCAGGATCGTTCACCCGGGCAGGCCAATGGCGGGGCTGGGGTGCGGCTCCCGAAGGAAGAAGCAACGCCGCTATCGGATGGCAACAGCCATACGCCTCGGGTCTGCTGCGCCTGTTTTATGTACATGACGATTATCGCAGCAGCAATTACCGACCACTGAATTACCGTGAAACGCTCGATTTAACGCGCTACGGGCGGCTCGCCTATGCCCGCAATCCCGCCACCAATCCATTTTCTCCGGAGGCTTCCCTATACCAGGGCTATAATCATCAGCGCTTCACGGACAATGCGTTATTGCTGGAGTGGCGCCAGCATGTGGGAACTTACGGAAGTTTGCATTTATCTCCTTACGCGATGCAGGAAAGTGGAGCATATTGGCGTGGCATCGTACAAAATGGTCAGGGACTGGTACAGCGTGCGGATCTCAATGCCTGGCGCTGGGGTTTGCGTCTTGATTGGGAAAAGCATTCCGGAGCCTGGGGCTGGCGGGCCGGGTATTGGCATGACGAAAAAATCCCGCCCCATCCGCTCAGCAACAGTGCCTTATATCAGCCCACTGCAAATGGCGGGCTGCAGTTTCTGCGCTGGTCCTTGCTGAGTGCTCCAGGCAGTCCGGAACGTTACGATAGTCTTTATCTGCAGCAAAGCTGGCATCAGGGCCGGTTGACCATGGATTGGGGTGGCAGATATGTCTGGGATACCCTTCCGGGATTGCAGGCCTTCGATCCCCGTAAACTGACGACGGATGTACTGGATGAGGCGCTGGCTCAGTCGGCGCTGATCGCTCATCAGTCAGTGAGAGGCCGGACCTTGACGGCCTTTCTGCCTTACCTGGGATTGCGTTTTTTGCTGCGCGAGCACTGGCTGTTGCGTGCCAGTGCAGGGAGTAACGTGGCGTCCCCGGGATTTGATTTGTGGCCGGCTTATCAGCAGAACGCCGCAGCCTTTAATCGTGCAGGTCTGCAAATCCAGAATCTTTGGAATGCCCAGCGCCTGATTCGCAGCAATCAGGGAGATATGGCCTTGCGTTGGGCTTCCGATGCGGGTTATGTAGAGGCTTTGGGGTATTACGGTACTTTTCAGAACAAATCTGTCTCGGTATATGATGCGCTCTCCGGTCTGACCTATCCGCAAAATGTCGGAAATGGGCGCAGCTATGGGGCGAGTCTCAGCAGTCAGTGGCGATTTGCCAGAAACTGGTCACTCAGCGGCAACGGTAGTTATACCCGCAGCGTTTTTTCGCAAAATGTGCAGGGGGTCGGCGGTAGGTCACTTCCGGTAGCCGGTTTGCAGACGCCAGATACGCCCAGGTGGTCCGCAAATGCCTTTTTGCAGTACGACAGCCCGCAATGGCGCGCCTCAGTGCAGGAAAGGTATCTTGGGCCACGTTGGGCAGACAGTTTGCACAGGGAACCTGTTTCTGGCTATTTCCTGACGGATCTCAACCTGGGTCATACCTGGAATGGTCCACACCAGTCACTGGATATCGACTTGTGGGTCTACAATCTTTTGCAAAATCAGGGAATTGGTCTGATCAATACCGGTGGCATTACCGTGGACAGCGGCGCCAATTTCTACCCGCTACCAGCGCGAACCATTGCGTTGACTTTACGTTGGCATTACCGCTGAACCTGCTTGCAGATTCGTCGCCTCAGCGAACAATCGGCTTGAAGCGCAAGCGATGGGGTTTGGCCCCCTCTTCGCCGAGTCGACGCTTTTTGTCGGCTTCGTATTCATGGTAGTTGCCGGCAAAAAATTCGACATGACCATCGCCCTCAAAGGCGATGATATGGGTGGCGATGCGATCCAGAAACCAGCGATCATGGGAAATCACCAGGATGCTACCGGCAAATTCCAGCAGGGCATCTTCCAGGGCCCGCAAGGTTTCCACATCCAGATCATTGGACGGTTCGTCCAGCAGCAGCACGTTACCACCGGCAATCAGCGTTTTCGCAAGATGCAGACGACCGCGTTCTCCACCCGATAACTGGCCCACCAGTTTCTGCTGGTCGTTCCCCTTGAAATTGAAGCGACCACAGTAGGCGCGGGACTGGATCTCGAATTTACCAACGGTGAGAATATCCAGGCCCCCTGAAATTTCTTCCCAGACATTGTTTTTGGCTGCCAGGGCATCGCGGGACTGATCCACATAAGCCAGTTTGACGGTAGAGCCGATGCTTATTTCGCCACTGTCGGCCTGTTCCTGTCCAATGATCATCCGGAAAAAAGTGGACTTACCGGCGCCATTGGGACCAATCACGCCGACGATGGCACCCGGAGGAATCTTGAAGCTGAGATTCTCAAACAGAAGCTTGTCGCCGAAGCCTTTGCTGACATCCTTGAATTCAATGACTTCATTACCCAGTCGTTCGGCAACGGGAATGAAAATTTCCGAAGTTTCATTGCGCGTCTGGTACTCGTAGGAGCTGAGTTCTTCAAAGCGGGCCAGGCGTGCCTTGCTTTTGCTTTGCCGGCCCTTGGCATTCTGACGCACCCATTCCAGTTCCTGTTGCATGGCTTTGAGGCGCGAAGCTTCACTGCGTGCTTCCTGTTCCAGACGTTTTTCTTTCTGCTCCAGCCAGGCCGAGTAATTGCCTTTATAGGGAAAGCAACGACCGCGATCCAGCTCCAGAATCCATTCGGCAGCGTTGTCCAGGAAATAGCGGTCATGGGTGACCGCCACCACGGTCCCGCTGAAGCGCTGCAGATACTGTTCCAGCCAATCTACCGACTCGGCATCCAGATGGTTGGTGGGCTCGTCGAGAAGCAGCATGTCGGGACGGCTGATGAGCAGGCGGCAGAGGGCAATACGACGCTTTTCGCCACCGGAAAGAGGGCCCACCAGCGCATCCCAGGGGGCCAGGCGCAAAGCATCAGCGGCCACTTCCATCTGCAGTTCTGCCTGGTGCCCGTCACTGGCGGCGACAATGGCTTCCAGTCGTCCCTGCTCGGCGGCCAGGGCATCAAAATCGGCGTCCGGTTCGGCATAAGCAGCATAGACGGCCTCGAGCTGTTGCTGCGCATTGATGATTTCGCCGAGTCCTTCCTCCACCACCTGACGCACGGTCTTGTTGGGATCGACATCGGGCTCCTGAGGCAGATAACCAATTTTCAGGTTCGGCATGGGCAGGGCTTCGCCCTCAAACTCCCGATCCACGCCGGCCATGATTTTCATCAAAGTGGATTTCCCCGCGCCATTCAGCCCCAAGACGCCGATTTTCGCTCCGGGGAAAAAGGATAGAGAGATGTCTTTGAGCAGCGCACGCTTGGGCGGTACGGTTTTACTCAGGTGATTCATGGTAAATACATATTGGGCCATGGCGGGTTCCATCCGGGAGCGTGGTGGGTTGATTGCGGGGCAGTGTAGCGCAGACCAGGGAACTTGTGGACACCCCGGCAGCCCGACCAGGGCTTGGGCATGAGGCTCTACTCCACCAGCAAGGGGGCAATTTGTGGATTCCCTAAGGCACTGCCAATGGACACAAAATCCGCCAGGCCATTGAAAGCATTTGCTGAGCGCAGAAAAAACTTGGTACGCAATCTGGATTCTGGCATCTATAATAAGTAATTCAAAGTAGTTAGAGATCAAGACTCTCCTGATTATGGCTGCAGCGCAAGGAATTTCAGAGTGTAGGAAAATTAACAATAAAAATAGGGAGGTGCTAATTGAAAAAGCTGAGCTTACTTTTTGTTGATGCTGACCAGGAGCGGTCCGACACAGCGTCAGAACCGGCTTATTTTCATGACCTTAATCTGGATCAGGTTATCAGTCACATTGTTGACGGCAGAGAAGAATATAAATTAAATAACTATTTTTATGACTTAAATAAAAATCTGGAACAAATCCAGTATCGTCAGGAAATCATGAAGGATCTAGAGAATGAAAAGCTCTATAAAATTATATCAGCATTTACTAAAAGTTTGGCCGATTTTCGCAACACATTGGATCGACTGGAAAATTTGTATTACCCACTGCAACAGCAACGTTGTTATCTGGAACTCGCGTTGCGCTATCAGAAAAATCTTGAAGACTTTCTGGAAAAACTTAAATCGGAACAAGTAATATCCGTTGGATTGAAAGAACTAATCAATCAATTCATATTAATTTTAAAGTCAGGTAAATTTATTGAGTTTAAAAACAAAACAGCAAATCTTTTTGAAAGGCTAAAAAAAATTAGATATTGTGTTTTTGTTTCAGAAACTAAAGTTTCAGTTCGCCGATGTAAAGAAGATGATTACTCAGTAGAGGTGGCTAAAAATTTATATTTATCGGATGTTCCACTTGGCGAGAATAATATAGTAGGCAATCAGACATTTGATTTGAATCATGTAGAAGCGCAAATATTGGAAGGGGTGGCTAAATTGTATCCAGAACCATTTGCACAACTGGATGCCTATTGTAAGGAATATATGCGGCAACTTGAGGCAGATGGGGTTGCATATCCATCTGCCTCGCTGAGAGCCTCCCGGTATCCTTTTATGGATCATAATATCCTGATTTGGGAGCGAGAATTACAATTTTATTTAGCTTATCTGGAATATATTGCACCTTTAAAACATCTGGGATTGGCATTTTCAATTCCGGATATGGACATAAGTAATAAACAAGTGCGGGCGGAACAGACTTTTGATTTGGCACTGGCAACCAGACTTTTGGAAGAAACCGGGCAGAAGGTTGTCGTAAATGATTTATCTCTTGCTAATGATGAGCAGATTTTGGTGATCACAGGACCCAATCAGGGTGGAAAAACCACTTTTGCCAGAACATTTGGTCAACTGCACCATTTGGCCGGGTTGGGATGTCCGGTGCCTGGACTGAATACACGGCTTGGTTTTTGCGATGCAATTTATACGCATTTTTCATATCGTGAGGATATTCGTGCTGGACATGGAAAGCTGGAAGAGGATTTAATCCGGATTCATGAAAATCTAAAGGCAGCTACTGCCTCCAGCATTTTTATAATGAATGAACTATTCGATTCCACAACCTATGATGATGCGCTGTATTTAAGTGAACAAATCATCCGTAAATTGCTGGCCAAGAAAATAATTACGGTGTGGGTGACATTCATTGACGCGCTGACGCTCATCAGTCCGCAGATTGTTAGTTTGATGAGCATGGTGGATACCGCAGATTTAACTCGTAGAACATTCAAAATATGCCGAAAGCCCGCTGATGGCCTGGCCTATGCCTTGTCACTTGCTGAAAAATATGGTTTGACGTACTCCATGTTGATGGGGGAAATTGATGAATAAAATAAGCTGGTTATATCCTGATGACAGAATGTATGATTTCAAGAATATTCCTGATCATTCAGAACAGTTGATTGATGATCTGGAATTATCCGTATTATTTTCGGTAATGGCCAATAAGGATGAAAAAGTTCTTGAGGCTGTGCGCAAGATATTGCTTGGCCAACGTAGCAATGAAACGTCTGTTATCCTTTTCCGACAAGAGATACTCAAGGATTTCCTGCGTCATCCGCTGTTGGTATCCGAGATTTATCAGCTCAGCCTTGACACCTTGGAAGCCTATCGGGATTCTTTGAGGTTCTGGTTATCTGCGAAATCGGCCAGCAGGCGCTTGCGCACTAACGTGGAACTGATGGATATGCTACTCGCGCAATTGGTCAAAATTCGCAATTTGGGTACAGAATATTCAAATGTCGAGTCTACCGGGTTGAAGTCATTTTTCAACTTTTTGCAAACAGATTTCAGTGACGAAGTGCTGGATAAGCTACGTTTACAGGATTCTGTATTACGTTTTGATCATGGTTTTTCTGTCAATGCAAAATTAGATCATAATAATCGCAGTAGCGAATTTTTACTGAATAGGAAGCAGCCATCAACCAACTGGCTACATAAGATTTTCTCATTAAATGGTTCTGCAGAAGAATATTCCTTTACCATTTCCCAGCGTGATGAAAGTGGTTTGACAGCCTTGACCGAATTTCGCGATGCTGCTCTGGAGCCCGTAGCGGTAATCATGGATGTTGCTGTTCAAAAGTTTCTCGATTTTTTTAGCCGATTGCGTGATGAATCGGCTTTTTACCGAGCTGCCTTGAACTTTTGCGAGGCGCTGAAAAACAGAGGATATGTTTTCTGTCTTCCAATACCGTTGAGCGGACAGGAGCCCGTTTGTGTGGCCAGCAAACTTTATGATCCCTGCCTTGCCCTTTCACAGCAGGAGAAGCTGATTTTGAATGATCTGCAGGCTGAAAATAAGTCATTCATCCTCATAACAGGTGCTAATAGTGGCGGGAAAAGCACCTTTTTGCGAGCTTTGGGCGTCAATCAGTTGCTGCTTCAGAGCGGTTTGCCAGTAGCCGCAGAACAATTCACAGCGAGTCTTTGTGATGAGGTTTATACCCATTTCAAGCTGGAGGAGGATGCGAGTATGCGCAGTGGGAAATTTGATGAAGAGCTTCTCCGCATGGCTGCTCTGGTCCCTAAACTCAAAGCGACAGCTATGGTTTTGTTTAATGAATCGTTTGCCGCAACCAATGAACGTGAGGGCTCTGAAATTGCCTGGCAGATCTGTAATGCCCTGCTTGAAAAGGGCATAAAGGTTGTTTTTGTGACGCATTTATATACTTTTGCACGCAAGCTTTATGCGCAGAAAAGCCCTGAACTGCTTTCTTTGCGAGCTGCTTCCAATGAGGACTCAACCCAAAAATTCAAAATCTCGGAAGCGAAGCCGCTGAGTACCAGTTTCGCAAAAGATATTTATCAAAAGGTCTTTACTGATTAAAACTAATAATGATTTCACGGCCCTTTCCTTCCACATGGAGCGTGCCGTATTCTTCGATCCGGATGATGGGCGACGCTTGACGTAAATAAAATTCATAAAAATTGGGGGATAGTATGCTGCAGCCCGAACAGTCTGTAAAATCTCGGGATTGGCGATTTATGCTGATTGCCGTGATAGCTGGTCTGGGTGGTCTCCTGTTTGGTTATGGAACCGGGGTGGTGGCGGGGGTTTTGCTCTTTCTGGCGCATGACTTCCAGCTCAGTGGCAGCATGCAGGGATTGTTCGTGGCGGTGGCCTTGGCTGGTGCCGCGTTGGGCGCCGCTATTTCCGGGTTGCTGGCAGACCGATGGGGACGGCGCCGGATTTTGCTGGCAACCGCCGCACTGTTTGTTGTCGGGAGTCTTTTGGCGGCCTTGGCCAACAGTGTGGCACTTCTTTTTCTGGGGCGCGCCTTTCTGGGACTGGCTATTGGGATTGCTTCAACCGTGACTCCGCTTTACCTGGCCGAAATTACCACACCAGAGCGGCGCGGGGCCATTGTCACCATTAATCAGCTTTACATCAGCATCGGGATTTTCATTTCCTATGGGGTAGATCTTCTGTTTAGCGACCTTGGCAGTGGCTGGCGCTGGATGTTGGGCTTAGGCGCCTTGCCCGCGCTTATTCTTTTTGTCGGAATGTGGATTTTGCCGGAGAGTCCGCGCTGGCTCATCAGGCAAGGGCTCATCGATCGGGCCAAATCGGCTTTGCAGTATTTGCGCAGTACGGCGCTGGTGGCAGAAGAGCTGGAATCCTTACAGCAGGGCAATGCGAACACCGAGCCTATGGCTTTGCGTAGCCTGTTCAATAACTGGAAACTGCGGCGCCTGATGGTCATCGCTGTGGGCCTGGCCGTTTTTCAGCAAATCACCGGTATCAATATCGTTTTGTACTATGCGCCGAAGATTTTTCAGGAGACTGGCTTGTCTTCTCCTTTCATGGCCATTCTGGCGACGGGCGGCATTGGCTTGGTGAATGTCCTGGCGACCATTATTTCCATGCGCTTTTTGGATAGTCTGGGACGCCGCAAATTGTTGTTATGGGGATTGTGGGGCATGCTGATCAGCTTGCTGGGCCTCTCGCTGGAGTTTTTAACGAATTTACAGGGAGCGTTGGAGGCTGCGCTCATCGTTGTGACGTCGGCAGTGTTTGTCGCTTTTTTCGCGATGAGTTTAGGGCCGATATTCTGGTTGTTGATTTCTGAAATTTTCCCGCTGGCTATTCGTGGCCGCGCCATGAGTCTGGCCACGGTGATCAACTGGCTGGCTAACATGCTGGTGGCTGGGGTTTTTCTGGATCTCGTTGGCGCTATTGGCCGTGCTGCGACTTTTCTGATCTACGCCCTCATGACTTTTTTGGCCATACTGTTCACCCTGAAGCGGGTGCCAGAAACCAAAGGCCAGAGTCTCGAAGAAATAGAGCGACAATTTATTAGTATTCCTTAATAGAGGAATATGGATTATTCCTTGTGTTCTTTTAAGCACAAGTCTTTGTGCTGTTTTGCCCGCATTAGCGGATCCTCTTCAACAATAAGCATGGGTTTCATTGTGGCACGAACCTTGCTGACCCCTTTATTCGTAGGTCGAAGGTCAACGGAAAATATAACTATTCAGCCAAAACATCGCGAGGTGATGAACATGTATCACGGCCATAAATTTTCCAGAAATA
>DYJM01000296.1 GCA_020723125.1 Acidithiobacillus ferrivorans
GCATTCTGCGCAATCGCGCCCGCTACGAGGTGGCCAACAATAGCTACGCCAGGGGGATCGTACTCACCTTGGCCAACGATTGCGTGGGTACGGGCCCTCGGCTGCAGATGCTTCTGCCGGATGCCGAAGCCAATCGCACACTTGAGCAGGAATTTGCACGTTGGGCTAAGGCAGTGCGATTGGCTCAAAAACTGCGCACGATGCGCATGGCCAGGGCGCAGGATGGTGAGGCTTTCGCTGTTCTCACTAATAATCCTGCATTGCCAACACGAGTAAAACTTGATTTACAGCTTGTTGAGGCAGATCGGGTAACTACGCCGGGTCTTAGCCCTTTAAATAAGAATACTGTAGATGGTATCATTTTTGATTCTAACGGCAATCCCGTTGAATATCATATTCTCGAAAATCATCCAGGCGATGTTGCACCCGCTTCAGGTCTTCAATATGATCGCGTGCCGGCCGAGTCGGTGATCCACTGGTTCCGAATGGACCGTCCAGGACAGGCCCGTGGCATTCCGGACATTATGCCAGCATTGCCGTTATTTGCTCAGCTTCGGCGATTTACGCTGGCTGTGATTGCAGCCGCTGAGACGGCGGCTGATTTCGCTGGTATTCTTTATACTGATGCTCCGCCTGGCGGCGAGGCTGATCCTGCCGAGCCGTTTGAGCCGATCGAACTAGAGCAGCGTGCCCTGGTCACGATGCCAGGTGGCTGGAAGATGAGTCAACTCCAGGCCGAGCAGCCCAGTACAACTTACGCGGAGTTTAAGCGCGAAATTTTAAATGAAATTGCTCGCTGCCTTAATATGCCGTTTAATATCGCAGCGGGTAATTCTTCGGGCTACAATTATGCTTCCGGTCGATTGGATCATCAGACATATTACAAAAGCCTTCGTGTTGAGCAGTCTGATTTAGAAGTCGTTGTTCTGGATCGCGTGATTTCTGCTTGGCTTGACGAGGCAGTGTTGGTTACTGATTTATGGCCGTTGCAGATTGGTCCGCTTTTGGAGTGGCCGCATCAGTGGTTTTGGGATGGGCAAGAGCATGTCGATCCGGCCAAAGAGGCCAACGCTC
>DYJM01000297.1 GCA_020723125.1 Acidithiobacillus ferrivorans
TAAAAAAATGTCGTCAAACTGCGACTGCAACGCAAAATGACAATTTTGTCATTATCGGAACAAAATCGTTTTCTATATTTCATTCCAGCCTCTCCAGGGCGATTGTGAACGAACCTGTTTCGTCAGCAATATTTAGAGGGGTGAGACACAAATCTCACCCCAATTTTTTCCTACAGGAGAACCGAATGAAAAAGACACTCTTGGCCGCGGCAATGCTCGGCCTGTTTTCGAGCGCGGCCTTCGCTGCTGACAAAGTCACCCTATACGGCATCATGGATGTGGGCGTTGCGCATTATGACAATGGCGCCAACACCGTGACCAATATGTCGCAGGGTGGTGTGAGCAATTCACGTATCGGCCTGACGGGCAAAGAAGAACTGGGCGGCGGACTGAATGCCATTTTCAAACTCGAAACCGGTGTTTGCGCCCAGGGTGGCCCGTTGACCAGCGACGGTTATTGCTCCGGCGGCGGCTTTTTCCAACGTCAGTCTTGGGTTGGGCTTGAGGGCGGTTTCGGCACCCTGCGTCTGGGTCGCTATTACACCTACTCCGACCTCGATCTCTACGACTTCGACCCGTTCACCGACAACACCGTGGCCGCTGTCGGCAACCTGCCTGAAAAGTGGATTCCGGTGCGCTTCAGCCAGTCGATCACCTACGATAGCCCCTCTTTCGGCGGCTTTGATGTCGGCGCACAAATGGCCTTCGGCGACGGCAACTCCGCGACGAATGCCAAAACCATCGGCGGCTATGGCCTGCGCGCCCGCTATCTGGGTGGCCCGATCCGAGTGAGCCTGGAATCGACGGTTGCCAAAGACGCCAACGGCAACGCAACCACCAAGGACATTCGCATCTCCGGCGCCTATGACTTCGGCATTATGTCGCTGCGCGCCCTGTACGGTCAAAACAGCCCGGATAGCGCTGTAATCGCAAAATATAACAAGCAAAAATACTACATGGTTGGCGCCAGGATCCCGATGGGGCCTGGCAGCCTGCTGGCCAGTTATACCCAAATCAAGAACGACACGGTGGCCAATGCGGGCGCAAAGCAGATCGGCCTTGGTTATTGGTA
>DYJM01000010.1 GCA_020723125.1 Acidithiobacillus ferrivorans
ACCCACTTCGATAATCTCAAAATCAATTCCCAGCATCGGCGCATTGTCATGGCGGCGGGGCTCGGAATTTTTCTGGATGGTTATGATCTTTCCATCATTGCCGTGGCCTTGTTGCTACTCAAACCGCAATGGCATCTGGGGGCCGTTCAGACCGGTCTGTTGGGTGCCGCCACTCTCGCGGGGGCAGCTTTGGGCGGGCTGATCGGTGGCCGTATTGCCGATCGCTATGGTCGCAAAATCCTTTATTTGGTGGATGTTGCCACTTTTTTTATTGCCGCCGTCCTTTCCGGCCTCGCCTGGGATGTCAGCTCCCTCATTGTATTGCGCTTCATATTGGGTATTGGCGTCGGTATGGACTACCCTTTGAGTTCCAGCTACATCGCTGAATTCATGCCCAAAATGCAACGGGGCAGCGGCCTTTCCTGGGCTTTTACCCTATGGATGATTGGGGCAGCCGTTTCCGCTGTCATCGGGTTGCTGCTTTTGCAAACCGGCCCTGAAGCCTGGCGCTGGATGTTCATCAGTGGTGCCTTACCCGCACTTGCTGTCCTCTGGTTACGCCGCAATCTCCCGGAAACCCCGCGCTGGTATATTGCCCACAACCGTCCTCAGGACGCCTTACGGGTTCTGCGCCAAATTTCTCCGGAAGCCGACAGTCAGGCACTGCATGCGGCAATTGCTGCCCAGAAACAGGATGAACAACCCATTCGCGCCTGGGCAACCCTGTTTCAACCCGCCTGGATGCGCCGGACCTTATTGATATTGATTCCCTGGATGATGATGGATATCAGTGGATATGGTCTGATTATTTATCTGCCTACCCTGCTGGGCAGTTTTGGCGTGCATTCTCATACTGCCGCGCTCCTGTGGAATGTCATTTTCGATCTGGTTGCGCTGGGTGGAATTGCGCTTCTGGCCTTGACTACCCGCAAAATTGGTCGTCTTCTGCCCCAGAATATTGGCTTTGCTCTGGATGTGCTGTTTTTGGGCACGCTCGGACTGGTGGCGCTGGTCGCACAACCGCCCCTCTGGTTACTGGCCATCACCTTGTTTGGTTACACCTTTTTCAATAATTTTGGCCCCGGATCCACCACCTGGTTTTTACCGGTGGAATTGTTTCCCACCGATTTGCGAGCTTCGGCACATGGTTTGGCTACCGCCTGTTCACGCGTTGCTGCAGCTACTTCTGTATTCCTTCTGCCCTCAGTACATGCTGCAGTCGGGGATGGCTGGCTTATGTTGATACTGGCTTTTACGGCGCTCATCGGCTTGATCGTGACCATGCTCCTGGGTCGCAACCTGGAACCCGGAAATCGCAGCCTGGAGGAAATCAGCGAAACAGACCCGGAAGCGGCTCTGCAACCTGCAGCATAGTCATTGCCGGCCAAACTCATGTTTGATATGATCTGGTCATCTATACAAGATGAAGATTGCTATGCCCAACAGCCCAAAGCCCACCCTGCATTCAGTAGTGCAACGCCCAGACTGGATGCGGGAACTGGCTGTAGCCAGTCTGGAAGATTTCCAGATGATTTCAGCCGTGGTGAAAAGCTGGCCAAATTATCAGATACTGGAAGGCCCGGAACTTGGCAGCATCATGATTCATGGACGCATTGCCGGAAACGGCTCACCCTTTCCGGTGGGAGAATGCAGCATCACCCGCTGTATGGTGGAAGATGCCCAGGGCCATACCGGATATTCCTGGATATTGGGGCAGGCAACTGAAAGAGCATTGTGGGCCGCCCGTTGGGATGCCTTGCTGCAAGATTCCGCCCGTTTTCAAGATCTGTGGCATCAGGCAATTCAGCCCTTGCAACAAAAACGCCTACGCAACGAACAGGCCGTCGCGGATAAAATGCAGCGTACCCAGGTTCAGTTTTTCAGCATGGAAAACATGCGCGCATGAACAGCAGGCAAAACCAGCAGGTTTTCAGAACCCTGTTAAATGCCATGTCCGCACCCGGTAAAACTTTTGCGTTCGACACAGCAGAATGGTCTGACAGACTGTCTTCAGCCCCCTTATCTCCTGCCTGTGCAGCTATTTGCCTGAGCTTGCTAGACATGACCAGCCCGGTCAGTCTTTTCCAGATGCCTGAATCTGTAGCGCCCTGGCTACGCAGGCACTGCCGGGTCCCCATAAGTTCGCCAGAACAGGCTGTATTTGCCCTTGGCATGGGTAAGCACTGGGACTGGGACCGAAACCTGCTGAATATCGGCAGTGAAGAAGAACCGGAAAAAGGCGCCACCCTGATTCTGGAGCTGGACAGCCTGGACGGTGGAGCGCCTCTGCAGTTGACTGGTCCCGGCATTGCCAGCAGCCAGACAGCCGCACCCCGGCTCGCATCCGGATTCGTGAACTTCTGGCATAAGCAGCAGGGCCTTTATCCGCGCGGGATCGATCTGATCTTATGTTGCGGGAATGAATGCCTGTGCCTGCCCCGCTCCATCAGCATTCATGCCGATAGGGAGAATTAAGTCATGTCCTATGTAGCCGCCAAAGGCGGTGCCCAGGCCATTCACGCCGCCCACCAACTGGTTGCCGAAAGAAATGCACCTAATCCTGACGACCTGCAGGCGCAAATCGCCCGGCACCTGCATCTGGGCATTGATCGCATCATGGCCGAAGCCTCGCTGTACGACCGGGATATTGCCGCAAAAGCCCTTCTGCAAGCGCAGGGCGACAGTATCGAGGCGGTATTTATCGTCCGCGCCTATCGCGCCACATTAAGTCGTTTTCTGGATGCGCTTCCCCTCAATCTTGGCCAGGCCCATTTGCAAAGACATATATCTGCTGCCTTCAAGGACGTTCCCGGCGGCCAGCAACTGGGAGCCACCTATGATTACTCCCATCGTCTGCTCGGTTATTTCCAGAATCTGCCCGCGCAGGACGAAGCAGAAGCTTCCCCCGCCACCTCCGGCACCCATCCAAAAGCCACACTGAACAAAACCGGCGTCATGGAACTTCTCGAAACAGAAGGTCTGATTGAAAAAAACTCTGGCGAAGCAGCAGATGCCGAAAATCGGGACATCACCCAAATCCCGCCCGGTTTCCCAGCCAGTCGTGCCCAGCGCCTGCAGACATTGGCGCGGGCCGATGAAGGTTTTGTGCTCGGCATGGCCTACTCTACCCAACGCGGCTATGGGCAAAATCACCCCTTTATTGCCGAATTGAGCCATGGCTCCGTCAATGTCGAAATCTGCCCGCCAGAACTGGGCTTCAGCCTCTGCATAGGCAGCATAGAAATGACGGAATGTCAGATGATCAACCAATTCCAGGGAGACTCTCCGGACACTGCTACCTTTACCCGAGGCTACGGACTGGTTTTCGGACACAATGAACGCAAGGCCATCGCCATGGCGTTGCTCGATCGTGCCTTGCGCGCCCGGGAACTTGGCGAAAAGGTGGAAGCGCCTGCACAGGATGAAGAATTCGTGCTCAGTCATTGTGACAATGTGGAAGCCACCGGTTTTGTGGAACATCTGAAACTTCCCCACCATGTGGATTTTCAGAGTGAAATTTCGACATTACGGGCTTTGCGCGCCCAATCACCCGGCACAACGGTAAAACACGATGATGCCCTATAACTTTGCCTATCTCGATGAAAACAGCAAGCGGGCCATCCGCCGCAGCCTGCTCAAAGCGGTTGCCATTCCCGGCCACCAGATTGCCTTTGCCAGCCGGGAAATGCCGCTGCCCTATGGTTGGGGAACCGGAGGCATCCAGGTAACCGCCGCCATTATCGGGAAGGATGACATTCTCAAAGTCATCGATCAGGGCGCCGATGACACCACCAATGCCGTTTCCATCCGGCAATTTTTTCAGACGGTAGCCGGAATCGCCACGACGACCGACACCCGGCAGGCCAGCATCATCCAGACCCGCCACCGGATCCCGGAAACAGCACTGCGCGCCGACCAGATCATCGTCTATCAGGTCCCCATGCCTGAGCCACTCTTCAAGCTGGAACCACGCCGCACGGAAACCCGCGTTTTGCACGCCATGGCCGATTACAGCCTGATGTACTTACAACTTTATGACCATATTACCCGCTATGGTCGCGTGGCTATCGGCTATGATTACCCCGTCATGGTGCATGACCGCTATCTGATGTCGCCCTCCCCCATTCCGGCTTTTGATGTTCCGAAAATGCACATGAATCCCGCCCTGCAACTTTTTGGTGCCGGCCGCGAAAAACGCCTCTACGCCGTTCCTCCGTATACCCGTGTCGTACCTCTGGCCTTTGCGGATTACCCCTTTACTCCGCTGCAGGCGCAAGCGCCCTGTGCGCTCTGTGGATCGACCAGCTCCTACAAGGACGAAATCATTCTCGATGACAGCGGCAAAAGACAGTTTGTCTGTTCCGACACCGACTATTGCGGGAAAACATCATGCAAGTGAACACTCAACCCGCGCTGATGGTCCGCGATCTGCATTTTCAGTACGGCAAGCAGCCAGTGATTCGTCAGCTGTCTCTGGAATTATATCCTGGCGAGGTCCTCGCCATTGTTGGCGAAAGCGGTTCGGGCAAATCCACCTTGCTGAACCTGCTTTACGGCACCTTGTCGCCCACTCAGGGCACAATACAGGCCAGCACTCCGGATCTGGGCCTGTATCCTGTCTCTGCACTCAGCAGACAGGCACTCCGGCATCTGCAACGCACGGCCTGGGGTTTTGTCTGCCAGAACCCCCGCGATGCCCTGCACATGGAAATCAGCGCCGGCGGCAATATCGTTGAAAGACGCATGATCATGGGCCTGCGCCATTATGGGCAATTGCGCGAGGAAGCCCTGTACTGGCTGCAAAAAGTGGAAATTGACCCGGCCCGCCTGGATGATTTACCCGAAACTTTTTCTGGCGGCATGTTGCAGCGCCTGCAGATTGCCCGCACACTCATCAGCCAGCCCGCCCTGCTCTATCTGGACGAACCCACCAGCGGTCTGGATGTTTCCGTACAGGCCGCCTTGCTGGACCTGCTCCGCAAACTGGTGATTGCGGAAAATATGGCGGTAGTGCTGGTTACCCATGATCTGGCAGTAGCCCGCCTCCTCGCCCAGCGCATTGCGGTCATGCGTCAGGGCGAAATCATCGAAGAAGGGCTGGCCGATCAGGTGCTGGATGATCCGCAACATCCTTACACCCAACTTTTGGTCAGTTCGGTGCTCCCGGCATGAATATTCTGGAAATCGAACAACTCAGCAAAAAATTTGTGTTGCATCTGCGTGGTGGTTTGAATCTGCCTATTTTGCGCCGTATACAATTGAGCATTGCGGCCGGTGAATGCGTCGCGCTGGTCGGCGCCTCAGGTAGTGGAAAATCATCCCTGCTGAGAACAATATATGGGAATTATCGGGCAGAATCCGGTGCCATCCGCCTGCGCAACGGGCAGAATATGGTGGATATTTTGCAAAGCAGCCCCCGCGAAATCATCGCGTTGCGGCGACAGGTCATGGCTTATGCCAGCCAGTTTCTGCGGGTCATTCCCAGAGTCTCCACCCTGGAGCTGGTGGCGCAACCGCTGACCGATCAGGGCATCAATACACAAACGGCCATAAAACGCGCCACTGAGATATTGCTGGAATTGAATCTGCCGCAACACCTGCACGCCCTGCCTCCCGCCACCTTTTCCGGGGGCGAACAGCAACGGGTGAATCTGGCCAGAGCTTTTATCGGTCAACACCCCCTGATTCTGCTCGATGAACCGACAGCTTCCCTGGATGGTCGCAATGCCACAGCGGTCAAAAACAAGATTCTTCAAGCCAAAAAAACCGGGCGGGCGGTGCTGGCGGCATTTCACGACCCCGACTTTATCGCTCAGGTGGCTGATCGCCAATATTCCATCCCATCCCTTTCGGAGCCTGTCCCATGAAAACCCTGACCTTCAGTAATTTCCGTATGGTTCTGGAAGATCGCATTGTTCATGGCGCTCTGACCCTGGATGAAAACGGCAAAATCACAGCGCTGGAAGAAGACCCGCATCCCCGACCCGGCAGTGAAGACGGACAGGGCGACTGGTTGTTGCCCGGACTGGTGGATCTGCACACCGACAATCTCGAACGCCAGGTACAGCCGCGCAGCAACGTGCGCTGGCCTTCCCGTTCCGCTTTTCTGGCCCATGACAGCCAGTGTGCGGCCGCAGGCATCACCACCGTGGCAGATGCCCTTTGTGTCGGAGATGCCGGCTTTGAAAGCCAGCGTATCCAAACCCTTCGCGATGCGCTTGTAGATCTTACTTTTCTGGATGAACAAGGGTTATTACGTTCCGACCACGTGCTGCATCTGCGCTGTGAACTCCCCACACCCAATATGCAACAATTGTTTGAAACGGCAATGGCGCAAGCCCCCGTTCACATGATCAGCATCATGGACCACACCCCCGGTGTCGGTCAGCATGCCAATCTCGACAAATTCCGCGAAGGACGGCGTGGTGATGGATATAGCGAGGCCGAACTGGACCAGATGATTGTGGAAGCCCAGCAGCGTCGGGAAATGCATAGTGAAATCAATCGTCATTATCTTCTCGAAAAATTGCACGGGATGGGTTTGCAAATCGCCAGCCATGACGACCGCACCGCCGAAGAAGTTCGCCGAAACGCCGCAGAGGGTATTCGCATTGCCGAATTCCCGGTGACCCTGGAAGCGGCACAGGAAGCCAGAAAACTCGGCATGGCCACCGTTGCAGGGGCGCCCAACGTGGTGCGCGGTGGCTCCCATTCCGGCAATGTCGCCGTGCGCGATCTGGTTGCCGCCGGACTGGTGGATGTGCTCGCCTCGGACTACGTCCCCCACGCCATGCTGGAAGCGGTCTTTGCTCTGACTCGCATGGGCCTGATCAAGCTCCCTGAAGCGGTGCAGATGGTCAGCCTCGCCCCGGCCCGCATGCTCGGGCTGGAAGATCGTGGCGCGCTGCAAATCGGCATGCGCGGCGACCTGCTCCGGGTGCGCGATTTCGACAACCATCCTTTATTGCGTGCAGTCTGGAAAGCCGGAGAAAGAATTGCCTGAATCCATGCGTGTCGCCATTTATTACGTACCAGAAGCCGATGATCCCTTGTGGATAGCAGGCAGCCATTGGTTGGGTTGGGATTCCGAAACGGCGCAGACCAGACAGCGGCCCTCGATTCAAGGCCTTGCAGAAGCTTCACGACGCGCCAGTCGTTATGGCTTCCATGCCACCATCAAAGCCCCCATGCCCTTGCAGGGCAAGCTGGACGATCTGGTTGCAACACTGGAACAACAGCTCGCAGATACTCCGGCTTTTTTCCTGCCTCCCCTGCAATTGGTTCAGGATGAAGGCTTTGTTGCCCTGCGGCTCAGTCAGCCCTGTCCTGAACTGCACGCATTGGCAGATGCCTGCGTGCGCAACCTGGAACCCTGGCGGCGGCCCTACACTGACGAGGAAATTTCGGCAAGAAGCCAGAAGTTAAAGCTTCCCCGGCAGCGCGAATACCTGGAACGATGGGGCTATCCGTATGTATTTGAAGAGTTTGTTTTTCACATGACGCTCAGTGACCAGCAACCGGACGCGCGCTTGCTGACAATCGCCAAAGAGTATTTTGGTGACATCCCCAGGCGGCCACGCCGCTTGCAGAGCCTCGCATTAGCCTGTGAAACAGACCCGAACGCACCCTTCACCCTTTTGCGTCGTCTGCCCCTCGCTCCGGCGATACCCGCCCCCCAGCAAAATAAATCATGAAGCCCCTGCTGGTTCTGGTAGTGGGTCCTTCCGGTGCGGGCAAGGATTCAGTTATTCGCGGCGCAGAAGCCACATTGAAAAATGACCCACGCTTTTATTTCGCCCGGCGAATGGTTACCCGCAATACTCCACAGGCTGGAGAAATCAACATCAGTGCCGAAGCGTTCAGACAACGCGCTGAATCCGGCTATTTTGCCAAAACCTGGGATGCGCACCAGCTATCCTACGGCCTGCCCCGGTCGGAATTGCAGCCCCAAAACGCCGTTGTGCAAATCATCATTGCCAATGTTTCACGCACCGTATTGAATGACCTGCTTGCGGAATATGGTGGACATGTTTTATATATCACCGCTTCATCAACCGAAATTCGCCGCCGCCTGGAAAAACGTCATCGTGAAAGTGCTGCATCCATCAACGACCGCCTGCGTCGTCACATACCCCTGTCTGAGCAGTTGCCCATGACCACCATCCGCAACGATGGATTGCTGGAAGAGGCCATCAAACAATGTGTGCACAGCCTCATCGGTTTGGTGGAACGCCCATGATCAGCACCAGCAAAGTGCAGTTCGTCCCCGGAATCACCATCTGGAAACAAATTGTCGATGATCTGCAGGCCCGCATAGATTCCGGTGAACTTGTCGAAAATCAGAAACTGCCCGGCGAGGCGGATCTGGCCAAGGCTTACGGAGTCAATCGCCATACCATGCGCCGCGCCCTGCAGGAACTCGCGGCCATGGGCAAGGTGCGCATACAGCATGGTCGCGGCAGTTTTGTCGCCAAGCATGTGTTTGACTATGAACTGGTCGAAAGGCCGCGCTTTTCGGAATGGGTCAAAAAGTACAATAAACCCGGCAAAAATGACATTCTGGAGGCGGCCATACTGAATCTGGCCGAGCTGCCTGAATTGGCGCGCATTCAGCAATATGGCGTCTTCCCGCAATACCCCCAGGTTGCGATGATCAAAACCCTTGGCCGGGTCGGCGAAGAGCCCATTTCCATTGCCAGACATCTTTTTTTCGGGGAAGCTCTGCTGGCCCTGGTGGATGATCTGCACGCCGGACGCGGTATCACTGAATCCCTGCGCCAGCATGGCATACAGGATTATACCCGCATGCGCTCCACCATTTCGGCCACCATGTCCGGCCCTCAGGAGCGGGGTCTACTGAAAGTCGAAAAAGGGGAAATCATTTTTGTCTGCGAAAACGTCAATGTTGATACGAGTGGCGTCGGCATAGAATTCTCAACGGTCATTTATCCGTCTTCACGGGTGCGGCTGGTTTATGAGCCGGGTTGAGCGTGTTCCGGTCAGAATAAACACCCGCTTCAGCCATTTCCGCGCCGAATAAAATACTGGCCCAGGCCATATACAACCAGAGCAGAAACACCGGAAAAGCGCCCAGCGCCCCGTAAACTGTTTCAAAAGTCGAGAAGCGTAAATAGGCGGAGAGACCGAATTTGTCCAGCTCAAACAAAAAGGCTACCGTCATCCCCCCCAGCAGCGCATCCCGCCAGCGCGGCGCTGCCGCCGGCAAAATCTTGTAGAGCAGCAGCATCATCACCGTCACCACCAAAAAAGTCAGAACATGACTGAAAAACGGTGGCAGCACGGGAATGTGACCCAGATATTTCAACAAGGGTTGCAAAGGGCCCAGCAGGGGCAGGAGCAATGCCACACTCAGGGGCGCTACGACCAGCATGGCGAGATAACGCAAAACCCGGCACCACCAGCAATGGGGTGCAACCCCCCAGATGGCATTCAGATGCCGCTCTACCGCATGCAGCAGAAACACCGCCGTCAACGACAAACCAATTACCCCCAGCCACCCCAGTTGCGTTCCCTTGGCGGCCAGTAAATTCACTTCATGAAGAATGGCATAACCCGTCTGCGGAACAAAGCTGCGCAATATCAGGTGATCCACCTGTGTGCGATGCATCACACTGAATCCCACCAGATTCCACATGCTGAATACCAGCACTGCCAGCGGAATCAAACCAAATAAAGTCGTATAGGACAGCAGACCAGCCCGATCAATGCAGTCATCTTTCCAGAAGCCATGCCAGGCCCGATACCAGCGAAAACCGAAACCAAGCACAAAACCCTTACGGGCAGGAGGCTGTGGGCGCGAACCATCTTCCTTTTTACCAAAACACTGCTGGCCTTCTTTATGATCAGTACTCACAAAGACGCCTCCCTGTCCAGACAATGACGAATAAATGGAATGGTCAGTTGGCGTTGCTGCTCCCAGCTGCGCGCATCCAGCATCTCCAGCAAGGACTCCAGCACGGCCATATCCCGCGATTGATGGCGCAGCACATACCGGGCAACGTCCCGGTCCATGCGCAAGCCGCGACGCCGGGCCATGGTCTGCAAAATATGCAGCCGCTGCAGATCATCGGGTAATTGCAGAGCCATTGGCATACAGGCGCTGAACCGGCTCGCCCAATCCGGCAGCGTCCAGTCCAGTTGCCGGGGTGCTTCCCGACCCGCCAGCAGCAAAGGCCGGGCGCGATGAAAACGTTCATTGTAAAGGTCATACAAAAATTTTTCTTGATCCACCTGACCGGCCCAGGCGTCCACATTATCCAGACAGAGCAAAGGGGCATCCACCAGACTGGAAAAAGTTTCCGGCAGCGCCAGATCCACAAAGGACTGCATCATTTCGGCGCATTCAATATAAGGTATCCAACCTGCATCGCTTTGGGCAGCACCCTGTAATAAATGGCTTTTACCCACCCCTCCCGGGCCATGCAAATAAAGTCCAAACACGGGTGCTGGCCGTACCAGCAGACTCCGAACGGCATTCAATGCGGCGGTGTTGGGTTCTGGACAAAAATCATCAAGCGTTGCGCCACTTCGCAACCCCAAAGGCAGGCGCATCTGACCATTGGCGAGCATCAGCAGCGCCTGAACCACAAATATCGTAAGCCTTCAGAGCTTACCCAGGAAAAACTGTCATGGCTTGGCATGACCCCAGAAGCTAGGCAAGAGACCCTTGGCTGTCAAGCAGATTCTTATCCATTTCCCCACCCTCTGAAACCGCGCGAATAAGCTTCTTCACAGTCAGACGACCAGCAGGTCGTTTGCAGCCTCCTCTGCCACTGACTACAATCACAGGGATTCATTCCCAACCGACCAGCAGGAGAGTAAAGCAATGTCTGAATATAACGTACGTGAAGAATTGAAGCCCAGCGGTCTTGACGGCATTTCCGACGCCCAGATCAACGATCACTGGGGCTTGTACGTCGGCTATGTCAACCAGAGTAACGCCCTGCACAAAGAACTTGAGGAAATGCGTGCGGCCGGCAAAACCGCTTCCCTGACCTACGCTGACCGCCGCCGTCGTTTTGGTTTTGAATACAACGGCATGGTCCTGCACGAATACTACTTCGCCCAGTTGAAACCCGGCGTCAGCATGGATCAGGCTCCCGGTTTCAAGGCTGCTGTCACCGAACAGTTCGGCAGCGCCGAAGCCTGGCACGAAGACCTCATGGTTGCCGCCAAAAGCCGCAGCGTTGGTTGGGCCATTGCCTATTACGACGGCACTACCGGCCAGATCAACAACCATTTCGTCCAGTTGCACGAAGATGGCAATATCAGCGGCTTTGTCCCTCTGGTCATTGTGGACGTGTTTGAACATGCCTACATGGTCGACTGGAAAGCCCTGGGGCGTGGCGATTACCTGGCAGCACTCCACAAAAACATGAACTGGAGTGTCATTGAAGCACGCTTCCAGGCAGCCAAAAGCGGACAGATTTTCAAGCGCTTCTGAGCGGTTAGCGGGGTAACCCTGACGCCCAGTGACTTGCAGCGTCTGAATGAGAGAGCGGCCCGGCCGCTCTTTTTTTTGACAGCAGCCAGCCCCCCTCATAACATGACCCGAAATTGATGGAGGAACTTGCTGTGGACAGCCTCAAACCGCTTAGCTATCGCAGTGCAGGAGTCAACATTGACGCAGGAAATGCGCTGGTTGACCGGATCAAGCCCCTCGCCCGCAGCACCCACCGCCCCGGAGTGCTGGGTGGTATTGGCGGCTTTGGTGGACTTTTTGAATTGCCCAGCGGTTATCGCGAACCGGTACTGGTATCCGGAACCGATGGCGTCGGCACCAAATTGCTGCTGGCCCTGGAAGCCCAGCAGCATGATGGTATAGGCATTGATCTGGTAGCCATGTGTGTCAACGATATCCTGGTTTCCGGCGCTGAACCCCTCTGGTTTTTGGATTACTACGCCTGCGGACAACTGGATACTACTGTTGCCGAAGCCGTTATCGCCGGTATTGCCGAAGGCTGCCGTCAGGCGGGCTGCGCACTGCTGGGCGGCGAAACCGCCGAAATGCCCGGTATGTACCCCGGCGGTCATTATGACCTGGCGGGCTTCGCGGTCGGTATCGTCGAAAAAAGCGAAATATTGAATAGTGATGCCTGTCAGGAAGGGGATGCGCTGATTGGCATCACCTCCTCAGGCGCCCACAGCAATGGCTACTCCCTCATCCGTGAAATTCTGGTTCGCAGTGGTGCCCATGCGCATATTCAGTTAAATGGCGAAGCCCTGGTCGAACTTCTGCTACGTCCCACCCGGATTTACGTACAGGCCGTCCAGAAGCTGCGCAAAGTTGTCAACGTCCACGCCCTCGCCCACATTACCGGCGGTGGCCTCACCGAAAACCTGCCCCGCTCCCTGCCCGCCCAGCTGAGCGCTCACATCAATCCTCGAAACTGGCAAGTTCCGGCACTTTTCCAGTGGTTGCAGGAGCAGGGTCAGGTCAGCACCGAAGAAATGCGGCGGGTGTTCAACCTCGGCATTGGCATGGTCGCCATGGTCCCCTGGGAATCCCGGCAAAACGCCCTGGAATCCCTGCAGGCCAGCGGTGAAGAAGCTTACGTTATTGGCCAGCTCGCCCTCCGCCAGGCCGATGAAGGGGTCGTTTTTCTTGACTAAGAAACTGGTGCTGCTGATTTCCGGTCGCGGCAGCAATTTACAAAGCATCCTGCGGGCCTGTCAGACCGGACAAATAGCCGATACGAAAATCGCCGCAGTCATCAGCAATCGGGCCGAAGCCCCCGGATTGATGGTGGCACAGGCAGCGGGTATCCCCACCGAAGTCACAGACCATCGTGCCTTTCCCAGTCGCGCTGAATTTGATGCTGCGCTGCAGCAGCAGATTGACCGCTACGCTCCGGATCTGGTGGTACTTGCCGGTTTCATGCGGCAACTGACAGATGCTTTTGTGGAACACTATCTGGGCCGGCTGGTCAACATTCACCCTTCCCTGCTGCCCGCCTTTCCCGGTCTGCACACCCATGCCCGCGCCATCGCTCAAGGTGTCTGCTGGCACGGTGCCAGTGTCCATTTTGTCATCCCGGAACTGGACGCCGGTCCGGTCATCATTCAGGCAGCCGTACCTGTCCATACGGATGACGATCCTGCCCGACTGGCGGCAAGAGTTCTTGCTGCCGAACACGAAATTTATCCCCGGGCATTGAACGCCGTTCTGAGCGGCTGGTGCAGCCTTAAGGAAGGCCGGGTGATTTGGTCAACACCTGTTCCTTCCTGCGCAGATACGGCCATCAATCCGGTTATTACAAGATAGTCATCACCTAAAAAGCCCGTCACTGTCCATTCAGACATCGCACTGAACCGGAAACCTCCACAGACAGCGCCGATTCACCAGGCGCACTGGCCACGGGAGCACGCGCCGCCATCATCAGCACCGGCCCGGGAGAACTGCGTAAGGTATTAATCTGTACGGAATTCAGCACGCTTTGCGCATAACCAAAATCCCTGCAAAAGTTGTTCGCACGCTGCTTAAAGCGCTGAATGGCCTGATGGGCTGCTGCCGATGCAGCGCTTTCACGGGCACCTTCGGTAGGAGCGGCCTGCATGGAAACCAGCTCCAGACGGGATTGTAAATCTCCCAGAAGCTGATCCAGCCGGGACGATTGTGGAGCGCTGACCTGCAGAGTCTGCTGTACGGTCCAGCCATCGGGCTTGCCATTCACATAATCACGTTGCGTATGATAATTCATCGTCTGCGCCTGAACATGATCGGCTTGCTCGGTCTGCTGCAAGGCCCAACGCATTTTTGCGTTCACTTTTTGCGCCAGCTCTGCAGCATTTGCCCCGGTGGCACTGGCCTGCAACTGCGCAACCATGAGCGTATTGGGCACATGATAAGATTGCTGCACGCTGAGATTTATTTCCTGGGCAGCCGTACCCGCTGAAGCCGTCAGTGAAACAGGGAATAATCCCCACAGCAAAATTTTCATTGAATTTTTCATTCGGCTTCTCGCTCCATTCAGTGGCTGATGCATGCAGTCGTTTGGCAATGGTAACAACTAACCACCCAGGCGAAAAATGTCGAGAATGCGATCGCGGCGCAGCAAATGCACAACAAACATCCCCACATGTCCTATCCAGTAAGCCCACACCAGATTGGACAGGGCTTTATGCAGGGGAATCAGCGTTTGCAGCACCGCTCCGGGGGGCGTACCTCCCTGGGGCAAAAAGAAAAAAATCACCGTACCGGTAAGAGCCATCCAACTGACCAGAAGCAGACCGAGCCCATGGATCAGGGCAGCAAGTCCAGAAGCTGGACCGGGAGATTGAAGTTTTCCGCGCAAAAGTAAGCGAAAGTCATTAAAAACCGGTTGCCAGGGACCCAAGAACGGGAAAAGTTGCTGGCGGATTTGAGCTGAAGTCGCAATCCACAGCCACTGCCAGAGCAGGAAAAGTGCAGTAGTCAAACCCACCCAGGCATGAAAGCTGAACAGTAACTGGGTGAAACTGGCATAATCTGCATGTTGCCAATCGGGTGTCATCCACAAGGAAGAAAACAGTTGAATGGTTACACCGACAGCAATGCCGGCATGAAGCCAGCGCGCCTCCGGTGGCCACAGATTTTCCCTACCAGCGTCAGAGTCAGAGCTATTTCTTATCAAAGAGATAACTCCTTAATTTGCCATGCGTCAGACATGAAAACATAACCCACATCCATTTTAAGAACCTTCGCCATTGCGCCGGCAATCATACCAGAGTGCCTCCAATAAAAGGCAATAGCTTGTCCACAGCCATTTCCTTGACTATCTTTTATTCAGAGTGTTTACTCTGATTTATCTGGAGAAAATCCTATGACTGCGAAGTACATACGTTTTTTTAATGAGATTCGCATAGAAGATGTGCCCTTGGTCGGTGGTAAAAATGCTTCTTTGGGAGAGATGTATCGCCAACTCACGCCGCAGGGAGTAAAAGTACCCAATGGCTTTGCCATTACCGGCGACGCCTATCACCATCTGCTGGATCAGGCCGGTGCCTGGCCCAAACTGCATGAAGCACTGGACGGCCTCAACCCCGATAATGTCCACGATCTGGCCATGCGGGGTGCCAAGGCCCGGGAAATTGTCTACAGCGCGCCCCTTCCCGAAGATTTGCAAACCGAAATTTTGGCCGCTTATGCCCAATTACGTCAGGAATACGGAGACACCCTGTCTTTGGCCGTTCGTTCATCTGCCACTGCAGAAGACCTGCCTACGGCCAGTTTCGCTGGTCAGCAGGATACTTATCTGAACATTTCCGGTGAGGCCGCTTTGCTGGATGCCTGTCGGCGCTGCTTTGCCAGCCTGTTTACCGATCGGGCCATTCATTATCGCGTTGATCAGGGCTTTGATCATTTCAAGGTGGCCCTATCGATTGTCGTCATGAAAATGGTGCGCTCCGATCTCGCCACCAGCGGCGTCATGTTTTCGCTGGACACTGAAACCGGTTTTAGAGATGCCGTCTTTATTACGGCATCCTGGGGGCTGGGTGAAAATGTCGTCCAGGGAACCGTCAATCCCGATGAATATTATGTCTTCAAGCCCGCCTTCCAGAAGGGGAAAAAGGCAGTTTTGCGCAGGGTCCTGGGCAGCAAAAAAATCAAGATGATATACACCGAAGGAGACACCCACCACGGGACCCGCAATGTACCGACACATCGCGATGAACAGGAACGCTTTTGTTTGAAGGATGAGGATATATTCATCCTCGCCGATTACGCCATCAAAATTGAAAATCACTACAGCCAGAAAATGGGCGAAGGCCGACCCATGGACATGGAGTGGGCAAAAGACGGACTGGATGGTGCCATTTACATGGTGCAGGCCCGACCGGAGACCGTTGCCTCGCAAAAGAAGGGACAAATTCTGGAGGAGTATATTCTGGGTGAACGCGGAAAACGTCTTGGCAGCGGCCGGGCCGTGGGCAGTAAAATTGCTGCCGGACCCGTCCGGATTATTCGTAGTCTTGAACATCTCGCCGAGTTTCGCCCCGGTGAAATACTGGTAGCAGACACCACCACCCCAGATTGGGAGCCGGTCATGAAAAATGCAGTGGCGGTCATCACCAATCGCGGTGGACGTACCTGCCACGCTGCCATCATTGCCCGTGAACTGGGGATACCGGCGGTGGTCGGCGCAGAAACAGCCACCGAAATACTGCATGACGGCGAACCGGTCACGGTTTCCTGTGCGGAAGGGGACATGGGCTATATTTATGCAGGTCAATTGCCGTTTACCGTTCAGCATACCGATCTGGCCGCACTCCCCCGACCCAAAACCAAAATCATGATCAATCTGGGCAACCCGGAAATTGCTTTCCAGACGGCCAATCTCCCCAGCGATGGGATTGGTCTGGCGCGGATGGAATTCATCATCAGCAATACCATCAAGGCGCACCCCATGGCTTTGCTCTATCCGGAAAAGGTCAAAGACCCGCAGGAGCGTCTGGCCCTGGCAAAGCTCACCCAAGGCTACACACGGCCCCAGGATTTTTTTGTGGAACGGCTATCAGAGGGCGTCGGCACCCTGGCTGCCGCCTTTTATCCCAAACCGGTAGTGGTACGTATGTCTGATTTCAAAAGCAACGAGTATGCCTCATTGCTTGGGGGTCGCGGCTTCGAACCCGAGGAAGACAACCCCATGCTGGGCTTTCGCGGCGCTTCCCGCTATGCACATCCAGCGTACAAAGAAGGTTTTCATCTGGAATGCCTGGCCATGAAAAGAGTGCGCGAAACCATGGGCCTGGATAATGTCATTTTGATGCTGCCTTTTGTACGCCGCGTGCAGGAAGCCGACGACGTTCTTGCGCAAATGACAGAATTTGGCCTGAAGCGCGGCGAAAATGGCCTGAAAATTTATGCCATGTGCGAAGTCCCCAACAACGTGCTTTTGATTGATGCGTTTGCCCAGCGCTTTGACGGATTTTCCATTGGCAGTAATGATCTCACCCAACTCACGCTCGGAGTGGATCGGGATTCGGAAATTGTCGCCTTTGACTACGACGAGCGCGACGAAGGCGTGAAAACCATGATCCGCCTCGCTGTGGATGGCTGTAAACGGCATGGCATCCACTCTGGAATTTGTGGTCAGGCGCCTTCAGACTATCCGGAAATGGCTGAGTTTCTGGTCGATATTGGCATTGAATCCATGAGCCTCAACCCCGATTCCGTACTGAAAACCACCCTGCATGTTCTGGAACTGGAAAAGCGAGAAGCCCCTTGAATATTCAACCCGTGCTCTTGGTCATTTTTGATGGTTTCGGCCTGAACCCCAATCGGGCCTACAACGGCTGGGCACAGGCCCACACGCCGCATCTGGATCATTATTTTGCCAGTCACCCCCATACCGCCCTGCAGGCATCCGGGCGGGCTGTGGGCCTGCCCGACGGACAATTTGGAAATTCAGAGGTCGGTCATTTGACTTTGGGTTCGGGGCGCATTCTGCTTCAGGACATGGTCCGCATATCGGACAGTCTGGCGGATGGCAGTTTTTCCAGGATTCAGAATTGGCAAAAAATCTTGCAAAATACCCGGCGCCTGCATCTGGTCGGGATGGTCTCCGATGGTGGCGTGCATTCTCATATCGACCATTTGCTGGAGATTCTCCCTCTGCTGGTACAGGCGGGTGTAGAACCGATTATCCACATGATTACGGATGGGCGGGACACCGCCCCGCAATGTGCAGATGTTTTCGTCCAGATTCTGGAAAAGCGCCTGCAGGAACTGGGCAGCGGCAAAATTGCCAGCGTCTGTGGCCGCTATACCGCCATGGATCGTGCCAGTCATTGGGATCGCACCAAAAAAGCCTGGGCCGTCTTGCTGAAAGGTGAGGGACTTCAGTCAGCAACCGCCCTGTCGGCTGTTCAGGAAGCCTGGCGACGCGGCGAAGGAGATGAATTTGTTCAACCCACCGTCATCGGCAAGCCCCAGGAAAACCGGATTGCCGCCGATGAACCCGTATTCTTTTTCAACTTTCGCTCTGACCGCATGCGGCAACTGAGCGCCGCCGTGGCCATGCCCGAATTTGAACATTTTGATCGCGGTTCAGAAAAGGCCAGAACCGCCCTTTGCATGACTTCCTACAATGACGACTACCCCTTTCCGGTCCTGTTCCCGCCGGAAATCCCGACAAAAGTTTTGGCGGAAGTCATCAGTGACGCCGGCCTGCAACAATTCCACTGCGCAGAAACGGAAAAATATGCGCATGTCACCTATTTTTTTAACGGTGGCCGCGAAGAACCCTTTGCGGGGGAGGATCGCGAGATCATTCCATCGCCACAGGTAGCCACCTATGATCTCCAGCCCGAAATGAGTGCGGCAAAAGTCGCAGATCGTATCATTGCAGCACTGGAAAGCGACCAATATCACTTTGTTATTGTCAATTTTGCCAATGGTGACATGGTCGGTCATACCGCCAAAATCCCGGCCATTCTTCGTGCGGTAGAAACGCTTGATCTCCAATTTCATCGGATTACCCAGGTAGCCCTTCAGCACGGTTTCAAAATCATCCTCACGGCTGATCACGGCAATTGCGATGAAATGGTGGATCCAGTGACCGGTGAGCCTCATACCCAGCACACGGTCTATCCCGTCCCCATGCTCCTGATTGGCCACGAAGGTGTAAAGTTGGGAATTGGCCGGGGCACCGCCGATATTGCGCCAACGATTCTTGATCTCATGGGACTTTCCCAGCCGTCCGAAATGACGGGGAAAAGCCTGATTCTCCGGGACAAGCTGCGTTGAATCCAGATCCAAGCGCCGACATTCACGCAAGTACTGCCAATGCCGCTGGATTAAAAAACTCTACTGCGTCACCTGTGGATTCTTCGCACCTTATTCATCCCGATCATGCCGCAATGACCGCCATACTCGACAACAGCCCGATGTTGCCGATCCACTATCGGATTTGGGCCTTGTCCACAGGGGGCACTTTATTGAGTGGAGTTTCCATGTTTTTGCTGGGCGTCACCCTGCCACTGGTAATTCCCCGCTTTCACATGCCTGCCAGCAGTGTCGGTATGGTAGCCGCCATGCTCATGGGGGGAACCGTCATCGGTGCCCTGTTGGGCGGACATATTGCCGATCGTTGGGGGCGCAAACCGGTCATGATCAGCGATATGATTTTGTTGATCATTGCCGCCACATTAGCGGCACTTGCGCCCAATGCCACCATTCTGACCCAGGCGGAACTGTTGCTGGGTATCGGTGTCGGCATGGACTTTCCGGTCGCCAGCAGCTATCTGGCAGAATTCATGCCTCAGGGACGCCGGGGCAGAATGATGGCTGCTTCCATCGCTATTCAGTCCGTCGGCATGTTGGCGGGCGTCGCCTTGGCCATTCTCCTGCTGCAAAATGCCCGGCCGGGCGAAGATACCTGGCGTTGGTTACTGGCCGCAGAAATTCTGGTGGTGCTTCCCTATCTGATCGGCCGCCTGAGCCTGCCGGAAAGCGTACGCTGGTGCATGGGACATGGCCGCAATGCCCAGGCCGCCAAAATTCTCACCCGCTTTGTACCCAACCAGAAAAAACAATTGCTGCAGATTGCCCAACGCCTGGGTAGAAAACATCATCATGTTGCCAAAATTCTGCCAGGTCATCGCCTGGGTATCGCCACGTTATTTGCGCCGGAATATCGTCGGCGGACCCTGCTGGTGACTCTTCCCTGGTTTTTTATGGATGTTGCCACCTATGGAATAGGTTTATTTACCACGATTCTGCTCGGCAGTATGCGCAGCGATCTGCCCGCATTTAGCTCTACCTTGGGACGGGATCTCAGCAACGCATTGGATAGTGGCAAGGTGGACCTGTTCCTGCTACTGGGTTCGCTGTTGTCGCTCTGGGCAGTTCCCAAACTGGGACGTATTCATATGCAACTCATTGGGTTTTTCGGCATGATCCTGGGAATGACGCTTCTGCTGATTGCTGCACATCAGCATGCAGAAAATGTCATTCAAAAATATTTCATGATCCTCGGCGGCTTTATGCTTTTCAATTTATTCATGACCATGGGTCCCAATGCCACCACCTTCATTTTACCAACCGAAATGTATCCTACCCAGGTACGCGCCTTTGGTGCCGGTTTTGCCGCAGCAATTGCCAAAATAGGCGCCACCATCAGTGTGTTTTTATTGCCACTCATTCAGGCAAACTGGGGCCTTTCAGCCGTATTGCTGCTCATGATTCTGGTAAGCCTGCTCGGCCTGGGAATGACCTGGACCTTCCGGGTCCATGGCCATGGCAAAACCCTCGAAGAACATCATGGCCCGGAAGTACCACAATAGCCTCATGCACCCAAACCTGAATACGGCAGTTGGTCTGGGAGCTTTGCCGCAACTTTGGCCCGCGCCCTGCTAATTGCCTATTCCCGTCGCATTTCCACGCGGCGCTGCCAGGCCAGAATGGCGTCAATCACTTCCTGATCAAAGTCACGGCTTTCATGCTCCTTGATCAATTTGCGTACCCATTCCACCTGGCTACTGATTTCAAAGGTTTTCCGTATATCTGCAAAATACGGATCATTTTCGAGGTAACAGTTTTCCTGCAAAGTACTCCGCTTTATTTTCAGCGGCTTAGCCAATTCTGATTGGCAAATGACCAGTTTGGAGCGAATTTCAGTGACGGTATATTTTTGAACCCCCTTAATCGTGCCACTATAAGGTACATGTTCGACGACCCAGAATACGTCACCGATTTCAGCGTCCGCAAAATCCAGTTGTTTATGATAAGCGTCATTTTTGGCAATAAGCATAACATTACTCCTTCACTTGCATGGATGCCCGCCAAAGGCCGACAGCAAGAAGCAACCAGGCGACAATCCATGCTGTGCCTCCCAAGGGGGCAAAAATTGCCCAGAATGACTGGCCGGTAATGACCAGCAAATACAGCCCCCCGCTGAAAAAAAGCACACCCAGAGCCATCAACAACGCCGAAGCACAAAGCAGCCTTCCTTTACCCCATAATCGAATCAAAATACCCAGCAGAACCAAGCCCAATGCATTATAAATCTGAAAACGCACGGCAATATCGTACACATGCAAACTTTGCCTGCTCACCTGCCCAGCGACCAGATGGTCACCAGCCGCACCGGCAATAATAGCCAGCCCCACCAGCAAAGCACCTAACGCGGAAATTTGTCCTCCCCTGCGCGCGCCATTTTGATTACTGCATTCCGCCATTCCTTTCTCCTGGTTCTGTACCTCGCAGTTTCCGGGCATATCCCGCCCACCAGCCATGTGCAGCCAAATCTATTCTCTTATAGCCTACCTTCATGCCCTGATTCAAACTTTCTGCAGCATCGGAGCAGGCATAGCTGTGCTATGCTCTGGCTGATAATTTGTGGAGGAGTATAAGCGCATGGCAACACATAAAATCTGTATTCTTGGAGGCACTGGTTTTGTCGGCCGCCATCTGGCGGAGCGCCTCAGTCAGGATGGGCAGCAGATTCGCATTCTGACCCGCAATCGGGAGCGTAACCGCGAAAACCTGCTGGTTCTGCCGCAGGTAGAGGTTGTTGAATGTAATGTGCATGACCCTATTGCGCTGGAGCAACAACTGAAAGGACGGGATGTAGTCATCAATCTGGTGGGCATCCTTAACGAAAGCCATCCGGGGCGCAGCGATTATCCGCCCGAGCGCCACGGTGATTTTGAAAAAAACCATATTGAGCTCCCCCGCCTGGTCGCTAATCTTTGTGGACATCTGGGTATTCCCCGGCTCCTGCATATGAGCGCCCTCGGTGCCAACCCCGTTGCCCCCAGTGCCTACCTGCGCTCCAAAGGCATCGGCGAAGAAATCATCCGTCAAGCTGGGGAAAACAGCGCCCAAAAAGGTTATTTCAATTATCTGAATGGTCCGAAATTACTCTGGGGACGCGGTCTTAAAGTGACTTCATTTCGTCCTTCGATCATATTTGGTGAAGGGGACAGCTTCTTCAATCGCTTTGCTCAACTGCTGCGCAATATTCCTTTCTTTTTACCCATGGCTGGCACTGAGGCCAAAATGCAGCCGGTGTGGATTGAAGATGTAGTGAGTGCATTTGTGCAGTCCATAGACGACGAAAAGACGTATGGCAAGGCTTTTGATCTCTGTGGTCCCAAGGTCTATACCCTGGGCGAGCTGATCGCCTATACCCAAAGCCTGATTGGCACGCATCGCAAGGTGATTCCCCTCTGTCCCCTGTTGGGTAACCTGCAGGCAGGGATCATGGAAAAACTGCCCGGCAAAATGCTCACCCGCGATAATTTGAAATCATTGTCCGTAGATAACATTTCCAGCAAAAAGGATTTGCAGGAAGTATTCAATATTCAGCCAACAGCCATTGAAAGTATCGTACCGACTTATCTGGGCGGCAAAGGTCAGCATACCGAACGCTTATCAGCAATCCGTAACCGCCGCTAAAACTGCAGCAGATAACCCTTCCCTGGTGGGCTTGGATGCTTTCTTACGGGCGAGGGACTTTGTCAGGGACGATCAGGCTGCCAGCTTATGCCACTGAAGCTCTTGGTAGATTTGCCATTTACAGCTTAGTGGGTAGCGGCACCCTGGTCGCCCTGCCCAAATTTTTCAATGAGCTCCTCAGCGAGTTCACTGGAGACTTCACCGAGAATCGCCGTCATCCCGGCACGAGCACGGGTATCACCCTGCGCTGCGGCGAGGCTGAACAACTCGTAAGCGCAGGATAAATCCTTGCGCAACCCCTGGCCTTGATAAAACAGCAAGCCCAGATTGAATTGCGCGGGTGCATCATTCTGGTCTGCCGCCGCACTGTACCAGCGCGCAGCTTCCCGATAATCCTGAGGGACCTCAGCCCCTTCGGCGTATTTCACGCCCATATTGAACTGGGCTACGGGATCTCCGGCCTGGGCACGGGCGCGGAGATCATCCAGATCATTGCGGATGCCAGCCAGAGCCATGAGATCAAGGGTTTCACCATTTTTTGCCATAGGGTTATTGTCCTGCCTGATTGATCGGATCCTGATCGTCACTCTCCAAACCCCAGGCCGTCAAGCGTTCCCGGTCATTCATGGACCAGACAGCCCGGTGCAGAGACAGCATGGAGTTGCGATCACTCAAGAGGATATTACGCTCGCGATTACTGAGTTGCTGGGGGCCTTGTTCCAGAGCCTTGTGGCAAAGACTGGCAGCACGCGGCCATAATCCGGTGCGATTGCGCTGCAAGGCGCTGTGAATGGCATTAAAGCGAGGGTCAACTACGACCTGCACAAAAGCATCTCCCTCAATGTGCGGATGATAGGCCACACTGTCACTATCCAATGACTGCAATTCTTCGGGGACGATGACCTCCTCGGGAATCACAAACAGGCGCTGCTGGCGTGCCCAGCGTCCCAGCCCAGGGCGACTGGTCCATGCGCCCAAAGGCACGGCGGCGACCAGACCACCCAAAATTGGAACCAACCAGACAAAATGCCAGAAACCCAAAAAGGGGTACAGAGCAACTGCCAGCACCAGTCCCAGTGCGGAACACCAACCAAAAAAACGCAGGGCTACTGACCAGCTGGTTTCCTGGTCACCACGCACCTGAGCTCCCCAACGTACGCCCTTCCCCATGAGGGTTTGAATGACAAACTGACTATGAAAAGCCATCCGGATAGGGGCCATCAAAACCGAAAACAAACTCTCGACCAGCATGCTCAGAATAAGATGAAACAATCCTCCAAACTGCCGGCGGCGACCAGGCTGACGGGCTACCCAAAGAACCGCCATCCACTTGGGCGAAAGCAGTAAAACTGCCGTCACTCCAAACAACCAGAACGGCAAAGGATCAAGGTTACTTCCCCAATGAAAAGGGGTGACCGTATCATCATTCCCTCCACCAGCCCAATGCAGGGAACCCAACGCGCCAAGAATCAAAAACAGTCCCCAGAGCGGTGCCGCCAGAAAAGACATGGCCCCGTTGATGAACAGGAAGCGGTGGGCAGAACGCAAGCCCTCCCCGGCCAATAAGCGCAGATGTTGCAGATTGCCCTGCGCCCAGCGCCTATCCCGTTTCAAATCATCAATCAGGGTGGGGGGAACTTCTTCATAACTCCCTGTCAGACTGGGTACAAACCACACTTCCCAGCCATTTCTGGCCATCAGTGCCGCTTCGACAAAATCGTGACTGAGCAAGGGCCCACCCAGAGGGGGCCGGCCGGGTAAAACGGGCAAGGCGCAATATTCGGTGAACGGTGCAGTTCGTAACATGGCATTATGACCAATGTAATGTCCGTCACCCAACTGCCAGAAACGCAATCCGGCGCTGAAAATCGGGCCATACAGATGCTGCGCAAATTGTTGCAGACGGGCATACAAGGTTTCCCGATTGACGGCCACCGGCTGGGTCTGAATGATACCCACCTGCGGATTTCCTTCCATCATTTCCAACATGCGATAGAGGGTTTCACCGTTCATGACGCTATCAGCGTCCAGCACGACCATATATTCGTAAGCACGACCCCAGCGTCTGCAAAAATCAGCGACATTGCCACTTTTGGCCTTATTGTTTACCGGACGCCGTCGATAATGAATTTTGCCAAAAGCATCCAGAGACTCACAAAGCGCCGACCAGACCAGTTCTTCCCGTAACCAAATATCAGGATTGCGGGTATCACTGAGCAGAAAAAATTCAAAATGGGCCAAGGCCCCAGCCCGCTGCAAGGATTTGAAAGTGGCCTGTAGCCCGGCAGCCACCCGCTCCACTTCTTCATTATAAATGGGCATGAGAATCGCCACTTTATTCTGCGGAAGGGGCTCAGCCAGGCGGAGTTCGGGGCTACCGGGGGCGGTATCAGTGCGCCCGCTCATCAGCAGAATAAAGCCAACCAGCGCTGTCCAGAAGCCTGCAGAAATCCAGGCAAACAGCATGGAAAATATGATGAGGGTAGGTATTTCCAGCCAGAGCGGCAAGCGATCGGCAAGAACCTGATCCAGCATCAGGCCTGCACTACAGGCCGGCAAAATAATAAAAGCACTTAACCAGTAACGTCGGTACCGGCTGATGGTTTCCCACTGCCGGGCCATGGCCCGTGCCAATTCAGACTTCTCCGGTCAGAATACGGCGGCTCGTCAATACCTTGCTGCGACTGAACAATGTCTGCCACAGGCGCGATGCAGCAGCCAGCCAGGAACGGTTCATGGGAAGAGAGGCCATACTGCTGCGCTGAATGGCAGGCGCTACCTGCTGCTGCAGCCAACGGCATGACCGGGCATCCTGGGCCGCATTTGCCGTCATGCGCAGGGAAAGATCGAGGCGGGCATCCAGCTCATCCCCATTTCCCAGAGTCGCCAGTGCCTGATGCAGACTGGCAAAAGCCCGGGCATAAAGCGCATCCTGACGGGTTTCCACGCCTTGCAATTGGTTGATCACCTGACCACGTATCCATAAACGCTGGGCATCAGTTAGCGCCAGGCGCGCCAAATACCGCTCCATACGAGCAAGAACGGGTGCGCTATTTGCGACGACCAGGGCCTCTGCTGTACAACCTGCCAACCACTCACCCGCAGGATTGACGCTGTAGCTTGATTCATCTTTGAACATTACACCTACTCCTTTGCCGCATGCAGAAGATAAGTCCAGGTATTGGTCATAACCTGATTATCGAGGGTTAAATAACAACGCACATTACTGGGTGAAGCCGTTTGCGGCTGTATGACCGCAATCACCCGCCAAAAATGATCCTTAGCATCCCATTCCAGCTTCTGGCTCAAAATCTGAGCCCCGTTTTCAGCCGTGAGATGGGCTTTAATAGGCATATTCCCGGGTAATTTCGTCAGAGCACCACCGCCAAAATCAATAACGACCGTACGCGCACCGGCGGTTTTCGGGTCATCGCCAAGATAGGTTCCGACGGGATGGGCCAAAGGAATCAGGCCATGGTTATCCAGAAAGAAACGCAAGTTGTAGGCAAAATGCAGGGGCGTTTTCGGAGCGGGTTCCTGATCCGGAACCCAGAAAACATCAATATTGTCCATGTCCCGGTTATTGGTAGGCAGCTCAACGAGACGTACCTGACCCTTTCCCCAGTCTCCTACCGGTTGTACCCAAACACTGGGACGACGCTGGTATTGGGTTTCAATACCCTGATAAGCGGAAAAATCACGATCTTCCTGAATCAGACCGAAGCCTACCGGGTGATCCATGCTGTAGGTCGTAGTCTGGATTTGCAGGGGATTATCAATAGGGCGGGTCAACCATTCGCCATTACCATTGGCCATGACCAGATCGCTGGAATCATGCTGGGCAGGATGCCAGTCGCCGGCGGTAATCCCACGACCATGACCGTGCCAGTACATGCTGGTCAAAGGCGCCAGTTCAAGCACCTGTACGGGTTTACGCAAATAGATGGTGGCCTGCACCTGTACCGTCGTACTGTCACCGGGGTGGATGGTGAAGCGATAGGCACCCGTGGCTACAGAACTATCCATGAGGGCATAAACCACCATATCCTGCGCCCCGGCCTGCGGTTTTTCGAGCCAGATCTCCTTGAAATAAGGAAATATTTCACCTGAGGGCTGGGCCGTATCAATACCCAGACCGCGTGCTGAAGTACCATAAACGGCATGTTTACCCACCGCACGAAAGTAGGTTGCACCCAGAAAGGAAATAAATTCGTTATAGTACGGCGGAGTATTCAGGGGCGCCAACAAGCGGAATCCGGCATAACCCAGGTCACTCGGCAGATCAGCGGGAACCTTTAAATTACCAAAACTGAAGTCTCCGAGATTAAAAGGGATGGGTCGCACCTTGCCATTGACCACTTCGCGGATGACTTCAGGCTGATGAAACCAGGAACCGGGCAGGTAAAATTGTGCCTGAAAAGGCGTATTCCCGTTCTGCCACAGAGGTTTTGTGTCCTGAATCTGACTGTACTGTTCAGGGCTTAGATTTTTGAGGAAGGCAGGAATCGGCAAAGGCTTGGGATTATAATGCTTGTCTACCAGTGCCTGGGCCTTGGACTCTACGGTCCGCATGTTAAAATCAGCTGCAGATGCAACAGCGCCAAAAGCCCAGCCGGTCAGACTGAGCAGAAGGGCAAAAGCAAGCTTCGAGAAAGAGGGATGACGGTTAAAATAGTTCATGGAGGCCAATGAGCAAATCCCGTGCCAATATATTAACAATATGTTTTTATTAGTTTTTATTAAAATTTCTGGATTTTTCTGTCGCTTAATCCCGACAGCCCATTCCCAAATTGCTCATAAAATACGCCCGGATATATCGTGTCAGTCATCAAAAACTTTTTGGATAACATTCAACATATTGAAAATATTAATTTATCATGAATCCCTGTTAAACTGGTCCGACCGAAGGAGAGGAAAGACGGGACCCATAACTAGAATCCTGTCGTCGCTGAAAAGCAACAGGGTAATTTATAGCCTGAAATTCTTCACAAAATGCTTTTAATGAACTTTTCAATTATATGATAAGGATGGACTTATGAGCAATTATCAAGTAGACATCACCATTATTGGTAGTGGACCAGGCGGATATCGTGCTGCAGTTTTGGCGGCTTTACGTGGCCAAAAAGTCGCCATCATTGAAAGTGCTACCTGGGGCGGAACCTGCCTCAACCGTGGTTGTGTTCCCAAAAAG
Source organism: Acidithiobacillus ferrivorans (assembly GCA_020723125.1). Lineage (GTDB taxonomy): Bacteria > Pseudomonadota > Gammaproteobacteria > Acidithiobacillales > Acidithiobacillaceae > Acidithiobacillus > Acidithiobacillus ferrivorans_A. The sequence goes on from DYJM01000010.1 coordinate 27,594, forward strand.
GATTGGCACGAAACGGCCAAATGGATTGAACAAAGCCGGCATTTTGCCAAACGCGGTGTCATCGGCACTGACCTGAAAGGAGACATGGCTCAAGCCTGGGAACACCAGCGTCAGGTAGTCGAGTCCGTTCGCAGCAGTTATGTGGATTACCTCAAACGTCTGGGGGTGCAACTGTTGGAAGGAACCGGCAGCTTTGTAGATGCCCGGCATGTTAGCGTTGACGGCCCAACTGGCAGCAGCCAGATACAAACGCGGTACACGATTATTGCAACGGGATCCACCCCTGCCCTTCCCGAGGGCATCCAGACCATTCCTGGAAAAGTGCTCACCAGCGATATGCTCTACGACGACAGGGCTCCGGCGGGCAAGCGCGTCATACTTATTGGCGGGGGTGTGATTGGTACTGAGTTTGCCTATATTTTCACGCAACTCGGTAAAAATGTGCAATGGCTGGTGAACTCCGCCTCACTGGTCCATACCCAATTTTCACCACAAGCCAAGGATACCCTGAAAGCCGCCCTCAACGCCTTGGATATTAAGGCCGTAGAGCATTTTCGCGTAGCACGAATTGCCGAGGATGATCAGGGCGTGACGGTTTTTGCAGAAGACGGGCAATCCGTACAGGGCGACTGGGTACTATTGGCAACCGGGCGTAAGGCTTTCACCCAAGGCTTGGGTCTGGAAAATACGGCTGTGGAACTTGATGAAAAAGGCTTTGTACAAGCAGATGAACACCTGGAAACCGCAGAACCGGGTATTTTTGCCCTGGGGGATGTAGTGGGCCCGCTCATGAATGCCAATCAGGCCATGAGCGACGCCCAAATCATCATTCACAACCTGCTCAGTGAAGAAAAACAGGAGCGGAATCCAGCCTGGGTACCGGAACTGGTTTATTCAGCGGTCGAGCTGGCGCGCATTGGCCTGGATGATGACACAGCAGAAGACGAAGGTTATGAACCAGCCGTAGGCTTCGCGGCCTTTGAAACCTCGCCAAGGGCATTGGGTCAGGACGACACGGCGGGCTTTGTGCGACTGCTCGCCGATATGGACAGTGGTGAGCTGCTGGGCGGCGAAATTGTCGGCCGGGATGCCGGGGAACTCATTCACCTGCTCGCCAACAGTGGCAATCGCGAAGAAGCGCTGCGCCGCATTGCCGAAATTCGTGTCAACCATCCATCCCGCGCTGAAGAACTGGTCAATGCCACCGAAACACTGGCAGCCCGCTGGGGACTGGAAGAACAGATTTTTGGATCTGCGGAATCATCTGACTAGCCCAAAAACGACAGATGCCGTGGGTGCTTTGCAGCGACTTTTGTTCTGAGCCGTTGTTGTTCTTGGCGAAATCCTGCGCCCGTCAGGAGAGCTGTTTGAGCCCGCAGGGCGAGTTCTCTCCTGACAGCAGGATGAGCCTTAGAACAACAGGCAAGGAACAGTGGAGCAAAAAGCGCCCACGGCAACTGCCGTTTTCAGGATTGGATTTCAAAAAACAGTCATTATCACCAGGGCGTGCCAAACACGCCCCATATCCCCACCAGAATGACAATGAAGGACAGCACAAGATTGGTGCTGGCCAGCATTCGCACCTGACCCAGGGCTTTGGAACCCGCCTGCCAGTCCTCATCACATACCGCCCGGCGCAGCCGTTTGAGTGGTGCAAAATAAGTATGCAGAACAATCATCACCATGATCGTGCCCAATATCACCATGATCCATTCGGGGATGGTAAGAGCGGCAAATCCCCCGTAGAAAACGAACACCATGCTGTAACCCGTGAGCAATAACAGGAAAGCCGCGAGCAACATCCAGAAAAAGAAACGGCGCAGCAACACATGCATCAAGGCAATACGCGTACTGTTCTGCGTGATTTCTTTTTTCAGGGTCGGGGCCAGCACCATCGTCACAAAAAACAGGCCGCCAATCCAGACAATCACCGCGAGTATATGCACAAACTGCTCAATCCAGAGGGTATTCATGATTTTTTCAAATTTCCTTGCATGACTATGCTGTCCAAAAATTTCCGTGCGTCCACGAGCTCTTCCGCACAAATACTGTGATCCATGGGATAAATATGGGTACTGAGGGCGTAGCCCTGGGATTCCATGATGCCCCGGGCAATTTCCATGTATTCCAGAGGCAGAACGGCATCGGAACGACCATGTCCCCAGAAAATCGGAGTCCCCTGGGAGGCCTGGGGAAGCGTCTGGCGAAGCGGTAAATAGGCACTGAAAGCCAGCACAGCCGCCGCCGGACAAGCATGATGAAAAGCCAAATAAAGCGCCATCGCCCCGCCCTGGGAAAACCCGCCCAGTATCAAGTGTTGAGTGCCTGCCTGCTGCTGTTCATGCTCCATCAGCGCGGCGAGGCGATTCGCCATGTGTTCCATTCCCGCTGCATCTTCGCCAGAATCCCGACCCAGCCCATAAATATCATACCAGGCCCGCATTGGCCGCCCGCCATTGAGGGTGACCGGACGTACTGGGGCATCTGGGAGAACCCAGCGAAACTGTTTTTCCGGATCGACAAAGTCTGCGAGGGGAGCAAGGTCTTCCTTGGATGCGCCCAGGCCATGCAGCAACATGATGCAGGGGGCCTCCTGCTGCGCTGCAGCTCGGAACCACAATCCTTCGGGCCAGATATTTTCATTCATGGTCATGTGCCTTCTTCAAGGCATCCAGCTTGCGATAAAGAGTGCGCTCACTGACACCCAGCCGGACGGCCAGACTGCGTCGATCCCCGCCAAAAGCACTCCGCGCCCACCGTAAATACTGGGCCTCCAGATCAGCCAAGGGAACAATGGCATCCACGCCGGAAATTTTGGCATGAATATCCTGTTTGGGCGGCGTGCCTTGCTCTTGCAGGGCCAGGGGCAGATGCTGGGGGAGTATCCAATGTTCATCGGCCAGCAGTGCCGCGCGTTCGAGAATGTTACGCAACTCGCGGATATTGCCCGGAAAAGTGTATTGACCCAGTAACTGTAGGGTATCAGCGTGCAGTTGCAGCCCCTTGGCTGCCGGGATGCGCTGCAAAATGGCTGCAGCCAGCAAGGGAATATCATCCAGACGATCCCGCAACGCCGGCAAAGCAATGGGGAACGTGTTGATGCGATAATAAAGATCCTGACGGAAACGCTCCTCTGCGACCATTTTTTCCAGATGACGGTGCGTTGCTGAAATCAGTCGAAACCGGGAACGAATCGGTTCAACCCCCCCTACCCTGCGAAACGTGCCGGTTTCCAGCAGCCGCAACAATTTCACCTGCAGGTTAAGAGGAATGTCACCCACTTCGTCCAGAAACAAGGTTCCCCCATTGGCGGCTTCCACCAAACCGGTTTTTCGGGAATGGGCCCCTGTAAATGCACCTTTTTCATGACCAAACAATTCGCTTTCAAAAAGTGTTTCCGGCAAACCGGAGCAATCGACGGTGATGAAAGGTCCGTGACTGAGATGACTGGCCTGGTGTACCGCCGCTGCAGCCAGTTCCTTGCCGGTTCCGGATTCCCCCAGAAGGAGCACTGCCGCATCACCGGGAGCCACCCGTCGAATCAGGCGCACCACCTCCCGCCAGGCCTCCGATTGGCCGACCATGGCTGGAGTCGCCCGTGACGAGTCAGCGGAAATGACATTCACCAATTCGAGAAAATAAACCACCTCTGCGCGTTCATTACGAATGGGATACACATCAATCTGAGCATTGCCCACCGCATGAGTGTGAATGACATGTTGATCCAACCCGGATTGCTGGCAGGCATCCAGAGGACAGTGGTTGCGGCCTTGCTGGCAGGAAAAACCGGCTTCAGCGAGAATTTCCGCACAACGCCGACCCTGGAGGGGTTTGCCATCTCCGAAAGCGCGCCGATAGGCTTGGTTCGCCGCCAAGACGGTGTAGTCCCGGCACAAAAGCACTGCTGGCGTACTGAAGCAGTCCAGTAGTGAAGTCATTTCCGGTCGTAATTGTTTCAGTAAATCAGTCATAAACCTCCCGCCACGGTACCTGCGCGCTGACAATTGTAGCAGTCTCTGCCAGATCGTCCATGCCATTTTTGGCAGTTCAGCGGGGCAAGCTTATTGGGGTGGCGTATCTATAAAATTAACTGTAATTATAACAGTATAAATAACATCATGAATTAATGATGTTTTTTATAAGCAAGATATCAAGATACAAAATCCTGAAAATGGCACAGAGTTTGCTGATGTTCTGCTGTCCGGCAGCAAAAAAGGTGACGAAGATGATATTTCGACAATTATGTCATTCTCCGAAAGGCGAACTCAGTTATTTAATGGGCGATCCTGTTACCCGGGAAGCGGTCATTATAGATCCCGTACCTGCACTGCTGGAAAATCTCGAACTCTTTGTTCAGGAACGGGGGCTAATTCTCAAATACATACTGCAGACCCACCATGATGCCGAGCTGATGCGTGCAGCGGAACATCTAAAGACATCTACCGGGGCGCGGGTACTGGCTCATGAAAGCAATACAAACAGTCAGATTGATCTGCGTTTGCGCCATGGTGATCGCCTTTATTTTGGCGAAGAAAGCCTGCAGGTTTTGCATACTCCCGGACAAAGTCCCTGCGCCCTCACTTACCATTGGGAGGATCGCCTGTTTACTGGAAAAACCTTATTGGTCAACAGTACTCTGCCCTGCCCCAGCAGCGATGACGCGCAGATTTTATATCAAAGCATTACCCAACGATTAATGACATTTCCAGGGGAAACCCTGGTCTACCCAGGTCTCGAAACCAAGGGACGACGCCTGACCAGCATCGAAGAAGTCCGCCGCAAAGACAACTGGTTCCATAACCAAAATGGACATCGGGAAATTTTTCAAAGGTATTCCCGCCTGTTCACCAATAGCACCAGTAAAAGCAGTAAGGCAGTAAAAGAACTCGGAACACCTGATGAAGAGGTGCACCGTTACACGCCGGACCGGAACAACCCGGTTTCATTGTAGGAGGATGTTCATGGATATGTTAATCAATCCCACGGTGGTCGAGCTGTCGCGTCTGCAGTTTGCGCTGACAGCCCTGTATCACTTTCTGTTTGTACCCCTGACTCTGGGCCTGTCATTTCTGCTGGCCACCATGGAGTCGGTTTATGTCATCACGGGGAAACCCATTTACAAGGAAATGACCCAGTTCTGGGGCAAGCTTTTCGCCATCAATTTTGCGCTGGGTGTGGCCACGGGCCTGACCATGGAATTTGAGTTCGGTACCAACTGGTCCATGTACTCCCATTTCGTCGGAGATATTTTTGGTACGCCTCTGGCTATTGAAGGCCTGATGGCGTTTTTCATGGAATCCACCTTTGTGGGCATCATGTTTTTTGGCTGGGACCGGATCAGTGCCAAGGCCCATCTGGTCGTGACCTATCTGGTGGCGCTGGGCTCCAACCTTTCCGCATTGTGGATTCTGATCGCCAATGGCTTCATGCAGGACCCCAGAGGCGGAACCTTTGATCCCAATACCATGCGCCTGGAATTCAGCAGCTTTGTCCAGTTGATTTTCAATGAAGACGCTCAGGCGAAATTTGTCCATACCTCCATCGCCGGTTTTGTGACCGGATCCATGTTTGTCATGGGGATCAGTGCCTTCTATCTGCTCACCAACAAGCGCAAGGATATTGCCCTGCGTTCATTTCGTATTGCCGCCGTTTTCGGAGTGATTTCCACCATTGGTGTGGTGACGCTGGGCGATGCACTGGGCTTCATTGACGTCAAAGCCCAACCCATGAAAGTGGCGGCCATGGAAGCCATCTGGAATACAGACTACAACACGGCCTCTGCGCCCTGGAATCTGATTGCTTTCCCGGATAAGGCTGCAGGTAAAAACCTTTTTGAAATTGGCATTCCCTATGTGCTGACGCCTCTGCTGACCCACTCGGAGGACACCGTCATCCCCGGTATTCATCAATTGGTGGATGAAGCCAAGCCCAAAGTAGTTAATGGCATCAAGGCCATGGTTGCCCTGAAGGAATATAATCATGACCACAGTAACGTGCAGGCTTTGGCGACCTTCAAACAGTATCAGGCAGACATGGGCTATGGCTTTCTGGCCATGCAGTACGCCCCTGATCAGGACCTGAAAAAGGTGGATGCCAGCAATCTCGCCAGCGTCGTGGACAAAACGGCTCACGAGACGGTTCCCAATGTCTGGGTAGAATTTTGGGCATTCCGTATCATGGTGGCTTTAGGCTTTATCATGCTCGCCATTTTTGCCTTTGCCGCCTATTTCAGCCTCAAAAATGAGGTGGAAAAGCATCCCCTGCTCCTGAAAGTCGCCTTATGGAGTATTCCATTACCCTGGTTTGCCTGTGAATTTGGCTGGATTACGGCAGAAAATGGTCGGCAACCCTGGACGGTTTACGATATGTTGCCCACCTTTGTGTCAGCTTCCAGTCACAGCGTCGGCTACATGATTTTCTCCCTGATCGGTTTTGTACTGCTTTACAGCTCGTTCATCGCCGCAGAAATGTATCTGATGTTCAAATACGCGCGTCTTGGCCCGCAAGCCAGTCATCATGGTCATGACAAAGCGCCTGCGGGGGGTGGCATGGCCGGTCAGCCCGCTTTTGCCAAGCCCAGTCTGGCCAAGAAATAAGGAGGCAACACAATGGATCTCTATATTGGACTGAAAGTATTGTGGTGGGTGCTGCTGGGCGTCCTGCTCATGGGCCTTGCCATCATGGTGGGCATGGATATGGGTGTCGGTACCCTGCTGCGCTTCGTCGGTAAAAATGACGGCGAACGCCGCCAGGCCCTGAATGTGGTGGGTCCCCATTGGGACGGTAATCAGGTCTGGTTCATCCTGGGCGGCGGGGCCATTTTTGCGGCCTGGCCAACCCTGTATGCCACTTCTTTCTCGGTTTTTTACATTGTCATGATCCTGCTGCTGTTCAGCATGATTTTGCGTCCGGTGGCTTTTGAATACCGCTCCAAAGTGGCCTCCAGCAAGTGGCGGGAGTCCTGGGACTGGGTTTTCCTGGTCTCCGGCTTTTTGCCCATGTTTGTCTACGGGGCAGCTATCGGTAATATTCTCGAAGGCGTCGGCTTTCATTTCGGTTGGGATGGTCAGTATTACCAGACGGAGTCTTTCATCTGGTATCTGCTGAACCCCTTTGCCATTCTCAGCGGTTTATTGGCAGTCAGTATGTCGGTATATCAGGGCGGGGCCATGTTGATGCTGCGCGGTACCGACCCCATTGCTTCTCGCGCCCGGAATTACGCCAGCGTTGCCGGTATCATCGCCATTGTGCTGTTTATCATTGGTGGCTTCATGATTTCCGGCATGACCGGGTATAGCCTCATCAGCGGGGATCCGGGAATGCCCGCCAACGCCGTCAGTGGTCAGGTGGTGCATGCGGTTTCTGGTGCCTGGCTGGATAATTATGCGGCACAGCCCATCTTGTGGATTATTCCGTTGCTGGCTATCGCCGGGATGTTGCTCGGTGCAATGATGCTGCGCGCCAACAAACCCATTCTCGGCTGGTGGTTGGGAGCCATTGCCTGGATTGGCATTTTAGGCACGGTTGCAGCTTCCATGTTCCCATTCCTGATGCCTTCGTCTGACAATCTCAACCAGAGTTTGACGGTATGGAATGCTTCGGGAAGTCGTTACAATCTGATCTGGATGACCATTTTCACGCTCATTTTCGTGCCTACGATTCTGGCCTACACCACCTGGTGTTTTCGGGTCATGCGCGGCAAGGTCAACCCGCCCAACCCCGCCGATGACCATGCTTATTAAGGGAGCAACTCAGTCATGAAAAATCTTTTCACTTTTGTCGGGATGGCCCTCATCTTGGCGTTATCCCTGTTTCTGGCGGTCATTACCGGCGACTATGGCCCCTGGTATTTCGCCTGGTTGGTGGGTACGACCATGATCGTGATGATCGCCGTCGCCGGTGCGGTCATGTATGAAAAACAGGATGCGGAAAGTCAGGACAAAACCGGACATTCACATTAAGGAGCAAGACCATGCATCTGGAGGATTATATTTTCTTTTTACCCATTGTGTATTTTTTCATCGCCGTCATCGCGTATTTTTATACACGCAAGCGGTTTTGAGTCGAGTCCGTGATCGGGACTTTGTCCCGGTCAAAAAAGCCCGGTTTATCCGGGCTTTTTTATTGTAGAAAATAGATCACCACCTAAAAAGGGCAGTTGTCGTGGGTGCTTTTTGCTCCATTGTTCCTTGCCTGTTGTTCTAAGGCTCATCCTGCTGTCAGGAGAGAACTCGCCCTTCGGGCTCAAACAGCTCTCCTGACGGGCGCAGGATTTCGCCAAGAACAACAACGGCTCGAAACAAAAGTCGCTGCAAAGCACCCACGACAACTGCCCTTTTTAGAACTCAACGCAAATAAATGTTTTTAC
>DYJM01000298.1 GCA_020723125.1 Acidithiobacillus ferrivorans
TCTCTGGCATGGTCTTCATGAACGGACAGCACGGCGTGCGCTACTTCATTCACATCCCTGGCAATTTCACCACCGACGCTAATGGCTTGATCATTGCCAACCCCAACCCGCCTCCGTTCACCTCTGCACTGGCGCATTTTATCACCAATCTCGATCATCTGGACTGGAAAACCTTCGAGATGGTTTCGGAGAAAGCTGTCTACAGCCCGCAGACGCTGGCACTGCTACTCGGCGGTTTCCTTCTCTACCTGGCTTCCGTGCTTTTGATTGTCTCCATTCCGCTGATGGCGATGAAGAACAAGGCAGGCTGGTACATTGCTACAGCCACCGCGCTGGCAACTGCGGTCGTCAGTTTTCAGGGATTCATCGTGCGCCACTCCAGCGAATGGCTGCAGGGCGGAGTGCTATCGGCGGTGTTGCTGGCGATCCTGCTCATCCCTGCCTTCAAGCAATTCCTGATCGAAAAGGGTGACTAGCCAAATTGGCATATCTGGAAAAACAGCCAATTGGTATTATCAGCGCTAAGTGCGGGCAGACTGGCTCGAGCGCATGTGGTAGGCAGGACTGGAAGAGTACGAAGGACTGAAAGGCATTCACTGGAAAGCTGCATTTGGAGTTATCACCAAGGCGCCATTGAGAGGCAAAAAAACGAGCAAAAACCCAACCGATCGCGGAAAAAGCGGCATAAAACGCAGTCTGTTGGTCAATGAACAAGGTTTGTTGCTGGGTTTGGTGGTCAGTGGTGCGAATACGCCTGACAGCAAATCGTTGGCGATCCCGATTGATTGACCCAGCCTAGAGGATGTCCAACTACATTATTAATAGACGAGGGCTACAGCGGTAAGTCGTGCATGACTAATGCCCAGACGCAAGGCTATGTCCTTTGGCTGAAACAGCCAATGCGGTTTTCGATCCTGACCTTCATTTATTCTTATTCTGTTGCAGTAGCTGCGCTGAACTGGCGAGGATGCCTAAATCTGGTAGCGATGGAGCGGCGGCGGCAAGCACAGGTGGCTAAGTGCCAAAGCCGCTAACATCAATCCGTTGACATTGTACACAGCGGTAAATGC
>DYJM01000299.1 GCA_020723125.1 Acidithiobacillus ferrivorans
TGATGTGCCCTGGTGATTTGCTCTGGAAAATGCCGTGCTGAATGCACGCGGATTTCAATTGCGCTAAACGTCCAGATAGGATGACGGCTCTTTGCATGGGTAAGGAGTCATTGTCTACAATCAATGTGGCTCCATGGCTTGCCTTCCTTGAGAGTTTGATTCCACTTTGTTTGATTATTTTCTTGAGGTCCTCTTCAGGGCAGACCTTGTGTTGAAGGCCAAGGGCGAGCAGTTTCCACATCTGCATGTTTGCAAGGAAGGGTATGCGGTGCCTCAGGCAAAACAATAACTGCTTGGGGCCTCCAATGACGCAGACTTCGTGTCTTGGAAGTCCCAGGATAATTTCCTGAAATTTAGTTCCCCAGAAAAAGTACTTCACGGACCCGTTTCTTGGGGTAAGCACAAGGGCAGCAGATCTCACGGCAAGGCGGATGATCGAGTTGGACCATTTTGCATTGTGTTCGTACATCGAGGCTATGGAATCGCGGAAGCCCGGCTCTCCCTCATCCCTGCGTTCGACGTATTCGTATAGGCTTTTAATCTCTCGTGGAGATAGGAGCGTTTCCGTTTTGTCAAGGGCAATAAAATTGTCGCGGTTATTCATTCACCGATCCATTCCAGCCGAACGGGCGTGTTGGCCATCGCATCACATTGGATGGTCTTGCCAATGATGCGTTCAAGCATCTTTGGGGCAGCCCCGTAGCCAGGCCTTACGCTGCGGATTGCGTCAGGTGTGATGACATCTCCGGCTTTAAGGTTTTTCACAAAATAGAGCGAACGCCGGAACTTCACGTTGCCTTGTTCGCTGGACTTCCGTCCGTAGTCAACCTTCCCTAGCGCTTCCCATGCGGTCTTGCAGTCCCGGCACAGGGCTGCCATTTCTGCCGGTTCAAGCGAGAAGCTGTCGTCCGGGCCGCCGCCGTTGCGGTTGAGGGTGAAGTGCTTTTCGATGATGGAGGCGCCCATGGCCACGCTGACGATGGCGGTGGTGTTGTCCAGCGTGTGGTCGGACAGGCCGGTGACCAGGCCGAAGCGCTGGATCATGTCGGGGATGGTGCGCAGGTTGTAGT
>DYJM01000300.1 GCA_020723125.1 Acidithiobacillus ferrivorans
ATTTGAGTCCCGCTGATGACAGTTACATTTCCTGCTACGACTGAAATCTCACCGCGTGGGGGAGACTTGCTATAGCCGCTTACAACATACGCCCAGCCGCTTTGTGGCGCGACGGCGACACCTTGCGGGTTACGCCCGGCGGTTTCCAGGGTGGTGAGAACAGCGGTTTCTCGAATGACACTTACACTGTCCGCGTATTCGTTCACGACATAGACCCAACCTCTTTCTTCATCCACCGCGAGGGCGTTAGGTCTCCTCCCACCGGTCTGCACTGCCGCGATTTGTTCTGTGCCATTCAGTATTCCAACATGGTCGCCCTGATTGGTGATGTAGACATAACCCGTACGCGGGTTACTGGCCACTTCTACTGGATGTCCTGGATCGAAAGCTATCTGCGCTAATACTTCCGGGATACGCGGCGCAACGGTGGAGCGACAGCCGATTAGCAAGGTCAGCAGCAAACTAACAGCCAGAATACGCGGGAATAATATTCTATTCATATCGTCTCTAGCGATTTCTGACAACGAGAGGTATATAGACGCGCTGCGAGAAGAACTCCTCACACGTCAACGGATAAGCGCGATACGCGCACCAGGTTTCTTTGGGTGTTACTTTGTCGCCGCGATACAAGCCAAACCACCAATCAACCGCCCCAGCCGTTATCATTTCAGAGGATGGCACGTATATATGCCCCCACGTAGTTTGTAACAATGTGCAGGGATCCGCTACGCCCGTATCCATATACTGATACCAGACAATTTTCTCGATAGCCGGTGTCCCCGGATTGTTCCACAAGGGTACTTCATTGCGCAGGATGTCGAACATCACTTTGAGATAGGCCGCTTGCTCGGATTCATAGACCAGCACCGGCTCCAGGCAAGTCGGACGGGTGGGACTGCCCTTCGAACTATTCCAGCCTATCTCTGTTATCCACACTCGTTTATGCCCATCGTTACGTAGCGCCATAGTTTCTATGAACTTATCCACAATCGTATCATACCCAAAAGGCTGGTCGGCATACATATACACTTGCGGGTTGGGGCCTTCAACTACTC
>DYJM01000301.1 GCA_020723125.1 Acidithiobacillus ferrivorans
TCGTGCGGTGGCAACCAGTCGGGTAGGGTTGGGCAGCGAGCAAAGTCGCCCCGCATCTTACCCGCAATGTTGGATGGCGGAGAGAAAGCGTTTCCTGCGTCAGTGTAGGTAGGTAAAAGGTCAAACTCAATGATTACTTGTCCGTGGTGTGGTACATCTTACGCCGCATTCCAGCCGAATTGCCAGAAGTGCGGTGGTCCGATGGCAATTCCGACTGAAACCACTCGGTCGGTATCCGAAGCCAATTTGCTAGAACAGGATGTCCTGATGCCTCCGCCGGCGCCTCGTGCGATTGCCAGCAGTTATGCTTGGCAACTGTTGTTCTCGGATGGCTGGGCAATGGCGGCCCTCATATTTGGTCTGGTGGGAGCGATTTTTACCTTTGTCGGATTGATTTTGACGCTGGGCATTATCACAGCGTTTGTAGGCATCCCGTTTGCCGGGTTGGGATTGCTGTTGCTGGTGGGCGGGGGTGGAGTTGTTGTTTGGCGCTATCAAGCGGCGCAGCAGACAGTGGAGGTCTTGCGCGGCGGGACAGCAGTGGAAGGGCAAATTGTGCAGGTGGAAGAGAATGTGCAGGTGCGGGTCAATCGGCGTCATCCCTGGGTGATTCGGTATACGTTTCGGGTTGGAGGGCGGGCCTATGCAGGGCAGGTTAGCACGCTCAATATGCCAGGTACGCGTCTTCAAGTGGGCCATCGCGCTTGTATACTGTATCTGCCCAATGCACCGGAACAGAATGTGCTGTACCCACATCCTTAATTCCGTATAAGGCTGTGTTTACCGCCGTCCAACAACCGCTTGCACACCGACGCGGCGCTTCGCGCCTCAGCCAACGGGCGCTCTGAGCCAAAGTAACTTCCGTCTCAAGTTGGTTTCAGGCCGATGTCCGCGCCGGTGAAGCGGGCGTTAGCCCGCTTCACCAGAATATGTAACGCTTGTCTAAAAAAGAAGGTAATGTGACGAGTAAATCTGTTTTGAAAAAAATCGGTGTACTATACTGCCCACGGGGACAAATTGCGTTTTTAATTGCGAAAAACCGAGTA
>DYJM01000302.1 GCA_020723125.1 Acidithiobacillus ferrivorans
CTGCTCCGACTTCCGCGCCACCGTTGGTTCCTGCACCGGATATAGCTGCTGAGATTTTTAAATTAGTTGAAGTCATGCACTATCTCCACGTCAGACATCTTGTATCCATCCGGGCAATATTTCTGCCAGATCCACAACGGGTGCGGCAGGGTATGAATCCCCTCGTCCTTGCCAATATGGTGGTGCTCGCAAAGCAGCAAGCCATTCACGCTCATGTCATCGACGAACTGATACGGGTCTTTGGCGGGGTCGAAGCCCTCCCAATGAAATGCCTGGCAATAGACGCCCCACTTACCCGCCTTGCAGTCAGCGATGAAGCGCGGCCAATCCCATGCTGTTGCCAGGCTGCGTTCAACGGGGTAGTGATGCGCCTGGAGCGGTCCTACTTCTTCAGCCGTGCCGTTGCAGATAAAACACCGTCCACCGACGCGCTCCATGAGGATTTTCTTGGTTCGGATGAACAGCGGAGTAGCAGCCCCTCGGTCAGCGTGTTCCGGTATCTCTACCTCGACGCTCAGGGTTTCTTTTTCCTCGTGCGCAGTAGTCATAACAGCTTCACACCGAAGTGATACAGCCCAATGCTCGCCACCACAATCAGGACCGTGCGCACAATCTCCAGAATGAGCTGCGAGCGTCGGGCCTGCTCCATTTCCTGCTCTGCCTGCGCCTGATCGACCTGCGTTTGCAACCGCTTACGTTCCGCTTCCTCGATGCTGTCCTTTACTCCCTGCACAGCCTGCTCAATAGCTTCAATGCGCTTGAATGCACGCGCCAAGGATTCAGCGTCCTGCTCCCGCTTTGCGCTGGCGATGGCGAGGTTGTGCATATCGTCAGCGAGCCGTTGCAGGCTTACATTGATATTGCCCATCTGGGTTTCCAGGTACGTAACGCGGGCCTGGATAGCGGGGAAGGATTCATCGGACATATTGTTTCCTGTGAGTAATAAAAAAGGCCCCGGAGGGCCGTGATAGGGAGTGGGTTAGCTCAAGACCAGGTGACAGGCGTTGCAGGCACCGCAGTCTGCGCGTTGACCTCGGCAATCAGC
>DYJM01000011.1 GCA_020723125.1 Acidithiobacillus ferrivorans
ACAGGCACTGTCACGCCTTTCTCCAAGTCCGTTAAGGGCCGTTGAAATGGGATATCGCACTGTTTCGTGCGCAGCTTGCATCACCCGCAGGTTCTGAGTGGCAACATCCACCCAAAACCAGTTTGCTGGCGTTTCATTTTTCAAAAAGGGCAATGGATTCGACATGGGCAGTATGGGGGAACATGTTGATGACACCCGCTGCTTTCAGGTGATAAGCACGCTCGTGCACCAGATATTCGGCATCCCGGGCCAGAGTCGCCGGATTACAGGAAACATAGACCAGACGGGATACACCGGGAGTCAGACTTTGCAACACTTCCATGGCCCCACTTCGGGGCGGGTCAATCAGCATTTTGTCGATAGTTCCTGCCATCTGAAAGTCACTCATCCGCGCCTGGGTCAGATCAGCCACCTGATATCGGGCTTGCGCCGCGAGCCCATTGGCGGCAGCATTTTCCGAAGCCAGGGCCACCAACCGTGCATCGCCTTCAACGCCCAGCACATTTGCGCCCAAACGCGCCATGGGCAAGGTGAAGTTCCCCAAACCACAAAACAGATCAAGGATATGGTCACCGGCCTGAGGATGGAGCAGAGCCATGGCACGCCGCACGGTCACCTGATTGACAGACTGATTCACCTGAGTAAATACCAACGGATCAAAACGCATCCGCAGTTGATAATCCGGCAGGTCATAATGCAGGGCAGGCGGTTGTTCGGGGATCAGCGGATGCAGCGTATCGGGACCGCGCGGCTGCAACCAGATTTGCAGGTCGTGATCCAGTCCAAATTGACGTAAATGCATGAGATCACTGTCCGCCAGGGGACGCATATGCCGAAACACCAAAGCTACAGCGTCGGGGGTACAAGCTACTTCAATCTGGGGGAAATCCTGGGGAGACTGCATTTTGCCAATCAGGGCCCGCAGTTCCGAAATACGCTGGCCAACGCGGGCGTCGAGCACCAGACACTGGTTCATATCGACCACGTAGTTGCTGCTACGTTCTCGAAAACCCACCAGAGCACCGCGGGTTTTGGGGGTCCGCACCGAAAGCCGGGCCTTGCTTCGATAAGCCAAACTCGGACCAAAAATGGGTGGAAGAATTCTCTGTGGACGCACTTTTCCAATGCGCCAGAGGTTATCCTCCAACTGCCGCTGCTTGATGGCTACCTGCGCGCTGAGATCCAGATGCTGCAAACTGCAACCGCCGCACAAGCCAAAATGAGGACAGGGGGGAGTTACCCGCAATGAAGAAGTTTTCAGGAGGGCGACCGTTTCGGCCCGTTCAAAAGTTTTGTGATTTTCAGTGCGCCGGGCCATGACCTCTTCCCCCGGCAGGGCGCCATCGACAAAAAGCACCTTGCCGTCCACCCGGGCAACGCCCCGACCTTCTGCATCCAGGCTTTCAATGTGTACCCGCTCAGGCACTGCATCGCGAATAGGCTTAGGACGCGACATGCAGGTTCTCCGGCCACAAGTCCAGAAACTCGCGGATATGGGCTTCATCACGGCCCTGTAAATAGCTGCGCAACTGGTTCTGACGCGCCTCGTAAGCCAACTTGTCCAGATGCCCCCGGGTCAACTCAAAGCGCAAATGCAGCAGCGCAGTATTCAGAACGTCCACTTCGCAGTACTGGCGAATGGCTTGTTTTTCGCCCTGCTGATAATGATTCAGGACCTCCGCACCGCTCATGCCGAGTTTGCCCGGCAGCCCCAGCAACAGGGCCATGTCCTGCAAGCGCGCAACATTACGCGCCTGGTAAGCAGAAAGCACATCCATAAGATCCAGATGGCGCTCATGATAACGACTGGTGTAATTGTTCCAGCGATAGTTGGGATCGTTTTGCCCCTGTTCCCAGTACCGCGTTGCCGGAATGCCGTGCAAAAAAGCCCGATAGTGCAACACCGGCAGATCAAAGGCCGCGCCATTCCAGGACACCAACCGTGGAGCGTGACGCTGAATCATCTGAAAAAAAGCATGCACCAGCGTCGCTTCTGTATCCTCAATTGCGC
Source organism: Acidithiobacillus ferrivorans (assembly GCA_020723125.1). GTDB lineage: Bacteria > Pseudomonadota > Gammaproteobacteria > Acidithiobacillales > Acidithiobacillaceae > Acidithiobacillus > Acidithiobacillus ferrivorans_A. Next base: position 2,012 of record DYJM01000011.1, read on the forward strand.
CAAAGCTGCTGAGTTTAACCTGATCACCCTGCCACCATAGGGCAGAAATGGCGACCACCTGATGCAGATAAGGGCGTAAAAACTCGCTGGCACCCTGGGTTTCAATGCGGCGTTGATGCTGCAGCAATTCAGCCACTCCCGCATCATTGGCAAGATCAATACCATGCAGGCGCCGACCTCCGGAAATATCCGGAATCGTTTCGATATCAAAAACCAGAATATTCTGCAAAATGCTGTTTATTTCTTCTGCCACTGACCACTGGCGTTCTGATACCAGTATCCCGCAGGGGCCTTGCTGATCCATGTCTGGGCAAAAGTCTGCTGAATTTGCCCTTCCCAATCAGGATGACCATTGGCATTGGCGATTTGTTGGTAAAGATTCTGCAAGGCACTGTTATTGCTGCTGACCAGGCCACTGAGGCCAGCACGAGCCTGCAAAGGCACTGCGGAAGCATCATGAATGGCAACCAACCCGTTGGCCGTCCAGCCAACGGCACCACTTTCAAAATAGGGACGCATTTGCGCGGCAATGGATTCCAACTGGGCCCGTGCGGCCTGCACTCCAGGACTGGAAGCATTCAGATCGGCTGCCGCTTCGGCGGGTGTACTCAATGCTGAAAAGCTCGTCGCCAGCAGATAACCGGCCACATGAGCCGGTGTCAGACGCTCAAAAGCACTAGGGGCTGGTGCAGCGGCGGGCGCAGCAGGAGCCACCTGAGCAGGCGCTGAAAGAGTGGGCGCTGTGGGTGTCGAGACTGCGCCATGGGCTGCCGCCTTGTAAACTTCACCCACCACTTGATCAGCAAGACGTTTGGCAGCGGCGGCCGGAAAATAAATATTTACCGTGACGCAAGCCGAAAGGCCCATCAGCATGCCCAGCATCAGCAGTGCCTGCCAGGTTCGGTTTTTCAGCAAAGCTTGCTTCATCATTCTATTCTCCTGTGTGCATTTGCGGGCCGGTTTCCATGGCCGTTTTCAGCCTCGCCAGCAACTCATCCCAACTCACCCGGCGATTGTAACCCACTATATCCACCCTGGGCAGTCCTTGTCCCTGCAAAATGACAAAGCCACCATTTTCCGGATGTACTCCGGAAAGCTCTGCCACACCATTGGATAAATCAATACCCATCCCCAGATGACTGTAACTGAAAGTATTGAACATCCGCAAAAACAGTCCCTGGAAGAAGCCGCTGATACCGTCTCCCCCGCCCAGTTTGGTAATGCTCTGAACCGCCTGATAACTGATTTTTTGGGGAACACCGGGGGTCTTTACGGTTTCGAAATGACCCTGAAAAGCTTCAGGAGACCAGTTCAACAAGTACAGATTGCGGAGATTTCCATCCAACACCCCGCTGATGTACCCAAAATGAAAAGCATCTGTGAGCGGCTTCAAGTGCAAGCCCTGAATGGACACGTTAGCCCGCAGCAACGGCATCACGCCCAGGAAATTCTGCACCTGCAAGTCGCTTACCCGCAGCTTGCCGCCAAAAATACCTGCACTTAATTCTCCACTGGTCTGTATTGTCCCGGCGTGATAGGTCAAGCGCGGAATGGTAGCCTCAATCGTGCCGGTGAAGGGCGGCCAGTGCATAATCTGCGTCAGGGATTTCATACTCATCCCCTGCAAATTACCCTGCATGGAAAAACCGGAATGGGGTCCCGTCCAATGACCAGAGAGCTCCTGAAAATGCAACACCCCACCCAGAAGGTGGAGATCCACCGGCTGTTGCAGGGCAAATCCTCCAGGATGCAACGCCACTCGCACGGCCAGCGGACCCAAAGGAATATGATAGAGAGTGGCACTTTGCCAGTTAAAAACCGCCTTTTCCACGGGCACATTGGCACCCCAGGCACCTTGACTGACGACCCCTGCCAGGCTCATTGGCTGGGTAGAGAAATCACCGTGCTGCAAATCCCAATGCACAGAACGCAAAGCCGGGTTTCCCGCCACCGAAAAATGCAAATGACCCGCCAGCAAAGCCCGGTCTGCAAAACTGCTGGCTGGCAATAGCGGTTTAATCCAGGTCGTAAAAAGGGGGGCCAGGGCGACATTCACATCCTGCAAATGCCAGTCCAGCTTACCCCCCTGAACGGGTTCACTGACGGCAAATTTTGCAGTTCCCAGATTCGGCCAATTTATCTGACCCTGCTCCAGATGCCAGCTTTTTGCCGACTGGCGCCAGCGACTCTGCATGACGACCGGTCGCGCCGGAGCTGCCCAGTACCAGGGGCTCCATAAAATGCCACCCTCGTCCCAACGCAGCTGAACCTGTCCCTGCCAGTGTCCTTGCAGATGCCCATCACCCGACAATTGTGCGGCGACATTCTGAGCGGCCTGCAACCCATCAGGACTGCTGAACTGCCCTTTGTGCAGTTGCGCCCTGAACTGGACCGCAGAAATATGTGACCAGCCAGCACCCGAAGAATGCATCTGCCAACTGAGTTCTCCGCCACTTTGCCAGTTGGCCGGGAGTAGATGCAGGGCGGAAACCCAATCGGCTAAGGCGACTTCTCCCCAGGTCTGTAATTGCCAGCGACCTGAAGCCGCACTGTGCGCAAGCAGGGTCAGCTTGCCCAATTTTGCCCCCTCCAGCAGAAAGTGCAGGCTGCCCAGTCCCCCAAAGCGCAGCACCTGAAAATGTCCGGTACCTTGCAAAGCTCCCCAGGGACTTCCCGCAATCGCCAGGTGCAAGGCCGAACCCGACCAACCCTGCTGAGTCTGCAGGACACAGCTACCCTGTATGGCTTGCCAGGGACGCTGTTTGCCAATCTGCAAGGTCCCGCCCAGAAATTGCAGACTGGCATTTTTCTGCCCATGCGTCCGCAGCATGACCTTCAGGTGCTGCGCTTGCCAGGCAGTGCCCTGCACCCGTGCCGCCGTGATTTCCAAGGTCTGCGCCCATGCCGGACCGGACAGTAAAAATCCCGCACAAAAAAATATAAGCCAATACCTGAGTCTGAACCCGGTGGTCTTTGGCAGGCGCAAGGGCTTAGAATCCTGCATCAGCACTCAGGCCGGAAAAACGCCCGTACTCAGGTAGCGATCACCGCGATCGCAGATAATTGCCACCAGGATACCCTGCTCCAGAGTTTGGGCAACGCGCAGGGCGGCGGCCACTGCGCCTCCAGAAGATATTCCGGCCAGTACCCCTTCATCGCGCGCCAGACGCCGGGTCATGTCCTCGGCTTCCTCCTGGGTCACGTCTTCTATCTGACTGACCATCTCCCGATGGTAGATTTTTGGCAAATAGGCTTCCGGCCAACGGCGAATACCAGGAATTTTGGCCCCTTCAGCGGGTTGTACGCCGACAATCTGAATATCCGGAGAGACCATCCGCAAGTAGCGGGAGGTACCCATGATCGTCCCGGTGGTCCCCATGGAGGATACAAAATGGGTGATGCTGCCGCGTGTATCCCGCCAGATTTCCGGCCCCGTACTGAGATAATGGGCTTCCGGATTATCGGGATTGGAAAACTGGTCCAGCATGAAGCCTTCTCCGGCGGCCACCATTTGCCGGGCCAAATCAATAGACCCTTCAATGCTGCGTTCTGCTGGCGTCAAGATGACTTCGGCGCCATAGGCCCGCATCACCTGACGCCGTTCGATGCTCATGTTTTCCGGCATGATCAGGGTCATCGGGATCTTCCGCAGCGAAGCCGCCATGGCCAGAGCAATGCCGGTATTGCCGCTGGTGGGTTCAATCAATCGGGTGGAAGTCGTGATGGTGCCGCGCTCCAGAGCCCGCCGGATCATGTTCATGGCCGGGCGGTCCTTGACGGAACCTGCCGGATTATTTCCCTCCAGCTTGCCAAAAATATGGACACCCGCTCTGGGTGCCAAACTCCTGAATTCACAAAGCGGGGTATTCCCCACCCAATCTTCCAATCCGCCCATATGCTTCTCCTTGCCTGAACATGACGCCATCATAGACCCAAGCCCTAAACCGGGGCTATCCTGAACCCCCTTCAAGTCAGGATTGGAATCCTTGGAATGGAAAACAAGCACACAGAAAGGCACGAGAAAAACACGGGTTGGCTGCGTGCCGGCGTGCTGGGTGCAAACGATGGTCTCCTTTCCACTTCAGGACTGCTCAGTGGTGTCATAGCGGGTCAGGCCAATCATGATCAGATTCTGCTGGCCGGAGTTGCCGCCCTGTTATCCGGTGCGCTGTCCATGGCTGCCGGTGAATATGTTTCCGTCAGCTCTCAGCGTGACAGCCAGAAAGCGCAAATCCGGCAGGAAGCCCATGAAATAAAGCAAAATCCTGAACTGGAACAACTCGAACTATGTCGAATTTATATGGACCGGGGCCTGGATGAGGCTCTGGCCCGGCAAGTCTCTTTTCAATTGATGCAGCGTGATCCCCTTGAAGCGCATGCACGGGAAGAGCTGGGCCTGACGGAAGTCGCTGCAGCGCGACCGGTTCAAGCGGCATTAGCCTCCGCCGTTTCTTTTGTGAGCGGCGCGGTACCGCCGGTTCTGAGCGGAGCATTTGTCCCGCATGCCTATGCGCTGCCCATGCTCTTTGTGAGCACATTGATTCTTTTGGTCATACTGGGGATCATCTCTGCCAAACTGGGTGGGGCAAGCCCTTTGAAGGGGGCCTTGAGAATCCTGTTTTGGGGCACGGTCGTTCTCGCCTTTACGGCACTGATCGGTCACCTTCTCGGTCAGGCCATCGGCTAGGACCATTTTTCGGAGGTATTCAGCATGCTGGAAGAAAACGCACTGCCAAGATGGCATATTTATCCTGACCAGGAACAGATCAGTACCCATCTTGCGGCAGCCATTACCCGCATGGCGGCCGAGGCCATCGCCCTGCGCGGTGCTTTTCACTTGGTGGTAGCAGGAGGCAATACACCGCGTGCCACTTATGCCCGGCTGCCATTCATGGGCCGCGACTGGCAACGCTGGCATATTTATCATGGCGATGAGCGCTGCCTGCCGCCGGAAGATCCCGAACGTAATAGTCTGATGCTTGCACAAACCTGGCTGTCCCAGGTACCCATTCCGAGCGCCCAGATTCATACCATACCCGCCGAAGCGGGAGCCAGTGAAGCGGCACTTCGCTACGCAGCAATTCTGCCCGCGCAACGCTTTGACTTGGTGCTTTTGGGTTTGGGGGAAGATGGACATACGGCCAGTTTGTTTCCCGGACATGACTGGGGGCAGGAAAAAGGCAGCTCTCCCACTCTCAGTATTCTGGATGCTGCTAAAGCCCCCCCGCAGAGAGTCAGCCTCAGCGCCTGGAGACTGCGCCATACGCACGCCCTGTTTTTTCTGGCCTGCGGCTCAGGAAAGCAGGACGCCATAACTGCCTGGTTACGCGGCGAAAACATTCCCGCAGCGGTGGTGGGTCGTGGCGCGGATGTTTGGCTGGATATGGCTGCATGGCCGGAAAGACTGCCGGAGTAGGCCACTCTGTGTGAAGCTCACGGCTCAACGCTGCGATAGCCAACTGATCAAGGCTTTTGCCAACTGCCTGTGCCTTGATTTGAGGCTGCGGCATGAAGTTCCGGCGGAACCCTGAGCAACAGCTTACCGCCAGTCGGTTTTTCAGGTGATTTACCAATTTTTTACACGCCTCAAGGTAATCATCCACGGCCTCTTCAAATGCCGTGTGTAAATCAGCAACAATCCCGGCGTGAAAGCCAATAATGTCTTGTATGCCAAGCAACCTGCCAACCAGGCTATTGTCGCGGGCATCGAAATCAATGCGGGCGCTGTAGCCCTTGTAAGTCAGTGTGTTCATGGTTTAACTCCGATAGCAGATAAAAAATCGCGTGCTTGTTCAAGCTGATACGGTTTAGTTTCCTTGCTACTGGATTACTAGATTTATACAAGGAGTATTTTTCAGGCTGCCGAACGTGTGGCTAAGGGGCGCGCCGCTTTTGTTGCGTCCCTCTCGAACGCAATGTTAGGCGTGGTTATTCCGCAGCCGTTTTCTGCGACTGCTTAACCATGGAAAGCGCCGTACCCACCAATGCGCCAATATTGCCGAGATCGGAAGGAATCACCAGGCTGGTACTGCTCTTGGCCAGATTTCCCCACTTTTCGATGTAGTCTTTGGCGAGCTGCATTTGCAGGGCTTCGTAGCCTCCGGGTTCACCAGCCGCTGCACCTATGACGCGGATGGCTTCGGCGGTAGCCTCGGCAACCAGTTGAATGGCCTTGGCTTCACCTTCAGCACGCAATACTTCCGCCTGTTTGCGACCATCTGCGATATTGATATCCTGTTGCCGCTGACCTTCGGATGTGTTGATTTGCTGCTGTCTTTGACCTTCGGATTTGGCAATCAGGGCGCGTTTTTCTCGCTCTGCGGTAATCTGCAGTTCCATGGCGCGGATGATTTCCTGGGGTGGAGTGATGTCCCGTATTTCATAGCGGAGCACCTTGACGCCCCAGTTCAGGGCCGCTTCATCCACCGCAGACGCCACCGCCGTATTGAGCAGCTGCCGGGATGACAGGGCTGCATCCAGATGCAACTTGCCGATTTCGGAACGCATGGTGGTTTGGGCCAACTGGATGACGGCAGTAAAGGGGTTGCTCGACCCATAAGCCGCCTTGACAGAATCCGTAATTTGCAAATAGAGAATCCCGTCCACCGTCATGGTGGTGTTATCCAAGGAAATACAGGCCTGCGCGGGCACTTCCATGGGTACTTCGCGCATATCAAAACGAAAGGCCACACGGTCCAGAAAAGGAATGATAAAATTCAGGCCAGGTTCCAGTACCGTGTGATATTTACCGAGCCTTTCCACCACCCAGGCGCGCTGCTGGGGAACCACCCGGATGGTGGTGCGTAAAATCAGAAAAGCCGCGACAATGACAATCAGGATGATGATGAGGGAGGACATAAAGACTCCTTGTCGGAGGGTTGCCGGGGTAGCACCCCTAAATGTAGCAGGTTATCGGTCTTGCCCACGATCACGGCGCGATCACCGGCACAGGGAGCCGGGCCATCATCGACCACCGCCATCCATTCGCTGCCCCGGTATCGCACCGTATAATGTTCATTCTGATCAGGACCGCGAATCACCTCGACCCCCTGACCCAAATCAAAGTCCGTCAGTCCCTGGGCTTTTCCAGCAAGGCGGTGGCGCAGCCACATTCCGGCTGGCAGCAATACCAGACAGTAGCCCAGAAACACCCAGTGCAACACTGCGCCAGGCAACACCAATCCGGTAATAGCAGTAAACAGGGCAGCCAAAGCCACCGCCGCCAGGTAAAAAGTACCGGTGAACAATTCGGATATTCCCGCCACAAAAGCGATAATGACGTAAACATAAAGCATAATAATCACCCACGCCGGATGTCATTCTCCTCAGTCCGTTCGCAAAAACAGCGCTGCCAGAGGGGGCAGAGTCAACTCCAGTGAACAGGGTAATCCCATCCAGCTCCGCGCCTCGGCAAACAGCGGCAGGTTACCCACATTGCTGCCCTGATACGCCGCTGCATCACTGTTGAAAATTTCCCGATAAAGCCCGGCCTCCGGAACACCGATACGATAATTTTGGCGCAGCACCGGGGTAAAATTGAACACTGCCAGAATAAAAGCACCATGACGATCACGGCGCAGAAAACTGAGCACAGACTGATCAGCGTCATGGCAATCCACCCAGGCAAAACCCTCAGGGGCAAAATCCAGGTCGTGCAAAGCAGGCAAATCGCGATATAACTGCCCTAGATCCCGACTCAGCCTCTGTATGCCCTGATGCCAGGGTATTTCCAGCAAATCCCAGTCCAGGGGCTTCCCACAATTCCACTCCGCTCCCTGAGCAAATTCATTGCCCATGAAATTCAGTTTCTTGCCTGGATGAGCATACTGATAACTGAACAGCAGACGTAAATTGGCAAAGCGCTGCCAGGTATCGCCAGGCATTTTATCCAGCAAAGAGCGTTTACCATGGACCACCTCGTCATGAGAGAGGGGCAGCACAAAATTTTCTGCATATGCATATAGCTGACTGAAGGTCAGATCATTCTGATGAAAGCGCCGATAAACCGGATCCTGCCGCATATAAGACAGAGTGTCATTCATCCAGCCCATATTCCATTTCATGGAAAAACCCAGCCCACCCACATAGGTGGGGCGGGAGACCATGGGCCAGGAGGTCGATTCTTCGGCAATGGTCAAAATGCCCGGATAGCGCTCATTGAGCACCACATTCATTTCCCTGAGAAAATCAATGGCTTCAAGGTTTTCCCTGCCACCATACTGGTTGGGAATCCATTCTCCCTCGTTCCGGGAATAATCCCGGTAGAGCAGGGAGGCCACCGCATCTACCCGCAAACCATCAATATGAAAACTGTCCGCCCAATAGCAGGCATTAGCCAACAGAAAATTACGGACTTCGTTGCGGCCAAAATTGAAAATATACGTCCCCCAGTCACGGTGTTCACCTTCACGGGGGTCTGCATATTCATATAAAGCGGTGCCATCAAAACGGGCCAGTCCCCAGTCATCCTTGGGGAAATGCCCCGGCACCCAATCCAGCAGCACCCCAATACCGGCCTGATGAAAAGCATCTACAAAAGCCCGAAAACCATCCGGGTTCCCGAAGCGACTGGTCGGTGCATAATAACCGCTGACCTGATACCCCCAGGATTCGTCCAGAGGATGCTCCATCACCGGCATCAGTTCGATATGGGTGTAACCCATGTCCTGCACATAGCGCAGCAGACGTTCGGCAAGCTCGTCATAGCCCAGAAAGTCCCCTTTCTCGTCGCGCTGCCAGGATCCTAGATGCACTTCGTAAATATTCATCGGGGCATGCTGCCAGTCGGCCTGCGTCCGCGCAGTCATCCAGTCCTGATCCTTCCAGACATGCTGACTGTCCACTACCCGGGCTGCAGTACTTGGACGTCTTTCAAAAGCATTGGCATATGGATCGGTTTTCACAAAAACCGCGCCGGAATCCCGGTGACGGAGTTCAAACTTGTAAATTTCGCCCAATTCCAGTCCGGGAATGAACAATTCCCAGAGGCCACTCATTCCCCGGACCCGCATCGGGTGATAACGACCGTCCCAGTGATTAAAATCGCCAACGACACTGACCCGCTCCGCATTGGGTGCCCAAACGGCAAAAAACACGCCCTCGACACCTTCATGATAACGGCGATGGGCACCCAGATGTCGATAGGCTTCATATAATCGGCCTTCACTGAACAAATACACTTCCAGATCGCCCAGTACCGGACTGAACACGTAGGGATCATAAGCTTCGTGCGTGCCCAGGGAATCCTGCCAGCGGTAACGATAGGGGGTGGGCAGGCTTTCTCCGGTATGGATAAAAATCCCGTCGGGATGCTGCATGGTCATCAGCACCCATCCCTGCGGGGTTTGCAGTTCTACCTGAGTGGCGCCCGGCAGAAAAACGCGCTGTACTGCACTCTCATCATTGGCCGCCCGATGCTGTCCCAACCAGGCGAAAGGATCGTGATGACGGGCATTGCGAATGGCTATTTCTTCTTGATCCAAATCTTTACCATGATTTTTCGGAGGTAATTTTATCACCACAATCTCCTTTTCTTCATTGTGATTGAGGAGCTTCTTTGAGCATAACACATCAGCGCAAAACGCCATTGTTTATTTATCCGCTTGCCGCCATCCTTCAAGTCCAGTACCTTTAAACCGAAAGCACGGGAGAATCCTGTCTATACTCCAGGTCAGGTGTAATACCAGTGCCCGACAAGGAGAAGAGCATGTCCGAAGAAAACCAGAGTGGCCCCAGCAATTCCCCGCGCTTTGTCAGTAACCTTACCAAAAACACCCTCGCCCTGGTCCTGGCGGGCGGTCGTGGCAGTCGCCTCGGACCATTGACCGACTGGCGCGCCAAGCCCGCGGTGCCTTTCGGGGGCAAATTCCGCATCATTGATTTTTGTTTATCCAACTGCATGAACTCCGGCATTCGCCGTATTGGTGTGCTGACCCAGTACAAAGCGCACAGCTTGATTCGCCATCTTCAACTGGGCTGGGGGTTTCTGAGGGGTGAGTTCAGCGAGTTCATTGAGATTCTCCCTGCTCAACAGCGCATGAATACCGGCTGGTACAAGGGTACCGCTGACGCCATTTTTCAGAATATCGATATTTTGCGTGCTCATCGGCCGCGTTATGTGATTGTTCTCGCTGGCGACCATATTTACAAGATGGACTATGGTCAGATGCTCGCCGAGCATGTGCAAAGCCAGGCAGACATGAGCGTCGCCTGCATTGAGGTCCCTATGGAAGAAGCCAAGGGTTTTGGGGTCATGACTGTTAACCACGAAGAACGGGTGACCGGTTTTACCGAAAAACCCAGTGACCCCACACCAACCCCCAACAACCCCGACCGCGCACTGGCGAGCATGGGTATTTATGTGTTCAACACCGATTTTCTGTATGAGCAGCTCATCCGCGACGCGGACAGTCGCGAGTCCAGCCACGATTTTGGCAATGATCTCATCCCCTACATGGTGCCCCGCTACCGGGTCATGGCTCACCGCTTCCGCAACAGCTGTATTTCCAGCAATGAAGGCAAGGTCAGTCGTTGCTACTGGCGGGATGTAGGGACGGTTGACGCCTACTGGTCTGCCAACATTGATCTGGTGCATGTAACCCCGGATCTGGATTTGTACGACAGCCGCTGGCCCATCTGGACCTATCAGGAGCAACTCCCACCTGCCAAATTTGTCTTTGACGACGAAGGAAGGCGCGGCATGGCCCTGGACAGTATTGTCTCGGGAGGTTGTATCATCAGTGGGGCCACGGTCCGTCGTTCCCTGCTGTTTTCCAATGTCCGGGTCAATGATGGCCACACCCTCATCGAAGATTCGGTGATTTTGCCCAACGTGCGCATGGGTGAAGGGACACGCCTGCGTAAAGTCGTCGTCGACAAGGGTACTATCATCCCTGACGGGCTGGTGGTGGGCGAAGATCCTGCCGAAGACGCCCGCCGCTTTTATCGAACACCCAATGGCGTCACCCTGATTACTCCGGAGTTACTAGGCCAGCAACTACATTTTGTGAGGTGACCTTATGCCCCCCGCACGCGCACTTCATGTCATTTTCTGCTGGCATATGCACCAGCCCGATTATCGCAATGCAGATGGGCAGTACGCCTTGCCCTGGACCTACCTGCACGCCTGCAAGGATTATGCAGACATGATCGCGCATTATGAGGAAAACCCTCTGGCTCGGGGCGTATTCAACTTTGTACCCATTCTGGTTGAGCAAATTGAAGATTACACCAGGCAATTTGAAAGCGGGCATTTTCGCGACCCTCTACTCATCGCCCTGGCCAGCCCTGATCTAAAAAGCCTGAACAACGAGCAACGACATCACCTCATGGAGCAATGTTTTCGTCTGGATCCGGAACATATGCTGAATCCCTTTCCCGGATACCGCCGCCTCCATGAAATCTATACCATCATGCACAGTGATCCGGCGGAACTTTCTGACTATTTGTCCATCCAGTATCTGGCCGACCTGCTGGTCTGGTATCACCTGGCCTGGACTGGTGAAACGGTGCGACGCGGCAGCCCGCTCATTCAGAAGTTGATGGACAAGGGACACGGTTTCACGCTCGCAGACCGCCAGGATTTACTGCAATTTATCGGTAAGTTGATCGGCGGACTGATTCCCCGTTACCGCGCCCTGGCTGAAGCAGGACGTATCGAAATATCCACCACCCCCTACTATCACCCCATTGGTCCATTGCTGCTGGACTTTGCTGCCGCCCGGGAAGCCGTACCCGATGCGCCATTGCCCGAATCCCCTGAGTACCCTGGCGGGGTCGAGCGTGCGCGCTGGCATATTGAACGCGCCCAGACTTATCATCCGCAACATTTCGGCATTGCCGCCCGGGGCATGTGGCCAGCAGAGGGCGGGGTTTCAGCCGCCTTTGTCAAAATGCTGGGTGAAGCTCAGGTAGCCTGGACGGCTTCGGGAGAAGGCGTACTCACGCATAGCCTGCTGCGCAGCGATGACGATTCTGCACCACGCGGTCGGGCCGAATATTTATACAAGGCTTATCGCCTCGAAAACCAGGGACCGGCGCTGTTCTTTCGGGATGACGCGCTCTCTGACACCATCGGTTTTGACTATAAAACCTGGTTTGGCCACGATGCAGTCATCGATTTCGTGCATAAGCTCGAAGCCATCTGGCGCCAGACGGAAGATCAGGATCATCCCGTTGTCAGCATCATTCTTGATGGAGAAAATGCCTGGGAATACTACCCCTACAATGGCTACTATTTTCTTTCCGAGCTCTACCGGTCCCTTTCCAATCATCCCCATATCAAAATGTGTACCTTCAGCGACTATGTCCAGGACCATCCGGAAGCCATCAAAAGCATTCCGGATCTTGCCGCCGGGAGTTGGGTCTATGGCAATTTCAGCACCTGGATTGGCGATGGAGCCAAAAACCGGGCCTGGGACATGCTCTGCACCGCCAAGCAGGATGTTGACCAGCATTTTGCCGGACTCACCCCCGAACTGCAGGAAGAAATCACTGAACAATTAGGTCGTTGCGAGGGCTCGGACTGGTTCTGGTGGTTCGGGGATTACAATCCTGCCGATTCGGTCAGGGATTTTGATCACCTGTTCAGGATGAACCTGCGCAAACTTTATAACCTGATGCAAATTTCTCCTCCAGAAACCCTCAACGAACCCATCAGTCATGGTGGGGGACCCGCCGAATCTGGAGGTACCATGCGCCGCACCCATATGGAAGGATAAGCAATGACCCACAGCACCCCCCTCCTCCTGGGCGTCCACGCCCATCAGCCGGTTGGTAATTTTCCGCAAGTGATTGATGACGCCGTACTGCGCTGTTATCACCCCTTTCTTGAAGCCATGCATCGCTTTCCTGAATTTCCCTTTGCCATTCATATCAGTGGCTGGTTACTCCAATACATGGTGCAACAGCACCCCAACACCATAAAACTGCTGCAGGAAATGGTCACCCGCCAGCAGGCGGAGCTGGTGGGCGCCGGGGACACCGAACCGGTGCTGGCGGCTATTCCCCATGCAGATCGCATCACCCAACTGGAAGCCATGGCCGCCCGGCTGGACAAAAATTTCGGACAGCGCCCGGTGGGTGCCTGGCTGACCGAGCGCGTTTGGGATCCCAGCGTGGTTCCCGCCTTGCAAGAGGCGGGAATTCAATATGTGATGGTGGATGATTATCACTTTCTCTGCGCTGGGGCCTCTAGCAACCAACTCGGCAGCTTTCATCGCACCGAAGAAAATGGCCAGGCTATAGATGTTTTCCCCATTTCCGAAGCCTTGCGTTATCGCCTGCCTTTCTCGGAGGCCGCTGCCGCAGTCAGTTATATCGAAGAAATATCTGCGCATAATCCGGGTAGCGCCGGGATTTATTTTGATGACATCGAAAAGTTCGGGGTCTGGCCGGAGACTTATAGTTGGGTTTATGAAAAAGGCTGGCTGGAACAGTTTCTCCAGGGCGTCCTGAATTCTCCACACATTCAACCCATGCATTTCAAGGATTATCTGCACCAGCATCGACCCCAGGGTATGATTTATCTACCCACGGTGTCCTACAGTGAAATGAACGAATGGACACTGGCACCGGAGGCGGCCCGCAACTATGCGGCTTTTCTGGAACAGGAAAAGGCTGCAGGCCGCCTGGACCTACGCAAGCCACTCATTCGTGGCGGAATATGGAAAAACTTTCTGACCCGATATCCCGAGTCCAACTGGATGCAGAAACGCATGCTGCAATTATCCCGGCGCTTTCATGCTTTGCCCAAGCGCCAGCAAAGCAAGCAGATGCGTGCGGACTTACATGAAACCCAAGCCAATGATGCCTATTGGCACGGGCTGTTTGGCGGCATTTATCTGCCGCACCTGCGCCGGGCGGTGTACCATGCCATGCTTCGACTGGAAGCGCAGCTCGATAAAATCCAGGCACGTCCAGGTTTGCAGTACATTGACGTGGATATGGATGGTCATGAAGAGCTGTATTATCACAATGGCGATCAACAGTTGATCATTCGCCCGACTCCCGCCGCCGCCGTGGCCGAGTGGGATTGTTACAAACTGCATCACAATCTTGGCGATACCCTGGCACGGCGCGACGAGGCCTACTACGACAAAATCCGGCACGGGGCAGTGGATCATGCGGCGCCCAGTGAAGGTATTGCATCCGCCCATGACCGCATCAGCTTCAAAACAGAAATTAAGGCAGATGATCTGCTTGCCGACACCACCCCCTGCCACAGTTTTCAGGAGTGGCTGGATAATGTCGCAGTCACGTATCCGGAAAGCAGCATCGTTCAGGATGCTCCCCATTTTGCGGGCGGTATCGCTGACAGCTGGGCGGTCAGTAAAGCCTATAGCCTCGCCCATAAAGGACTGATGGTGCATTTTCGGATAGAATCACCAGCTTCCCAACAAAATACAGAGTCTCACCATTTTCAGACTCGGCTATTTCTGGCTATGCCCAGTTGTGATGGGCCGGCGGGACAGTTTTTTGCGGATGGACAATCCCAGGGTGGCTTCGGACTTCCCATCCAGGGTGAAAAAACCCGACAAATCGTGCTGGAAGATGCCGTAATGGGCGGTAAAATCATCCTCCATTGCAATCCACCGGTGCGCTGGGAGGCTGCGCCCCATCTGACCGTTTCCCAATCCGAAGCGGGCTTTGAAAAAATCATGCAGGCCCTGCAACTGGATTTTTACTGGGACCTGACGGCTGGCAAGACGCAACATATCGAAATTCTTACGGAGATCATCGCCTATGACTGAGAAACTGACCATAGGCATTGATGTCGGTGGCACCAATTTACGTTTTGGGGTTTTCCGGGGCAATGAATGTCTGGACAGTATTCGCCATGAAGTCGATCTACACGCCAAATGCGCTGCGGCAGCCGATTCAGAAAGCGCTGCCCGACTGTTCACGGAACTGCTTGAAGCAGGCATTGCTCAACTCCGCCATCAATATCCGGAAATTGTTCGAGTCGGGGTGGCCGTGCCCGGTTTTGTGAATGCCAAAGGCGTATTGCTGCAATCGCCCAACATTCCGCAACTCATCAACTTTGATTTGCAAAGCGCCGTTCAGAACGCCTGCCAATTGCCTGTACTCATCGAAAATGACGCCAATGCTGCCGGATATGGCGAATTCTGGGAAGAAAAACAGGAAAATCCCGAATTGCGTGATCTCTTGTACGTCGGCCTGGGTACGGGTGTCGGTGGTGGGTGGGTCCATGATGACCGCCCCTGGCGCGGTGAACATGGAACCGCCATGGAGATAGGGCACCTCATCGTGGTCCCCGGCGGAAGACGCTGCGGATGTGGTAATCAGGGGTGTCTGGAACAATATGCCTCGGCACGCGGAATCCAGTCCAGTTATGTGGAACTGACCGGTACAGCACCAGATACTGCCGTTATTGCCCAGATGGCCAGCGATGGACGCCCCGAAGCCAGTCAAACCTTTCGGATGGCCGGTGATTATCTGGGACAAGCCCTGGCCAGCATCTCGAAGGTTGCCGATGTCCGGGTCATTCGGGTGGGTGGCGGGGTCAGCGCGGCCTGGGATTGTTTTGCACCAGCACTCATGCAACGCCTGGACGCCGATTTGATTCCCGCGCTGCGCGGCGAGGTGGAAGTCAAACGCGGCAATCATGATGATCTCGCCGGAATGCGCGGGGTCGCCCTGCTGGCCGATCAGGAACTCAGCCAATAAGCGATGCGTATCGGAGTTTTTGATTCTGGACTGGGTGGTCTCAGCACCCTGCTCTCCTGCCTGCGTTATTTGCCTGATGCCCATTTTCTGTTTTATGGCGACAGCGCTCATAGTCCCTATGGCGACAAAAGCGCCGGCGAAGTACAACAATGGACGGAAGATGCTTATGCCTGGTTTGTCCGGCATGGCGTAGATGCCGTGGTACTGGCTTGCAACACGGCTACCAGCGCGGCAGCCCTACCTCTGCGGGAATATGCGGACGTGCCCATCATTGGTATTGAACCCGCCATCAAAAAAGCGCTGATGCTTTATCCCGAAGGCAGGATTCTCCTGCTGGCCACAGCCATGACCGTCACTGGTGAAAAACTGCGTAATCTCCTGACGCAATTACCAAATGCCGAACAACGCGTGCAGCCTCTGGCTTGTCCGGGTCTGGCAGATCGCATTGAATCCCAGAGCAATGACTGGCAGCAGCAAGTCCAGGAGTATCTGCACAATCATGTTCTGCCTTTTTACTCGACAGACACTCAAGTCATTGTGCTGGGCTGCACCCATTACTGTTGGATCAGCAACTGGCTGCCAGAGCTGAATGGACGGAATATTCCCACCCTGGATGGCAATGATGGCGTGGCGCGGCAATTATGTCGCAGGCTCGACATACAGAGCCTCCCGGACACGCCACCGGACTTGCCCGCTGAAGCATCCATTGATTTTTATTTTACCGCCGCCGCAGCTGAAAAGACGCAAGTTGCCCGTCGCCTGCTGCGCGCTCACGGGGTCAAAACCTAGTCCATCTGGACCCCATGATCCGTCAACTTCACGCCATATTTTTTGGCCTGAGCTTTGCCCTGGGCGTAAGCCAGATTAGCCAGCTCTTCGGCATGCTTGGCCTTGACCACGGCTTCATCATATTTACCGGCTTTGTCTGCAGCTTCGGCTTCCTTATAAATTTTCGGGGTGGAAAGCCACAAATAATGCACGGCTGAAGTTTTTGCCATGGCCGTCTTGGCCGCCGCCAGCGCCTGCTGCGCGTCTGTAGCGGTAACCGTCGCCGCCGTCGCAAAACCCGCCATCATCAGGGTGCCTGCTGCCATCACACTCATCAATACACGCTTCATAAATGCACCTCCCTCTACAAACCTTGTTCAGAATGAAACCACCGACCGGACATTACTCCGGTGCACAATCCAGCAAAATCTGTTCCTTCTTTGTAAGCATCTGAAAAAATGGATCACTCAGCATCATTCCAGCAATCTGCTCAGGTTGAAATGGCCAATTCGGGCCAGAAGACCCAATGCACATGCGGGCCATACCGGACCATTTGATTCCATCGGCAACACCTCTATATGAGTAGAGGCACAGCCAGCGCCAGGGCATGAATCATCACCCCCACCAGACCGCCGACCAGGGTTCCGTTCATCCGAATATATTGCAGATCGGTCCCCACCCCTTCTTCCAGCAGGCGGATCATGTCTTTTTCGGGCCAGTCCAGAATGGTTTTTTCTATATGCTGTGCCAAACCATCGCGCATGGCCGGGGCCAAACGGCGGGCACTGTTTTCCAGATAATCATTAATGGCCTCCCGCAAGACTGCCTGCTCCGCCAAAAATGTCCCCAACTGCCCGGCCAAAACCTGAATCTGTCCTTGCAGGCGGGAATCAGGGCTGCCCAGATCATGGTCCAGCCAGGTGCGCAGGTCGCGCAACAAACCATCTGCATACTCCTGCACTGCCGGATGGGAAATCAGGCCATTTTGCCAACGCTGGATACGCTCCTGAAACCGGGCGTCTGTCCGCAGCCGCACAATCGCATCAGCCATCCAGCGATCAAAAGCCAGACGGCGCGGATGCTCGGGATCGTCCTCGATTTCCTGCAAAAGTTGATGCGCGGCCTTTACCAGATTGCGCGCGAGATTATCACTCAGGGTGGCAGGGTCCATGAGCGCACTCATCCAGGAGAACAAGGTGGGATACGCGCGTTTCAGAATGGCTGCTATTTGCTCGGCCAGCAGCCCCTGCGTTTCTTCTCCATCCAGCCACTCGCGCAGGCGCTGAATGCCATCTTCCAGAAGGGCCTGATGACGGTGGTCTTCCGTCAGTAATGCCAGAATATTTCCCATCCAGCGCGCCCCATCCACACGCTGCAGCTGGCGACCCAGCGCGCTTCTCAGGGCAACACGCAATTCCTGGTCGTCACTCAGCGCCAGGGCTTTTTGCAGCAAGCTCGTCAATTGCCGGGCCAGCAGATGGCTGCTTTCCGGCTGGATCAGCCACTGCGCCAGCCAGGTGGCGGGATCGGCGCGGCGCAACAGGCGGACAATGGCTTCGCTTTCCAGAAAATGATCACGAATGAACGTGGCCAGACGCTTCGCCAGACGCGTCTTGTTTCTCGGCAAAATGGCCGTATGGGGAATGGGCAGACCCAGCGGATGACGAAACAGGGCCACCACCGCAAACCAGTCCGCCAGCCCTCCCACCATGGCGGCCTCGGAAAATGCCCCGGTCCAGGCCCAGAGGCCCAAAAATCCCTGACTCGCCGAAAACAAGAACAACAGCAACGCCAGCAACAGCAAAACCAAAGCCCAACGGCGCATCACCCGCAATTTTTGCAGGCGTTCTCCTGGCCGGGGTTTCACAAGTGTTTTTGGGGGTTCATTATTATCGGCAACCATGTGAGCGAGTTTAGCACGGAGACTTGCACTCTGTAGAAATCGCCAGTTAACATGCAAACATAACTATTGGCAGGGAGTGTGGATCATGCGTCTTATTCTGGCGATTTTTTTACCTTTTCTGGTGTTTTTCACCATTGGCCGGCCGCTCGCAGGCATCATCTGCCTGCTTCTGCAAATCACCGTGCTGGGCTGGATCCCGGCGGCTATCTGGGCAGTTTACGCCTTGAGCCAGTACAAGACTGATCAGAAAATCCAGAAAGCGCTGGGACGTTAACAAAACGGTCTACAGACTTATAAAAACAACGGCGTTGCTCAAGCAACGCCAAAGTAGAGATAAGAACTCGTTACTCAGTTCGCACTGAAATCACTATAGTGCCACGCCGATTTCAATGATCTGATTGAGAACATGACAGACTTGCCTGAACAGGGCATCGGGCAGGTGGCCCTGGGGATGAGGTGCAGCCTTTCGAATACGCCAGTCGAAGGATTTCGGTTGGTGGCAAAGAACATAACTTGTTTTGCCCGTTTTGCGCCCAGAGGCCCCACCCACCGCCAAAGCAAACGGATTGCCCGCATTATAATCAGCCGTGGTCATCGGTAGGCCAATCACCAGGGAAGTGCGATCGTTAAACGCTTTTGGAGACAATACCAGAAAGGGATGACGGTCGCGCATCTCCCTGCCAGCATGGGGACTACAGTCAATCCACACGATTTCCTGCCGATCCGGAACCCATTTATCGGGTATTACCAAGATTCGGCACCGACGGGTTCAGTGACCATAACTTCGCCACC
Source organism: Acidithiobacillus ferrivorans (assembly GCA_020723125.1). GTDB lineage: Bacteria > Pseudomonadota > Gammaproteobacteria > Acidithiobacillales > Acidithiobacillaceae > Acidithiobacillus > Acidithiobacillus ferrivorans_A. The sequence goes on from DYJM01000011.1 coordinate 21,162, forward strand.
ATGTAAGGCAGGATCAAAAAGTTGAAGCCGTTCATCCAGCGTCAAATCAGCGCTTGTTCGGATCGGTTCCACAATAACCCGACCATGCTCAACGGTCAGCATCACTTCCTGGTCCGCATGGAGTTTGGCTTCATGGGCGATGGCGGCGGGCAATCGAACACCCAGGTTGTTTCCCCACTTCTTGATAACCAGACACGTACCCATGACTTAACTCCTTTTAACCAATCCACGTTTATACCAAAGTATAAACGTGTGCCTACTGGTCAGCAACATGGGACGCGCGCAGATCTGCATGCCGGGTTGGCATGGTGTAGCCCGCTTCGCGCACATAAAAAATCCCAGAAGGCATAAGGCATTCCGGGATTATGTTTACAAGTTATGTTTGGTGGTTTTTAAAACGGAATATCGTCATCAAAATCTTCCATCGGCGGGGGTGGGGTATCCTGTTTGCGCCCACTGGCCGGGGCTGAAGAAGCACCCGTCGAATGACCGCCGCCATGATCTTCTTCGTCAAAACTGGCGGCACCACCACTGCCCCCGCGTGGGCCTACCAATTGCAGACGATCACCAATGATTTCGGTGGTGTAGCGCTCCTGACCTTCCTTGTCGGTCCACTTGCTGGTCTGCAATCGGCCTTCCACATAGGCCATACTGCCCTTGCGCAGGTATTCGCCCGCGATCTCGGCGGGGCGCCCAAAAAACACAACCCGATGCCATTCGGTGCGCTCCTGTTTGTTCCCTTCGCGATCCTTGAAATTTTCAGAGGTGGCAATACGTAAACTGGCGATAGCAGTCCCACTGGGTTGATAGCGCATCTCCGGGTCCCGGCCCAGACGTCCTAATAATATGACCTTGTTCACTCCCGCCATTGTCAGATCTCCTTGAGTACAAGGGGACGGCTGTCCCCGAAAGCTCTATACTAACCCATCCAGAGAAAAACTCATTCCTGAACCCAAAAAGGCTACGGCTACATGGAATATATCCAGATCCGGGGCGCACGTACCCATAATCTCAAAAACATCTCGTTGACCCTGCCCCGGGACCGCCTCATTGTCATCACCGGTTTATCCGGTTCGGGCAAATCCTCACTGGCTTTTGACACGCTCTATGCCGAAGGTCAGCGCCGCTATGTGGAGAGTCTTTCGGCCTATGCCCGGCAGTTTCTGTCGCTGATGGGCAAGCCTGATGTGGATGCCATTGAAGGGCTATCGCCCGCCATTTCCATTGAACAGAAATCCACTTCCCATAATCCCCGCTCTACCGTCGGCACCATCACCGAAATCCATGACTATCTGCGTCTGCTGTATGCCCGCACGGGCAGGCCCTGGTGCTGCGGAGCACCCATTCAGAGCCAGACCATCAGCCAGATGGTAGATCAATTACTGGCCCTGCCCGAAGGCGAAAAACTGATGATTCTCGCCCCCATGGTCCGTGATCGCAAAGGCAGTCATGAAGAGGTGATCAGCGCGCTGCGGGCCAGAGGCCTGATTCGTGCGCGGGTAGATGGGGAAATGCTCGAACTGGATGACATTCCGGCCCTGGACAAAAAACGCAAACATCGCATTGAGGCCGTCATTGACCGTCTGGTGTTGCGTGCAGACAGTGGGCCGCGTCTGGCGGAATCCCTGGAAACCGCCCTGAGCCTCGCCGATGACCAGGCCATCGCCGTGTTGATGGGACCGCAACATCAGGAAGAACGCCTGTTCTCCGCCCACCATGCCTGTCCCAGTTGTGGACGTTCCTTTCCGGCCCTCGAACCCCGGTTGTTTTCTTTCAACAATCCGGCGGGGGCCTGCCCACGTTGTGATGGTCTGGGAGAAATCAGCTTTTTTGATCCGGACCTGATCATTCCTGATCCGGATGCCAGCCTCGGTGCCGGGGCCATCGCCGCCTGGACCAGGCGCCACAAGGAGCATTACACCCCCTTGTTGAAGGCCTTGGCCGCTCATTTTCATTTTTCTCTGGAAAGCGCCTGGAAAGATCTGCCTTTTGATGTTCGCCAACAGATTCTGCATGGTTTCGACGAAGCTATTACCATACAGCAAGGGTCACGCACACATCAGATTCATTTTGAGGGGGTCATTCCCGGACTGGAACGGCGCCTGCGCGAATCCCAGTCCAATCTGGCGCGGGAAGAAATCATGCGTTACATGGGCCGCCTGCGCTGTCCGTCCTGTCAGGGCAGCCGTCTGCGTGAAGAAGCCCGCATGGTCAAGGTAGGCCCTCTGGCCCTTCAGGAAGTGTCAGCGCTGCCCATTCGCGAATCCCTGCAACACTTTGCGAATTTGCAGCTGGAGGGCCAGGAAGCCCTCATCGCCGAGCGGATCCTGAAGGAAATCAGTAGCCGCCTGCAGTTTCTGGTAGATGTGGGTCTTGACTATCTGAGTCTGGATCGTTCCGCAGAAACCCTTTCCGGTGGCGAAGCCCAGCGCATTCGCCTGGCCTCCCAGATTGGTGCCGGTCTGGTGGGGGTCATGTATGTTCTGGATGAACCCTCCATCGGCTTGCACCAGCGTGACAATGACCGCCTGATCGGCACTCTCAAACATCTGCGTGATCTGGGGAATACCGTCATTGTTGTAGAGCATGACGAAGATGCCATCCGCGCTGCCGATCATGTAGTGGATATGGGCCCCGGCGCCGGTACCCACGGGGGTGAAGTCATCGCTCAGGGTACTCCCGAAGAGATTCGCGCCAATCCGGATTCCCTCACCGGTCGTTACCTGACTGGTGATTTGTGCATTGCCATTCCCGAACGCCGCCGACACGACCAGCAGCGCTGGCTGGAACTTATTGGCGCGACGGGCAACAACCTGCAATCAGTCGATGCAAAAATTCCCATCGGCCTGTTTACCTGCATCACCGGCGTCAGCGGCTCGGGCAAATCCACGCTGATCAATGACACCTTGTATCCCGCCTGCGCGCGGGCCTTGATGGGCAGCACGCAAAGCCCGGCTGCGCATCAGCAACTGCGTGGCCTGGAAGCCCTGGACAAGGTCATAGCCATTGATCAAAGTCCCATCGGCCGTACCCCCCGGAGTAATCCGGCCACCTATACCGGACTGTTCACCCCGATTCGCGAGCTTTTTGCTGCCACCAGCGAGGCCCGGGCCAGAGCTTACCATCCGGGGCGCTTCAGTTTTAACGTCAAGGGCGGCCGTTGTGAAGCCTGTGAGGGCGACGGCGTCATTCGCGTTGAAATGCATTTCCTGCCGGACATTTATGTACCCTGCGACGTTTGCGCCGGAAAACGCTACAAGCGGGAAACCCTGGATGTGCAGTACAAGGGCAAAAATATTCACGAAGTTCTCGAAATGACGGTGGAAGATGCCCGCCAGTTTTTTGATCCGGTACCGGCCATTGCCCGCAAATTGCAAACACTGCTGGATGTGGGACTGGGTTATCTGCGCCTCGGCCAGTCCGCCACCACACTTTCCGGTGGTGAAGCCCAGCGGGTCAAGCTCTCCCGGGAATTATCCCGACGCGATACCGGACGCACCCTATACATTCTCGATGAACCCACCACCGGTCTGCATTTTCATGATATTGCCCAGCTTCTGGTGGTCCTGCAGAAGCTCGCCGATGCGGGCAATACCATTGTGGTCATTGAACATAATCTGGATGTCATCAAAACCGCCGACTGGATTATCGACCTGGGTCCCGAGGGTGGCTCCGGAGGCGGGCAAATCATCGCCACGGGCAGCCCTGACGAAATCGCCCGCAATCCGCTTTCACACACCGGTCACTATCTGGCGCGACATTTATCCCGATAAATTGCACAATAGCCCTGTAAACATGACCTGGAGCCGTGAATATGTCCGTTCTCCCCGAACGCCGTGAACAAATCCGCAGTGCTCACGCCGCCCTGATTTTGCAGGTCGTTGCCGCCTGCCAGAATCCCCGCTTGCGCGGTGCTGTCGACGAGCACCTGCGCGTCGCCGCTGCGAATGGTTGGGGAGAACTGGTGGCGGTCATTCAACAGATCATGGCTGGCAAGCGTGAACTGGGTTTACTGCAGGGACTGGATGAAGAAGACAGTGTCATCGTCGAATCCATTCTGATGGGTCTGCAAAATCCCGAAACGCTTCCCAAAAGTATGGGGCAGGCCGATCCGGGACTGGCGGCCCCAGGGCTGGCCAGTGTCATCCTTGCTGCGCGCCGGGGCGATCCCCAGGCCGTCGCCTGGTTGGGACAAATGGCCAGTCAAATGCAAAAAGCCGGGGGTGACATGGCCCGTATGGGGGCCGCTCTCGGCCCCTTGTCCCGAGGTTTGGATGATCGCCGCAAGCTGGAAAAAGGCATGGGACCATTGGGTCGCAGCCTGCTTCAGGGGGTCCTGGACGAACTCGCCAAAGCCGAATTGCAATAAGGTCCATTCCACCCGAAAAGCTTGAAATGTTGCTTTATCGCCCCTATTTCCCAAGTCAACGTCTTTTTATTTTCAGGAGTATTGCATGGCCACTGGTGAACACATCCTCGAAGTCAACTTAGGTAATTTTCAGGAAGCCGTTATTGAGCTTTCCCAAAAGGCCCTGGTCCTCGTGGATTTCTGGGCACCCTGGTGTGGACCCTGCCGTGCCCTGGGTCCTGTCCTCGAAAAGCTGGCGGAAGAAATGCAGGGGGCCTTTGTGCTGGCCAAAATCAATGCCGATGAAAATCCGGAACTCTCCCGGAAGTATCAAGTGCGCGGAATTCCCGCCGTCAAGGCTTTCAGAGACGGTAAAGTGGTAGATGAGTTCGCCGGTGCCCTTCCGGAGTCTGCAGTCCGCCAGTTTCTGGAAAAACATTTACCCAAGCCCGGCGATGATCTGCGTGCCGAGGCCATGGCCGCCATGGCCCAGGGTAAAACCGAAGAAGCCCAATCGCTGCTGGAAAAATCCCTGCAAATCAACCCGCAAAACGATCAGGCGCGCTTGGCACTGGCGCATCTCGCCATACAACAGGGGCGTCAGGCGGATGCCCAGGCACAAATTGATGCCATGTCCCCCCTGTTTCAGATGGAAACCGAGGTCGAGGGCCTGAAGGCATTGCTGGAGTTTACGGATGCAGCGCGCAAAGCTCCGCCCATGGCTACGCTGGAGACGACCATTGCCAACGAAAAAGGTGACGCACGCGCACAGGCCATGTATCAGCGGGCGCTGGTTCTGCTTTTGCAAGGCCAGGAAGCTGCCGCTCTGGATCAACTGATTGAAATGGTGGAAAGACACAAAAATTACGACGATGGACTCGCCCGCAAAACCATTCTGAAGATTTTTGCCATGCACAGCAATCAGGGGCCACTGGTTGAGCAATACCGCAGCAAATTATCCCGCGCCTTATATTAGTGCTATGGTAGACCTCAGGCAGGAACTAGATGCTTTATTACCGAGTCTAAGCACGAATGCGTCAATGCTGCAGAACCAAAACTCCAAAGGAGAGTCCTATGGCGAATAGTCGCCCGAAAACCCTGTTGAAACGCCCGAAACTACTGATTACTGCTGTTGTTGCCGCGTGCTTTGGTTTTACCCTGGGCGCCACCGAATGGGCACAGGCCGATGCCACCGCGACGGCACCCGCCTTGTCCATCCACACCAACACCGCACCCCAACAGGCGCTGGTTGCCCTCCCGGACTTTACCCCCATCATTGACCGCTATGGTCCGGCAGTGGTGAACATCAGCAGCACCACCAACAAAGTCATCCATCAACAGCACAACCCGTTTCCGCCAAATTCTCCTTTTTACCAGTTCTTTCAGCACTTCGGCGCACCCGGACAAGCCGGTCCCAGCCATCAGCAGCACGAAAAAATCCAATCTCTGGGTTCCGGATTCATCATCAGCCCGGATGGTTACATTGTCACCGCCGGTCATGTAGTACGGGGTGCCAATCATATTGTCGTCACGCTGACCAATCATCATGCCTATCCCGCCAAACTGATTGGACTTTCAGTACGCTACGATACCGCTCTGCTGAAAATTGATGCCAAGGATCTGCCCACGGTTCCCATCGGCAATTCTGATCATCTGAAAGTCGGCCAGTGGTTGCTGGCGGTAGGTGCGCCCTTTGGTTTTTACAATACCGTCACCCAGGGGGTAGTCAGCGCCGTGAATCGGCCGTTGCCCGATGACGAATACATCCCTTTCATCCAGAGCGATGTGCCGATCAATCCCGGCAACTCCGGTGGTCCGCTCTTTAACATGAAGGGCCAGGTAATCGGCATCAATGATCAGATTTATACCAACAGCGGCGGATATATGGGCTTGTCTTTCTCCATCCCCATCAATACCGTCATGCGCGTGGTGCAGGACTTCAAGGACCATAAACCCATTCAGTTCGGGTACCTGGGTGTCGAAGTGCAGGATGTCACCCCGCAAATGGCGCAAGCCCTGCATCTTCAGGAACCGGTAGGCGCCCTCGTGGCTTCGGTGATGCCGGGCAGCCCCGCTGCCAAGGCCGGCATCCGGCCCGGTGATGTCATTGTGACCTATGACAGCAAACCGGTTTACAACGTCGGGCAACTGCCGCCCATGGTCGGCAACACAGTTCCCGGCACCCATGCCAGCGTGGGCATCCTCCATCATGGCGTCGCGGAAACCAAAAACGTGTTGGTCGCCGCCCTGCCGAAAAACATGGATGAACAGAACAGCAGTACCCAACCGGCAGCACCTGCAAAGACCCTGAAAATCAGTCGGATGGATATTCATGTTCAAAATCTGACTCCAGAAATTGAAAAACAGCTGGATGTTCACCATGGTGTGGTGGTGGTAGGCGTCAGTGAAGGCCCTGCCGCCGAAGCAGGCCTGATGCCCGGAATGATCATTCAGCAGATCAATCAGCAGGATGTCCATAATGTCAGCGAGCTGGCGCACATTGTCGCCGGACTACCCGCAGACCAACCCATTCCCATGTTGGTCCATCAGGGTAAAGCCAGCATCTATGTGGTCATTACCCTGTCGAAAAAATAATCCTAGGCGCGGGGATGATGTTTTTCGTGCAAGGCCTTGAGGCGGGCCTGGGCGACGTGGGTGTAAATTTCCGTAGTACCCAGATTCGCATGCCCCAGCATCAACTGCACGCTGCGCAAATCAGCACCATGATTGAGCAGATGGGTGGCAAAAGCATGGCGCAAACTATGGGGTGAAACCGCCTGTTCGATTCCGGCGACCTTTGCATAAGCTTCTATATTCTGCCAGAAACGCTGGCGCGTCATCGCCGCCCCGCGAGCCGTCACAAATACGGCTGCAGAAATACGCTCACCCAGAATCCGGGGACGGGCATTTTGCAAATAAGCCGCGATTCGTTCAGCCGCCATTTCCCCCAAGGGCACCAGTCGTTCCTTGCGGCCTTTGCCAAAAACCATCACCAGATCCGCACTTAGATCCAGTTGCCGCATTTCCAGATTGACCAGCTCGGAAACCCGCAAGCCGCAGGCATACATCAACTCCAGCATCGCCGCGTCGCGCAACCCCAGCGGCCGGGTCTGATCGGGCGCGGCCAGGAGGGCTTCAATTTGTGTTTCACTCAACACATGGGGCAAATAGCGGGCAAGACGAGGACTTTGCAAGTTCTGGCTGGGGTTGTGGCTTACCCAACCCGCACGCAGCGCATAAGCATAAAAACGGCGGATGCTGGATAGCAACCTGGCGACCGAACGCATTGCTGCGCCGGATTGCAGCTTTTGTCCAAGAATACGCGCCAGCATCCCGGCATCTGCACTCAATAAATGCGCGTCCTGCTCTGCCAGTGCTGAGCAAAGCTGGAGCAGATCCTGCCGATAAGCAGCCAGGGTATTTTCACCCAGATTCTTTTCGAGCCAGAGCGCATCCAGAAAGGCATCAATGCGCTGACGATCCTCAGATGGGGGTGATGCCATCGTCATGAGGCGGTTTACTTAATCGAAATAAAAACGCAATACGACCAAAGGGTGAATCCATGCCAAGGGCCCTCCTGTGACCTGTCCGGCGCGCTGCGCGGTGCGCCAGATCGGCCAGAAACCCGTGGGATTCCCTTGGGCTACCGCCCGTTCGGCCAATTGTAGCCACCAATCAGCAGACGTTCCGGAAGCGGCGGCATAGAGCGCTCCCTGCCAGGTAAAAGGCGCCGGGACCGGTTCGGACAACGCCCTATCCCGATAAGCAGCGAGGGTACTGAAATCCGGCCAATCCTCACGGCGCTGCCAACCGGCAAAGCCAAAAGTGCAGGCGGCAGCACTGAACAAGACCTTGCGTGCCTGGCGCAAACTGCGATGGGGCAAGGTCAGCAGGGTTCCCAGCCAGACGTATAAACGCATCAGCGCCTGAGGATCATGACGATGCCCCCCCTCAATAATCATCAGGGTCACCGTCAGAAACAACTGCCGAATGGCATCCAGAGGCTGGTCGCCCAAGGCCCGGATCCGCCCCATGAAGGCGGGCAGATCGCGCTCGCGCAGGGCATGCAGCAAGGGCTTATCCACTTCAGGATCGCGGCTTGCCCGCCCTTCCGGCACGACCACCGCAACACCGGGAGCCTGCTGCCAATGGCTCTGCAGCAGAGCCAAAGCCCCCAAGGCAAAAGGCCGGGCAGGCAGCCCGGCCGCTGCGTCATGCCATTCCCCAAACAGAATACTACGAAGGCCCTGCGCATGGCTGTCATCCGCCAGCCGCTGGGCCAGCCGATTCAGCAGCACACGCCGGGCATTTTCGTCATCGGCCATGCTCTGCAGCAAAGGCACCAGTTGCTCCAGATCGGCTTCTTCCACCGCTTTGGACAGTAGATCGACTTCCATATCCAGCGGCATGGGCGCACTGGCTTCCAGCTTGAGCAAATCCGGCAAAGGGGCGGCCGTCAATGACGCGCGTTTTTCCTCCTGGATATCTACCGCAGCGGCCAAGAGCCCGACAGGAAGCTGCCCAGCAGCGGCCCAGATGGACTGGCTATCCACCACCACCTGCAAGGCCTCCGTATTGTCCGCTACACTCCACCAGTACGGCAGGATATCCTCCTGCCAGGCCGATTGGAGCAGCAACTTCCGGGCGGGGTCGGCCCACAGGGCAGCCCGCCCATCAACAGACGCAGAACGCCAGAGTTCCAGGATTTCCCTGGACGCTGGCGTCATGATCAGATTATCCAAAGCGAACCCGGCCTTCGCCAGGAAGCGCAGCAGAAATCATCAGCCCAGTTTTTCTTTGATGCGGGCAGCCTTACCAGACAGGTTACGCAGGTAGTAAAGCTTGGCACGACGCACATCACCGCGACGCTTGACTTCCACCTTGGTGACCAGCGGTGAATAAGCGGGGAAAACACGTTCCACACCCTCACCATTGGAGATTTTCCGCACCGTGAAGGCGGAATGCAGGCCACGATTGCGCCGGGCAATGCAGATTCCTTCAAAAATCTGGATACGTTCGCGGTCGCCTTCCTTCACCTTGACATGCACGGCAACCGTATCGCCTGCGCCAAAAGCCGGAAGTTCCGACTGAACCTGTTCTTTGTTGATTTCATCAATGATGTTCACAGCCCTGCTCCTTCGCCTAGTTTTACTGCACTTCGCCGTCCTGACGGCGATAATCATCCAATAACTTCTGCTCACGCGCACTCAAAACGCGCTGCGCCAACAAATCCGGACGCCGCTCAGCCGTACGCCCCAAAGACTGCTGCAGGCGCCAACTACGAATCCGGGCATGATCTCCCGAAAGCAAGACTTCCGGAACCTTTACCCCCCCCACCACTTCCGGGCGCGTAAAATGTGGACAATCCAGCAAGCCGTGATCCGCAAAGCTATCTTCGGCTGCCGAGTCCGCATGTCCCAACAAACCCGGTAACTGCCGGGCCACCGCTTCAATCAATACCAGGGCAGGCAACTCCCCACCTGCCAGTACATAATCGCCAATGGACCATTCTGCATCCACCGCCGCCAGCACCCGCTCGTCAATGCCTTCATAGCGGCCTGCCAGCAAAATCAATCCGTCTGCCCCGGCAAAGCCCTGCACGGCTCCCTGCTGCAGACGCTGCCCCTGGGGGGACAGGTAAATCACCGGCGCCCCCGGGTTTGCTTCGCGTGCCGCAGCAATGGCTGCCAACAACGGGGGTGCCATCATCAACATTCCCGGACCACCACCAAAAGGCCGGTCATCCACGCGGCGATGCGCATTATCGCTAAAATCGCGAGGGTTCCAGGCATGTATCTGGATCAGCCCACGCGCCTGAGCCCGCCCCAGCACCCCCTCGCGCAGATAACCGTGAATCAGCTCCGGAAAAATAGTGATGACATCAAAACGCATCACCAGTCCGCTTGCCAGTCCACGGTGATCAGTCCCGCACTCTGGTCCACTCCAGCTGCACTGGCATCGGACCAGGGAATCAGCAATTCCCCGCCTTTTTCAGCGTCCAGTACCATAACGTCATTCGCACCGGTTTCGAGAAATCCCTTCACATTTCCCAGAAACTGGCCTTCCTGATTCAGCACCCGCATGCCAATCAAATCGCGCCAGTAAAATTCACCGGTCTCCAGCTCCGGCAACTGCGCCCGGGCAATGCTGATCTCCTGACCAATGAGGGCACGGGCCTGTTCCCGGTCACTGACTTCCGCCAGCTTGGCAACCACGCCTTCACCCTGCATACGTCCTTCTTCCAGCACATAAGGCCGCCGTTCAGAACCCAGAAACCAGGGTGAGTAGTCGAGAATGGCATCACGCAGCTCCGTAAAAGAGAACACTTTTACCATTCCACGCACACCGTAGATGCCGGAAATTTTTCCCAGCACCACCCATTCTTCAGACTCAGGCAGCAGCGACACCCGTCTTACTCACGCCTTCTTTCTTGAAAAAGCCGGCTACCGTATCGGAAGGCTGCGCGCCCTGGCTGAGCCAGTAAGCGGCACGCTCTTTGTCGATGCGCAATTCGGCCGTAGCACCAATGGGATTGTAAAAACCCAGGCGCTCAATGAAACGGCCATCGCGCCGGTTACGACTATCCGTCACCACGATGTGATAAAAAGGCCGCTTTTTGGCGCCGCCCCGAGCCATACGAATGACTACCATGTGTTCTCCTTAACCATGTCCTCTCCCACTGGACGGGAGAAAGGCGCGTATCGTAACTAAAAACAAGCTCTAACGGAAGGGTAAACCGCCCTTTAACATCGATTTGGGATTCATCCCCAATAAACGGCTGAGTCCGCGCCCGCCTTTTCCCATTTTTTTGAACATCTTCTGCATCATCTCAAACTGCTTGAGCAGCTTGTTGACCTCCGTTACGGTGGTTCCAGCGCCTGCAGCGATGCGACGCCGACGCGAAGCCTTGATGATTTCCGGATGCCGGCGTTCGCCGGGCGTCATGGAATTGATAATGGCCTCCAGACGACGCATGGGTTTACCGTCCTGCATGGCCGCCTGTGCCTCAGCGGGGAGCTCACCCATCCCCGGCAATTTATCCATGATGCTCGACAGGCCACCCATTTTTTCCAGTTGTCGGAGTTGCTGGCGAAAATCTTCCAGGTCAAAACCTTTCCCGCTGCGCAGCTTCTCGGTCATTTTCTGCGCTTGCTCAACATCGACATCCTGTTGGACCTGCTCAACCAGGCTGACAATATCGCCCATGCCCAAAATACGCGAAGCCAGTCGATCCGGATAAAAAGGTTCCAGACCCTTGCGGATTTTTTCGCCAATACCCATAAACTTGATGGGCTTGCCGGTAATGGCCCGCACCGACAAGGCAGCGCCACCACGCGCGTCACCGTCAGCCTTGGTCAAAATGACGCCGGTCAGCGGCAAGGCATCATTAAAAGCCTTGGCCGTATTGACCGCATCCTGACCGGTCATGGCGTCCACCACAAACAGCAACTCCACCGGCTGGACGGCAGCGGTCAAAGCCTGAGCTTCCGCCATCATGGCGTCATCCACATGCAGGCGTCCGGCGGTATCGACAATCAACACGTCAAATACCCCGCGCTGCGCTGCCGCCAAGGCATCTTTGGCAATCTGCACCGGCTGCTGGTCTGGACGGGACGGGAATACTTCGACCTCAATATCCTTGCCCAGATGCGCCAACTGCTCCATGGCGGCAGGCCGATAGACGTCGGTACTCACCATCATGACCCGCTTTTTTTCTTTGTCCTTGAGCCACAAGGCGAGCTTGGCACTGGTCGTGGTTTTACCGGAACCCTGCAACCCGGCCAAAAGGATCACCGCCGGAGGACGGGCACTCAAATCCAGCCGGTCATTGTGCTCGCCCATGAGCTTGACCAGTTCATCATTGACAATCTTGATAAACACCTGCCCCGGCGACAGGCTTTTCACCACTTCCTCACCCAGCGCCGATTCGCGCACCTTGTTGATGAAGTCTTTCACCACCGGCAGCGCCACATCGGCTTCCAGCAAGGCCAAGCGCACTTCACGCAGGGCGTCACGAATATTGTCTTCGCTCAAACGCCCCTGGCCACGCAGGTTTTTAAAAGTCTGGGTGAGTTTTTGGGTCAGATTGTCAAACATGGGTCCCCCTCAGTTCAGGGGTGGATTTTGGACTGTATGGCTCGGTCGTGCAATGGTGGGGTTTTCAGCCGGAACCATCAGGTGTTCATGATTTACCGCAGATATCCGACACCATCAAGCTCTTTTTTCCTTTTGGGAGACTCGCATCCTGTTTAACCAGGGTCACCTGCAACATGCAGCTATTGGGACCCATATACAGGACACCCAGGTCTTCTGGTATACCCGGCATGCGCCTCGGATTGTGCCAGCCTGTTTTTGCCAGCAGCTTTTGCGTCAGAGTCTGTAGCTGCTCCTGGCCAGCCGAGGCAGAGATGATAAAATCATACTGCTGTATATTTTCCCCTTCCGAATGCAGACGTGCTTTGGCATCAGGGAAAACTGTATGCACAACCTGCGGGATATCTAGACCCGCAAAGGCCAGGTCCGTGCCCAACAGAAACACCCCTACACCTAGCATCACTTTCCATTTCCGCATGTTCATTCCCTATCTCTCCATATAAGACAATCCATCTTGAGCCGCAGCGCGAGCGTAGCGGGGCGCTGTTTCAAAAATATTTCATGGCTTCCCTTTTCAAGCTCGCGCGGGAGATTTTTCATGATGATTCTGCTTCCTCAGTGCTTCCATTCGTCTCTAGTTCCAGCATGGATTGCATGAGCTTGTGATGGATGCGCCAGGCTGTGGGGTAACTGACGCCGAGCTGGCGACTCAGCGCCAATGCGGACATCCCGGTTTTCGCCTGGCTGATCAGGTAAATGGCCAGAAACCAGAGGGTCAAAGGCAAACGCGTTCCTTGAAAAAGGGTTCCGGCAATCAACGAAGTCTGATGGCGACAATGGCTGCACTGAAAGGTCTTGCGCGAGCCGCCTTTCAGAACAGAATGGCGGGTACCGCCACACTGGGGGCCATGAAATCCGTCTGGCCAGCGCGCCGGTTCCAGGGCTGCTGCGCACTGCTCCTCAGTGCCAAATTGCTGCAGAAAATCGGGGAGAGACAATCCTTTCTGAAACTGCAGGCGGTTCATCGCCATGGGACACCTCACTGCCATTAAGAATCAGTGGATTATACCAGGATAGATTATACTGTATGAAAGTACAGCTTGAACATCGTGCCAATCAGGAAATTTTTTGTGGTCAAGGCCTCTTTCGCCGTCAAGACGTCCTTGACCAGAGCAGGGACGCTCGAAAATGCAACAGCCCACAGGCTGGTGCCAATGCTCCTCTTGACCTTATCTTCCACCCCTCCCTAGAGTGCCGCCACCCACATTCTGCTCGTCGATCCCTTGGAGTTGTTGCCCCCTTCGGGCATCTCGTA
>DYJM01000303.1 GCA_020723125.1 Acidithiobacillus ferrivorans
TGGACAAAAAAGAACGGTTAGTCTTGCTTCGCGAAATTTTGTTATTCGAGGTTCCCTTTACTTAACTTGTCTGTAACTTGCAATACAAACGACCAGTCTATATGCTGGTCTGTATTCGCAGGAGGTTTTTCATGAACATCGAAGTCGGATCCTATGAAGCAAAGACAAAACTGCCGGAGTTGCTGCGCGGCGTCCAGGCTGGTAACCGCTACACCATTACCTTACGGGGCGAGGCCGTAGCTGATCTTGTGCCCGCAGAATGCAATCTGCATCGGGATACCGTGGCCGCTGTCGATGATATGCTCTCCTTCATGCAGACCAATAACAACCTGGTTGGTGCCGTTGATTTTAAGGTGCTCATCAACGAGGGCCGTGCGTGAGTTTTATTCTGGACGCTTCTGTCGCCATGCTCTGGTTGGTGCCTGACAGTAATCCAGCAGGTGTTGATTATGCCCGTGCGGTTCTCAGGAGACTGAAGGAATCGCAGGCTCTGGTACCCCCACTATGGTCGCTTGAACTGGCTAATGTCATCGCCAGGTTAGAGTCCAAGGGTGTAGTCACCGAGGTGAACTCGCGGCATTTCATTGCCATCCTGGAGCGGCTCAACATCGTGACCGATCAAGCGATGGTGACACACGCTTTGAGCGACACTTTAAATCTAGCCAGACGCTTCAAGCTATCTTCCTACGACGCCGCCTATCTGGAATTGGCTTTGCGCAAAGGCTTGCCCCTGGCTACGCTGGATACCGATCTGGCGAAGGCAGCGAAAATTGCTGGCCTATCAAATATGGACATCTCCTGAGATGGATTACATCCAAGGGTACTTCTGAAGAAGTGATTTATGGACTGGGCCAGCAAATCCTACGTCCGTCTTGAGGGGGTTACGTCCGCATAGGCTGATCCGCCCAAAGCGCGCTTCGTCCTGGTACATAACGCGTCGATGGCGGGCAGTTTTTTGACTGGCACGGCTAACCCTGTATTTGGTGCGAAAGGGGAGACTCGAACTCCCACGCCTTGCGGCGCTGGAACCT
>DYJM01000097.1 GCA_020723125.1 Acidithiobacillus ferrivorans
GCCACAGACAAGATAGTGGCACGGCGTATAGACCTCTACCAAAAGATGCGACCGCATCGCCATCGTAGAGTACCACCCCTCCCACAAAACTGGTCCCTGTGGCACTTTCCAGTTTTTGCAACCCCCTGAAATCGGCGGCGGTGACCGTGGCGGCGGCCTTGACCTCGACACCCGCCAACTTTCCGCCGGACTCCAGCACAATATCCACTTCTCTGCCGTCCTTGTCGCGAAAATGGTGGAAGGTTACAGGCTCATCCCGCCAACTGGCATGGCGACGTAGCTCCTGATAGACAAAGGTTTCCAATAGTTGTCCATAGAGGGTTCGATCATCCCACAGCGCTGCCGCGTCCACGCCAAGTAAAGCGCAGGCCAGGCCGGTATCGCCCAAATGTAATTTAGGTGTCTTGATGAGGCGACTCAGACGATTGCTGTGCCAGGGCGGCAGTTCTTCCAGGAGAAATACCCGCGCCAGCAGGGTCATATAGTCGCGGATAGTGGGGCGGCTCAACTGGAACGGTGCGGCCAGATCGGCCACGTTCAACAGACGTGCACTTTGCCCGGCCGCCATTGTCAGCAGGCGTGGCAAGGCCTCCAATGCGTGAATGCGGGTGAGATCGCGTACATCGCGTTGCACCAGGGTATCAGCGTAATCCCGGTACCAACTCGCGCGACGGCGCGCCGTAGCCCGCGCCAAGGCTGCCGGGTAACCGCCGGCCGCCACATGCTCGGCCAGCATTTTACCGAGACGCTGTCCGCAAGCTCCCGTCTTGAAACTATTCCCGAATAATGTGGAGAGAAAATTGGGCTCGATCCCGGTCAGTTCCGCCTGAGCCAAAGGGTGCAGGCGCAGGATCTCCATGCGTCCCGCCAGGGAATCCGCCAATTTGGGCACCAACAACACATTGGCCGAACCGGTGAGGATAAATCGTCCCGGCTGCCTTCTGGCGTCCACTGCCGCCTTGAGCGAGGTGAACAGGTTTGGCACGCGCTGAACCTCGTCCAGCACTACCTTGTCGGGCAAGTCCGCCACGTATCCGATGGGATCAGCCTGGGCCGATGCGCGCTGCGTATCGTTATCAAAACTGAGATAAGTATACCCAGCAGCATCGCCTACTTGCCGGGCGAGTGTGCTTTTGCCACATTGGCGTGGTCCGTGGATTAATACCACTGGTGTGTCGGCCATGGCCTCGATGAGGCGTGGCTGCAGGAATCGAAAATACAGTGGTGTATCCATCATCGGCCAAGTGTAACTTTAATGCCGGCTATATGAAAGTTTCATGGCGTCCAAATGAAATATTTTTATTCGCTAATTGAAAGAGTCATCAAAAGAGTCATCAGGCTCCGGGCGAACCCCTGCCTCTGATGTTTGCGCCTCGGGAGAATTAGGCCGGGGCGTCACCCTGGTCCAGAAAAAAGCGGTAGGCGGGATTGCTGCTTTCGGAAAAATGCGGATAGCCTACCTTGCTGAGCATTGCTTCAAAGCGCTGCAAATCCGTATCAGGGACTTCAAAACCGGCCAGGACGCGCCCCAGGTCCACCCCGTTATTGCGGTAATGAAACAGGCTGATATTCCACTGGCCGCCCAGCTTTTCCAGAAATTCCATGAGCGCCCCCGGCCTTTCCGGGAACTCAAAGCGGTAGATGCGTTCGTTTTGTGCTTCGCTGGCATGACCGCCGACCATGTGGCGGATGTGTAGCTTGGCCATTTCGTCCTCACTGAGGTCCAGTGCCTGGTGCCCGTTTTCCTGTAATTGCCGGAGGAGGGCGGCGGCGTCTTCCCGATTACGAATGGCGACGCCGACAAAAATATGGGCGCAATCCCGGCGGTGCAGGCGATAGTTGAATTCGGTGACGACGCGCTGGCCAATTGCTGTACAAAAGTCCCGGAAGGCACCGGGCGTTTCCGGAATGGTGACGGCAAACAGGGCTTCCCGGGCTTCGCCCAGTTCGGCGCGCTCGGCAATGAAGCCCAGCCGGTCAAAATTCATGTTGGCGCCAGAGAGCAGTGCGACCCAGGCCCCGCCCCGTCCAGGGTCTTCAGCCGCCTTGCGTTTCAGCCCGGCGAGGGCAAGAGCGCCAGCGGGTTCCATGATGGAGCGGGTTTCATCAAACACATCCTTGATGGCGGCGCAGATTTCATCATTGCTGACCCGGACGACTTCATCCACATATTGCTGGCAGAGGGCGAAGGTGTGTTCACCGACCTGTTTGACGGCCACACCGTCGGCGAAAATGCCCACTTGGGGCAGCACGACCCGTTTCCCGGCCTGCAGGGACTGATACATGGCATCGGCTTCAAAAGGCTCGACGCCAATGACGCGAATTTCCGGGACAATGGACTTGAGGTACGCGGCTACTCCGGCGATCAGCCCGCCACCACCGACGGGCACAAAAATCGCCTCCAGACCGGCGCCTCGCTGCCGCAATATTTCCGCCCCCACGGTTCCCTGCCCGGCGATGACCAGGGGATCATCAAAGGGGGGGATGAATACCATGCCCGATTGCTGTACCAGTTGGAAACAGTGGGTCTGGGCGTCCGAAAAGTTATCGCCGTGCAGAATCACTTCGGCGCCCCGTGCCCGCACCGCATTGACCTTGATTTCGGGCGTGGTGGAAGGCATGACGATGATGGCACGAATGCCCAGTTTCTGGGCGGAGTAGGCGACGCCCTGGGCATGGTTGCCCGCGCTGGCGGTAATGACTCCGGCGGCTTTTTCAGCGGCGGAAAGTTGGGCGATTTTGTTGTAGGCGCCGCGTAGCTTAAAGCTGAATACCGGTTGCAGGTCTTCGCGCTTGAACAGAACCTCGCGCTGCAGGCGTGCACTCAGCTTGGGTGCGGCTTCCAGCGGGGTTTCCCGGGCAACATCATAAACCCGGCTGCAAAGGACTTCCCGAAGCAGATTTTTCACGATTTAGGCTGCTCCCGAGGCTGGAGTTGCATGAGTTTGCGGAATTCGGCAATGTCTGGGGCCAGTGCGGCATTGGCTTTTTCTTCCATGCTTTCATAGCGGCGCAGTACTTCTTCACCCATTTCCGTCAGATGCGCACCGCCGCCGTGGCTGCCGCCGGTAGCGGTGCTGACCACGGGTGCCAGAAAACTGTGATTCATGGTGTCTACCAATAACCAGGCGCGTCGGTAACTCATGTGCATACAGCGGGCCGCAGCGGAAATGGAACCGGTTTCGCGGATATGGCGAAGCAACTCGGCTTTGCCGGGGCCAATGGCAATGGCTTCTGCCAGCAAAACCCGCAGACGTGGTTGCAGATGATCGCTCATGCGTTGTTCCTCCCGTCAAAATAATCCAGCAATGTGTGCGGTAACCAGTCCAGACGTCCGGGAAAAGGCCCGGACACGAAGCCCACATGTCCCCCATGTGGGGTTACGCAGGGCGTTATCGCCGCACTCAACATGGCCTTGCGAACGCTGGCTATGGGTACAATCGGATCGTCCGCGCTGTTCAGCAGCAGGGTGGGCACGGTAACATGACGAAGCAGGGGAGCGGATGATCCTGCTTCCCAAAAACTTTGGGCGCCTGCGAAACCGTGTACCGGTGCCGTAAAATATTCGTCGAAATCATACAGGTTTTTGGCGGAAAAAACCTGTGCCCAATCTGCCAGTTCTGGATAGCGTCGCTGCAAGCGGCGTACGCTCTGTTTCATGTTTGTCAGAAAGTAACGATTGTAAAAACGGATTTTGCCTTTCTGCAGAAATTCAGCAGTCGCTACCAGATCAATGGGGGCACAGACGCCAGCGGCTTTGCTGAGAACCGCGTTGGCATTGCCCCCCTGTTCACCAAGATATTTCAGAAGGGCATTGCCACCCAGGGAAACACCTACGGCATAACGCTTATTGTCGGGCAGGAGCTGGGCAACCTTTTCCAGCATCCAGGCGATTTCGGCACTGTCGCCAGCGTGATAACTGCGGGGCAGGCGATTGTCGATACCACCACAACCACGAAAATTGATGAAACAGCCGCCCCATCCCCTGTGGCGCAGGGCACTTGCCAGTGCCAGTGCATAATGCCCCCGTGAGCTGCTACCCAGGCCATGAAACAAAATGACCACGGGTGCTTGGGGTGGGGCGTCTACCCAGTCGGCGGCCACTTGATCCTGATCGGGTGTGGTCCAGATTTCGCGGCGCAGGGGAACCTTGCCGGAGCGGGCGAAAAAGGGCGCCCAGATCGTCTGCTGATGCCCACCCCGGGACCACCAGGGTGGCTGAAAGTCACAGGACAGCTTCAATCTTCGATGTAAGCGTCGTGCTGACGGAGGTAAGCCTCAAGATCGTCAATACAGCTTCCGCAACCGCCGCCACAACCGGCGTGGACCATCAGCAGTTCCATGAAAGGCAAAGGTTCAGCGCGTTGGCGCTCCAGAATTTCCATAAAAGTGGCGGCCGAACAGCAGCAGTATGGGCTGTCATCGGCTTCCTCGGGTGCGGCAGGCATGATAAAAACTTCACCTCTTGGCAAGGTATGCTGGAACAATGTTATACAGTAGCCATTGCGGGCGCAGGGTGCAAGACTTCGGCGGCGGATTTTTGCAGGGGGTCGATTATTTTGCGCCTGGGACTGGTAAAGTCTGAATCATGCTATAAAATGGCCCTATTGGGTGAACTGGATCTTGTTTGTCATAAAAAGTTCATAAAAGTGCCGCACTATTGTCATATTTGTGAGTCATAATAAGGAAGGTTTGCTATCGTTTTTGCACGGAGAGCCCTGCATGTTAAGCACTCAATCTCACGGCAGTACCGATCACGTGACTAGGAAAAAAGATCGTTCCTTGCGACTTTATCTGGCCCGTCATCAGGACGAAGTGGAAGCAGCGCAACGTTTACGTTATGAAGTGTTCAGTGCCGAATATGGTGCCCAGCTCAGTGGTGGGCCGGGTCTGGATCAGGATGAATATGATCCTTTCTGCGAGCACCTGATTGTAGAGGATGAAAACCGTCAGGAGGTGGTGGGTACTTACCGCCTGTTCCTGCCCGAGAAAGTCCCTTCGGTGGGCCGCTATTATGCCGAGACAGAGTTTGATTTATCCCGTCTGCTCGCCCTGAATAGCCGGATCATGGAGCTGGGTCGTTCCTGCGTACATCCCGATTACCGCCAGGGCGGGGTGATTACCCTGCTTTGGTCAGGTCTGGCCGAGGCCATGTCCATGTGGCAGATCGATTACCTGATGGGTTGCGCGAGTGTGCACAGTACCGATGGCCCGGCCCTTGGGGCGTTGTATCAGCAACTTCAGCAATATTTGACTCCGCAGGAACAACGGGTTTTCCCGCTGCGCGCGGTTCCGGGCTTTGACCAGTTTGCAGAGGTGGAAGCCGCTTCTTTGCCTTCTCTGTTGAAGGGATATTTGCGGGCCGGTGTCCGGGTGGGGGGAGAGCCGTTCTGGGATCCCCAGTTTCACTGCGCAGATTTTTTTGTATGGTGTGAATCCAGCCTTATCACCCCCCGTTATCAGCAGCGCTTCCTGGAACCGGTGGGCTCCAGAAAATGAGAAGGCGTAAACAAACGTCGGCTCCGGTTCTCATTCACTATCCGGGGCGGCGTTTGCGGCGTATGCGGCCCAATGCCCTGCGGCGCTTTTGGCGGATCCCTGTGCTGTTGCTTTATCTCTTGTTGGCTTATCCGCTAGCGCTGTGGACTTGTGCCCGCAAAGCGCAACCCGATGCGTCCAGCTATCGGGCTTTTGCCTGGTGGAGCCGGCGCGCCTTGCGGGTTTTGGGAATTCGCCTGCGTGTAGATGGTAAAATCCCGGTGGAGCCCGTGATGATTGCCGCCAACCATGTGTCTTATCTGGATATTCTGGCTCTGGCGACCTTGATTCCCGGCCGTTTTGTGGCGAAAAAGGAGATGCGTGATTGGCCCTTTTTCGGGATCATGGGAGTCTGGCTGGGAACCTTGTTTATTGATCGCAGCGATGCCCGTGCCAGTCAGCGCATCATGCGTCAGGCCAGTGACATTATTGTGGCCGGAACCAGCGTGGTGCTGTTTCCGGAAGGAACCACCAGCGATGGTAAATCGGTGGGCGAATTTTATGCCGCGCCTTTTGAAACAGCCGCCGCCGCCAAAGCTGAAACAGTGCCGGTAGCCTTGCGTTATGAGGACGTGTTGCAACCGGGGCAACCGGATGGATTGTGTCCTTTTGTTGGCGACGACAGTTTGTTCGGACATCTCTGGAGGCTGACCGCTGCCGCACCCTTGACCCTGCGGGTGGAGTTTCTGCCGGCCTTACCCCCTGAGCTGGGGCGGCGGCAGCTCGCACAGCAAACCCGTATGGCAATCAGTGAGGCCTTGCAGCGCATGGAACAGGGTGCTTCTGTGACTTATCTGCAACCACGGCGCGGGCGTCATTCGCTGCGCGATGCCTGGGCAGCCTGGCGACGCAGCCACGG
>DYJM01000304.1 GCA_020723125.1 Acidithiobacillus ferrivorans
CGCCGCCGCTTCGGTGAGCAATTGCAGGTAAAACGAGCGTCCGCGCAGGGCGGATGTCGCGCCTTTGTTGGTAATGGTGTAGATAAAATCCTGCACACCGGAAATATCGCCGCCCACCAGCAGGGCGACTTCCGTCTCGTCCTTTTCGGCGTTTTTCGCCATCTTTTGCAGTGCGTCTTCGGAAAAGTCCACCAGGCAGGCGGCCAGCGCGGCGGTCATGCGCGAATGGTCATACAGCGAGACGTCTGCCAGGGTATTGTGGGAGAGCGGCGGGATGCACCAGCCAAAGCGATGGAGCAGCGCCAGCAGGGACTCGACGTAGGCCCCCATTTCGCCGGAAGTTTCATAGGCTGCTTTCGACGCTTTGGCTTCTTCGACGAAACCCTCCCATAGGGTTTCGTATTGTTTCCGAACTGTATCGGCGGGCAGTGGTTCACCAGGAAAGATGGTGTTCCGCTCGAGTTCCAAAGTACCCAAAGGCAGGTATTTTTTGCCGGGCGCAGTTTGCCCCTCGGCAGTCACCGTGCAAAAAATGGATTGCAACTGTTGGGGCCGGCCGGGTTGACCCTTTGCCTGCCCTTCGGAACCCTTCCCGCCCGCAGATAACTGACTGGCCAGCGAGGCTATGGCTTCGGAGATTTCTCCCACTGCCTCCTGCCATCTTTGGGGGAGCAGGGCGGATATCTCCGCCTGCGAATGTCCTACGTTGTGCAGCAGCCCCGCCAGGGCTGCCCGCAGCACTTTATCCTGCATAACGCCTCCTTCCCAAAATCGAAAGTTGCCGGTCGAACATTATCGGGCTGGCGGGCCTGACCCAGGCGGGCAGGACCGTCTGCGCCGTGTCAATCTGCCGCGTCGAATACGCCGGGCCGTTGCAAGGCCGTCTCTCCTGGATTGTGTTGTGATTTGGAAGTGTTCTTATCCATGATACTTTACGGGAACCCCATTCATCGAACAGCCCACAGTGATAGGGTTAGTTTATACACAAATGGGCCGCGTGTCAAACAAAATCCGCCCAAGATTACCG
>DYJM01000305.1 GCA_020723125.1 Acidithiobacillus ferrivorans
AAATCTGACTTGCTGTTGCCGACCGCGTTCGGATGACAACGGCATGACGGGGAACCGTGTAGCAGGGCGCAATGCGGCGCAGCTCAACTTCGCTGTGCAAAACAACTTGACGTGCCGCATTGTCGCCCTGCGTGTGTTTCCTGCCGTCTTCTTACATCCCGAGCTTGAAGTCTATTTCACGGATTCTTGAGAATGAGTGGCAGGTACCCGAAGTAGGCCCAGGTCCAGTTTCTGAACGCCCAGATTCCACTGTAAATCTGAAAGGCATCGCCACCGTACTTGGGAACCTCAGAGTTGAAGACGCGTGGACTGTCAATGTAAGGCCAATCGCCATTGGGATCACCCAGGTACCACGCCATGTAGTAAAATCCTACAGGGCTTGAAAAAGGTCCGCCCATCTCGCTTTCAATGTAACTCAGTTCGCCACTCCACTGCGCGTCGATCGCATAAGCGCTTCCAGCGGGCCACTGCAAATCGGTTGCTGGAATAGAGTCGAGGGCCACACCATCTACCCACAAGTTCCAATAAGTGATTCCTTCTTCATCACTCATAGCCTCTATAACATAGGTGCGGCCAATATCTACGCGATACCTTGGGTCGGTCGGGTCATAGTGTCTATCGCGCTGAAAATTAGGACCTCTGGCCTGATACCAGATGTGAACTCTGGAATCAGAGTAACTACGTTCCCAGCCAAGTTGTATCCATGCATTTGAGCCTGGGCCAACCACCATAATCCACTCGTTTGTATAACTATCCCATTTGCTCTGGCAACCTAAGACGGGGGAACCTCTTGAAATCACCGCTTGCAGTCCATAAATAGCGGACGCACTTTTACCTCCTCCTTGATGTGGTGGATGGGGCAGAGGGGCGGAGCATGTACCCTGTGCTGCGAGTGGTAGCGGGAGAAACGTCAGAAAGATGATGACCAGGGACATTGTCGCCATCAAGTGATGTCTGGAAGTCATCATTTTCTCTCTCCGTTGTCTGGGATACTTGAACTGAACAAGAGATTGCCCGTTGTG
>DYJM01000306.1 GCA_020723125.1 Acidithiobacillus ferrivorans
GGACCATCCGCCGCTATTTTGGCAACCGTCTTCCGGTACTGCATGCCCGACTGGGCAGGCAGCGCCGCCCGAGCCGCATTGTCGATGCCCGTAGCGGTCAGGTTTTAAGGGATTAAGAGATTAAGGGGGGTAAATTTTCGCGAGAATCAGTTCACCCAATCCACGACCCGCAATCCGGGAACACGCTCAAACTCGCGCAGGTTATTGGTGACGACGATTAAACCCGTACTTCTGGCATGGCCCGCAATCATCTGATCATAAGGCCCTATGGGCTGACCTGTGCGGGCCAATTCGGCGCGAAGCTGTCCCGCATGCCTGGCAGCCTCCATGCCATATTCAAGAACCTCCAGGCGAGCTGCAAATCCTTCTATTTCTGCCAAATTCCGTTCCGGAAACTGGGATTTTTCTGCACCATAAATCAACTCCATCAGCGTGATGGTACTTATCGCCATTTGGCCCTGATGCTGGTGAAACTGCGCCTGAATTTCCGGGGGTTTGCGCTTGATGGTAAAAATACAGATATTGGTATCCAGCAAGTATTTAATCACAAGCCTTCCCGGTGCTGATCGTCGGGCTGCTCGCGGCTTTCCATAAAGTCGGCACTGACCCCTTCACCATTAAACCAGCTTTCCCAGGATTCACCTGCAGGTACCAGGATGCGCACACGACCCAAGACGACGACATCCACGCGCTTCACATCATTGGGGAAAGCGATGGACTTGGGCAGTCGTACGGCCTGACTGCGATTGATTTGAAAGACGGTTGCCTGTTCCATGATGACAATCACTTTGTATATGGCGTCGGGATATCCTACCAAGCGCGGAGCCCGGTGGCAAGGATTCGCGAACCAATAGCCTGCGGCCACTTTCTGGCGAAACGGGCCTTCCGGTGGCATAATTCCCCGCCAGCATAGGAGATAAAACCATGCAGCAGCCTTCCACTCAAGCCGTCGAACAGTTTCTTCTCCAGCTTCAGGACCGCATTTGTACGGCTCTTGAAAAGGCGG
>DYJM01000098.1 GCA_020723125.1 Acidithiobacillus ferrivorans
CAGCACCAGCACACGTCCATAGTCCACCATGCACCGTCCGTCTGGGGTCGTTAATAATCCGCCGTTCCACTCCGTAGGGTCGCCCTGTAAAACACTGGAGCGAACAACGCCTATGGTTGCCACCCCCTCGGCGCTGAATGACGCGATATACTGGTCATCAACCAATAAGGGATAGTCCCCAAGATGCACGAAGCACCCCCCGGCCATGTCGTGAAAATCGCTTCTGGGAACGTCCACCCTTGGCGATATGCGGCCCTTGCGCCATGCGTCAATAATCTGACCGTCTGATAACTGGTGCTGGTGTTGCGCGTCCTCGATGCGGACCCACTGGCGGCGCTCTTGCTCTGAACGGTAAACGGCAACAGATACGGGGTCTGCAATCATCGTGCACCCCCTAACTTGTCATCCAGCTTGCTTCCGAGTTCCGCCAAATGTTCAGGGGCCAAGTGACTATACCGCTTCGTCATCTGCAAAGTGCGATGCCCTAGCAAGGCGGCCACGGCAATCAGGGACACGCCTTGCTGCACTAGGTAGCTGGCGGCTGAATGTCTCAGATCGTGAAAGCGGAAGTTCTCGATCTGGGCAGTGGCAAGCGCTTCAGCCCACGGACGGCGTAGATCAATCGGCGTTTGCGGGTGCCTGTGACTAGGAAAGATCAGCGGCGTATCCAATCGGCGCACCCTGGCCGCCAAGAGGGATACACACTGCTCAGGGACAGGCAACGTCCTCATGTCGCCGTTCTTTGTATGGGTTAGGAGTATCTGCCGCTTCTTCAGGTCCACTTGCTGCCACGTGAGACTGAGCAATTCCCCTGCACGCGCTCCGGTGCCCAGCGCCAGCAGCACCACAAGATTTAGATCAGGGTGATGCTTTACGGCATCCAGTAGCCGGGGGAGTTCGTCATCACTCAGGTATCTGACACGCGCATTATCGATCTTCACGCGGGTTACTCGGTCGGTCTGGAGTGTGCCTATCCATCCCCATTTACGCGCCATTTTCAGGACGTGGGTCACGGCGATGCGGTAATGGTTGATCGTGCTGGCGCTGCGGGTCTTGCCGTTACGCAACGGCTCATCTGAGAGTGTCTTTAGATGCTCGTTAATGATCTCCGGGGTAACGCCAGAAAGACGCAAGCGGCCCAGTTTCTTGGTCCACCATTCAACGTTTCTTGCCCGGGTGTTGGGACTGTTCAGAGTCGGCAGGTGCTCAGCCAAGTATCTTTCGGCGGCCTCGCTGAATGTGTGCCTTTGGGCTGCACGCTCTGGGAAGTGCTCGCCCTCGATCATGGCGACTTCCTGCTTTTTGGCCCAAGCCTCGGCATCGGTCTTGCGCTTGAATGACTTGGACAGAATAGGCGCACCCTTGCGCTTGATCTGGGCGCGGTAGGTGATTCCGTTCTTGCCTTCGCGTTTTTCGATATAAGCCATGCTTACGCCCTCCAGGTGGTGAGGGCTGGCACTGAGTACGATATACTTGCTGCATCCATTGGCGGACCTCCTGACGGTTTGCCGTGGTAGGGTCGGGCAGACGCTCCAACGTCTTCCGGCCTGTTTTGTATTGTGCCGCAATCCACAAAAAAGAACAACACCCGATATATAATCACGCGCCCTAACAATTCAACATAATGATTTATATATGTGTGATTCTCGATGCCCAGCCATTTGGGGGATATTTTGGGGAGTACGATCTAAAACATGGGCATTTTTGGGTGAAGTGGCGACCGTCTGAGGTGTTGCAGATTGTGGGGGAGTGCTGGCGCTGATTCCCCCAAATATCCCCCACAGGCATAAAAAAAGCACCCAGGCTATAACCTAGATGCTTGTTTCTTTTGGCTCCCCGGGACAGGCTCGAACTGCCGACCTAGTGATTAACAGTCACCCGCTCTACCGACTGAGCTACCGGGGAAAAGTGGGCGTATCCTAGCCTTCCCTTTGCTTCGCGTCAAGAACCGTGGGGCATTGTTGGGATGATGTTTCAACACCGCTTCACGGTCGGAGTATTTCGCGATAGACTGCACCACGCCATAATTTAACGTCCTGATCCTACCCATCCAATCATTCGGTGAACCCAGCCATGATGTTCCTGAAACGCCTGCCAACCGTGCAAGAACCGCGATTGTACATGGCACTGGAACGCACGTATCTAGGTTACTTTAAGCTACTGTTTGTATCTATCGGAACAGGATTGGTTTCAGAACGTCTAGCCGTGCTCTTTCTGGCACTACACTACGCCAAACTGGGCCATTTTTTTACCGAGCTTTTCCATGTACTGACTTGGCCCGCCATTGCTCTGATTTTTGTGGTAGGCTTGAATTTTATGTTTGATCTGCAACATATTGAAAAAGGACCTCCTGTGGCAGCAAAAGAGATTATTGATCCGCGTATTTACATGGCCGCCGAACGTACTTTTCTGGCATGGGTACGAACGGGTATTGGTCTGATTGCTTTTGGCTTTGTCATCGAAAAGTTCGATTTTTTTCTGGAACAACTTTCCATCATGCTCCATACCAAACTGGTTATGGGAGAGGGGTTCTCCGGGATGGGCATTATTTTTATCGTCCTGGGAATCGCCAACCTGATAATCGGTGGTATCAATTTCATTCGCACAGTCAAGAAGGTAGATGAAGGCTGCTATCATGTCCATAAACTCCTGTACGGTCTCTACGGTGTTATTTTATTTGGTATTACCGTCGCACTGGCAGTCATGATCATTCGAGTTTCCCTGTAAAATCAGGAAAGCGGGATCAATACATCCTGATAAGCCCAATAGCAGGCATGAAAGGGATATTTTTCGGATCCCTTACGCCCATTTCGCCATACCGGCAATCCGCTTTCTACCAGTAATTCCAGACAACGGCACACCCGCTGATCATAGGTAGAGGCGGGAATACCGGCATGCCCTCCCCAGGCGATAATCACACCCGAACTTGCCGCAAGCGTTGTTTTGATGGCCTTGTCATTCTGCGGGCCGACGACATGCGCCGCGCCCTTCGCAAGCAACGCTTTCCCCACTTCTTTACTGTCTGTACCCCTGAGCGCAAAAAGATTCAAAATGTGGACCCCCCCACTTTCCGGGAAATTGCGCCACACATATTCCGAGGCCGTGCGTACGGTTTTATCTGCGGAGAACTCACTGGCACTGGAAGGGTTTTTGAGAAAAACCGTCATCATAGCGCCTTTACGCTCACGAAATGGCAAGCTCAATCCATACCGCCAGGTACGGCACGGTGAAAAATCTGCCTGAATGGCTGCCATATCCACGGCTGGCGCATGTTGTACGGTTCGCCCGATTCTCAAGGTGCTGGAGGATAGGTTATTCGTCACGTTTTGGATCTCCGTAATCATTGCCTGTGCATCATCACAATATCAGGGCTCTTCGTCAGAGTGAGTGGGCAGGGGGGTATAATGCAGTGAAGTAATTGTGCCCGGATAAGCGAGGTAACCGATGGTCCGGCAAGAGTTATTTTCTCTCGCGTTAAGGTTGGTACAGCCGTGGTTGGGATGATTTGGGGCAGCGCCATTCCGCTGCATTTGACCTCTGGGAAGGTGAATAGATTGCCTTCGAGCACCGACGCATCCCAGACAAACTCTGGCAGCATCTTATGGAAGCGGAGCAGACCCGCTCGCGAAGGGAGCGAGCGTGAAGAATTTCTTGCCGAACAACACCGGAGGTGGGCCAATCGAGAATATCTTTCACCCGGATGTCCAGAGAGTGACCGCTGAGTTGTTCGGTCAGATACCAGCGTCGAACGGGATAAACCGGTCAAACTTCGGCCGTTGTAACACCTCCTGCAGCTCCTGCAAGGTGGCTTCATTGGCACAAAGTTCTCCCATGCGAGCCGCCGTGATGAAAGCATGTCGTGGCACGGAATCGGGGCGCAACATCGCCCCGACCAATGTGCTGGTGTCTATGACGATTCGTTGTGGCCAATTCAACGTGATTCTTTCACCAGTCGCAGCACATCCTCATCCTTCAGTTCCCTTGCAGCCGGTGCCAGACGGGTGTCAGCGCTGGCGAAATGCGCCTCGAATTCGGCAACCGCTTCTCTGCGTTTGCGTCGAGCAGCCTGTAAATCCTGAAGCTCCTGCATATCTTGGGGCGACACCATGTAGGCGGCAGCCCGCCCGTGCCGGGTGATAATTACCGGCTCTCTTTGTACCGTATCCAGCAACTGTCCAAATTTGTTCTGTGCCTCAACTGAGGTCACCGTTATCATGATTACGCTCCTGATTTAAAAAGCTAACATGACTATTATAGCTAGAATAGGGGCTCATGACTATGTTTAGCCCTGTGCCTGCCACACGCTGGGGCACCCCGTCACCACTTACATGCGCGGATAATTACGTATCCTCATCCCCCATGAGCTGACCAGAACTCGGCTGGCGTTATAATACGGTACTGATCCCCCAGAGCCAGCAGATCCTTGTCGCCGGTGATCAAATAGTCTGCTGTGCTGACCAAAAATGTCTGTAGCACCGGTTGATCCTTCTCGTCTCGCAATTGAGGATCGCGAGATTCCAAGGGTTCAACGATATCGGCCATAAACATGAGGCAATCGGCCAAATCCCGAATTTCCTGACTGCCCATCCTCAACCGTGTCAAACGGGGAAAAACGCATACCATTTCGTCCAGAATGTAGTGAGAAAGCACGACATCCAGCCCACCCTGACGCCAGGTCAAGACAATACTCCCCGGTACGCTGGCAGGATAAGCTATACCCGACACCAGTACATTGGTATCCAGGACCACACGAAGCCTGGACATTAGCACTTGACGCGTTCGGCACTCACCGCTGCTTCGATTTCGGCCATGCCCTGCTCAACGGGCACCTCAGAATAGCAGGAAGCTATCCGGCTACTCAGTGTCTCAAAACGCTCACGCATGCGTCGGATGCGAGCAAACAGCTCCGCATCCACCAAGGCCGCAACGGGCTTGCCATCTTTGTTGATGACGATACTGTCGTTACGGTATTGAACCTGATTAAGCATTTCACCAAGATTCTGCCTGAAATGCACAGCGCTGATCTCAGTAATCATCCATGTTCTCCCATCGCGATCAATATGATCATTATGATTAAAACGCCACATCCTGTCTATCTATCAAAGCCATATTCTGAGATCAGCAGCTTTCGTTGTGGCACCTTTGCTATATAAAGTAGACTGGCGACCGGCAGTGGTTTGCGCGCATCAGAGCCTGCAAAGCGTCGACGTGTTGCTGCCAGACACTCTGTAATGTACACTTTGATGTACATCATCTGACGGGAGCCTGTTCATGCCAGAAACCACTTTCACCGATTTACGCAACCACGCCAAGGCATGGTTCGATCTGGTCGAGGCCGGGCAGACAGTACGGGTGTTGCGCAATGGTAAGCCTATTGCCGATATTCACCCGATCCCGGCGCAACTGCCTTCCTGGAAACAGCCTCCGGCACGCCTGCTGACCATCGGCGGCAAGGAGATCAGCCGGCTCATCCTCGACGAGCGCGGAGACTGATGCGCGTCTATTTCGACTCATCTGCCTTTGCCAAGCGCTACATCGACGAAACCGGCACCGCTGACGTACTGGCGTGGTGCGAACGGGCCAGCGAACTGGCGCTGTCGGTCATCGCCGTGCCTGAACTGATCTCCGCCTTCTGCCGCCTGCAACGGGAAGGCCGCCTGACGGACGCGCAATACCAGATCATCAAGCGCGCCCTGATGCTCGACATCGCCGATGCGCTGATCTGCGATACCACGCCCCAGGTCATCCAGCACGTCGTAAAGGCTCTGGAAAAGCACGCGCTGCGCGGCATGGACGCCATCCACCTGGGCGCCGCCCTCGCCTGCACCGCCGAAGTGTTCATCTCGGCCGACGCCCGCCAATGTCGCGCCGCCGAGGCATTCGGTCTGCAAGTGGTATCGCTGTGAAACACCAGCCGCGCCTTTCAGATCACCACTGCGCAGCAGACACACCGAGCTGAGCGTATAAACACCTATGTACATAAAGGCTTTTTGGAGGGCTTTAGGAATAATGGTCGGATGATCACAATTACCCAGAATCAGACGCATATCCCAGCCAAGAAGGAGCGATTGAAGGAGGTTCAAAATGGATAATCTGAAATTCCAACCTGTGCGCCATGACCACAATGCCTTCCTTGAAAAGGCATCGAAGCGCCAGGGGTTTGAACAGTTTGCTTTGAACCTATCCGAATCCATGCCAATATCTCCAAAAT
>DYJM01000012.1 GCA_020723125.1 Acidithiobacillus ferrivorans
TTATGTGTCGCGTCAGTCTCACGTTATGTGGCGGCCAACGATCACCCCAAACATCAATCCCAACTCAGCGCTCCCCCCGTCTGATACTCCGTCACCCGGGTTTCAAAAAAGTTCTTTTCCTTTTTGAGATCCATCATTTCGCTCATCCACGGGAAAGGGTTTTGTATACCGGGATATTGCTGAGGCAAACCCAGTTGTACCAGGCGCCGGTTTCCGATGAATTTGACGTAGTCCTTGAATATCGGGGCATTCAGACCCAGAACGCCACGGGGCATGGTGTCGTCGGCGTAGGCGCATTCCAGTTCCACGCCACGACGGATCAGATCAATAATTTCCTGCTGGAAGGTTTCTGTCCAAAGCTGTGGATTTTCGACCTTGATCTGGTTGGCCAAATCAATGCCAAAATTACAGTGCATGGATTCATCGCGCAGAATGTACTGATATTGTTCGGCGGCGCCTACCATCTTGTTCTGTCGGCCCATGGCCAGAATCTGGCTGAACCCGACATAGAAAAAAGTCCCTTCCATAATGGCCGCAAAAACAATCAGCGAGCGCAGCAGTTTCTGGTCATTTTCCAGGGTACCCGTCTTGAAATTCGGGTCGGCCAGGATGTCGATGAAGGGCATCAGAAACTGGTCTTTATCCCGCACCGACGGTACTTCGTGGTACATGTTGAAGATTTCACCTTCATCCAGGCCAATGGATTCGACAATGTACTGGTAGGCGTGGGTGTGAATGGCTTCCTCAAAGGCTTGCCGTAACATGTATTGGCGGCATTCCGGCGCGGTAATATGCCGATAGGTGCCCAGTACAATGTTGTTGGCAGCGAGGCTGTCGGCGGTCACAAAAAAACCAAGATTACGCTTGACGATGCGGCGCTCATCTTCCGTGAGGCCTTTGGGGTCTTTCCAGAGGGCAATATCACGGGACATCTGGATTTCCTGGGGCATCCAGTGGTTGGCGCAGGCAGCCAGATACTTGTCCCAGGCCCACTGATACTTGAAAGGAACCAGTTGATTGACATCCGCACGACCGTTGATGATGCGCTTGTCTTCGGCCCGTACCCGGGCGAAACGTATGCTTTCCTCTTCCGGCACGGACTCCGGCAAATCATTCAGGCTGCTGCTGCGCAGTGCTTCGGGACGCAGGCTGTTTTCAAAATTCAACATAACGGCAATTTCTCCTCTGCTTATTGGCAGGCTTCACAGGTGGGATCATCAATGGCACAGGCCTTGGGCTGGTGGCCGGACACGGCATTGAGAGTGCCTGTTTGTACAGTAGATTTTTCCGCCGCTGTGGCTCCCAGCGAGCGCAGGTAATAGGTGGTTTTGAGCCCGCGCTTCCAGGCCAGACGGTAGGTTTCATCAATTTTCTTGCCGGACGGCTGGCTAAAATACAGGTTCAGACTCTGCGCCTGATCCAGC
The DNA here is from genome assembly GCA_020723125.1 of Acidithiobacillus ferrivorans. GTDB lineage: Bacteria > Pseudomonadota > Gammaproteobacteria > Acidithiobacillales > Acidithiobacillaceae > Acidithiobacillus > Acidithiobacillus ferrivorans_A. The sequence goes on from DYJM01000012.1 coordinate 1,425, forward strand.
CATTTCTGACGACGCGCAGCGGCTTCGACCAGCCATTCCGGATCGGTTTCGAAGGCATTGGCATAAAGCGGCTTGAGGGCGGCAGGAATACGATCCACGGGCAAGACCGATCCGTCGAAGTATTTGAGGTCATTGACCATGACTTCGTCCCAGAGTCCCTGACGTTTGAGGTCATGCACCAAGTAGCTGTTTACCACCGTAAATTCGCCGGACAGGTTGGATTTGACGTAAAGGTTTTGATAAATGGGCTCAATCCCCTGGCTGACGCCAACAATGTTGGAAATGGTCGCCGTGGGGGCGATAGCCAGACAATTGCTGTTACGGATGCCTTTGCGAACCTTGTCCCGCAGCCCGTTCCAGTCGAGGCGCATGCTGCGGTCTAGGTCAACGCCGTGTTCACGGTTGGCAGCCAGCAGTTCGATGCTGTCGATGGGCAACACTCCCTGACTCCAGAGTGAACCCTGGAAGCTCGGGTAACTGCCTCGTTCCTGCGCCAGATCGGCAGAAGCCTCAATGGCGTAGTAGGAAATCACTTCCTGACTGATGTCGGCAAAGGCGACGGCCGCTGGCGAAGCATAGGGTATCCGCATTTCCAGCAGGGCATCCGAAAAGCCCATCAGACCCAGACCCACAGGACGATGGCGCATATTGCTGTTGCGCGCCTTGGCCACGGCGTAGTAGTTCATGTCGATGACATTATCGAGCATGCGCATGGCGATGCGGATGGTCCGGCTGAGCTTGTCGGTGTCCAGCAGTTCCAGCAGTTCTTCGGGCGTGCTGTCGGTGCGCAGGGCGGATTGATCGGCGCTTGCGGTATTTTTCAGGTGCGCAACCAGGTTCACGGAGCCCAGATTACAAACGGCAATTTCCTTGTCGTTGGTGTTGAGGGTGATTTCCGTGCAGAGATTGGAACTATGTACGACACCCACGTGCTGCTGCGGGCTGCGCAAATTGCAGGGGTCCTTGAAAGTAATCCAGGGGTGACCGGTTTCAAAGAGCATGGTCAGCATTTTGCGCCACAGCTGCAGAGCCGGAACTTTTTTGTACAGTTCGATTTCACCCGCATCGGCCATGCGCTCGTAATGTTCGTAGCGTTCCCGGAAAGCCGAGCCGGTCAGATCATGCAGATCTGCCGTTTCATTCGGGCTGAACAGCGTCCAGGCAGTACCACTTTCCACCCGCTCCATAAACAGGTCGGGAATCCAGTTGGCGGTGTTCATGTCATGGGTGCGGCGGCGGTCATCGCCGGTGTTTTTGCGCAGTTCCAGAAACTCCTCGATGTCCATGTGCCAGGTTTCGAGGTAGGCGCAGACTGCACCCTTGCGCTTGCCGCCCTGGTTGACGGCAACGGCGGTGTCATTGACCACCTTGAGGAAGGGCACGACGCCCTGGGATTTACCATTGGTGCCCTTGATGAAAGAACCCAGCGCCCGTACGGGGGTCCAGTCGTTCCCCAGACCGCCGCTGAATTTGGAGAGCAGGGCGTTTTCCTTGATGGCTTCGTAAATATCGTCCAGATCGTCGCCCACGGTGGTCAGGAAGCAGCTCGACAATTGCGGCCGCAAAGTTCCCGAATTGAAAAGGGTGGGGGTCGAACTGACAAAGTCGAAGCTGGACAGCACTTCATAAAAGGCGATGGCCTGTTCTTCACGGTCCACTTCATTGACAGCCAGACCCATGGCCACCCGCATCCAGAAAGACTGAGGCAGTTCAATATGGCGTTCGCGGACATGCAGGAAATAACGATCATAAAGAATCTGCAGGCCCAGATACTGGAAATTGAGATCGCGTTCGGGTTTGATAGCCGCTGTAATGCGGTCCAGATCATATTGACCAAGGCGCGGATCAATCAGTTCGTGGGCAATGCCGGTCTGCAGGTAATCCCGGAAGTATTCAGGATAGCGGGCGGCCATTTCGGCCTGGGTGGCAGCTTCTCCCAGCACTTCCCAACGTACCCGGTCCAGCAACAGGCGCGCAGAAACATAAGCATAGGCAGGGTCGCGCTCGATCATGATCCGGCTGGCCAAAATGGGGGCCTGAAACAGTTCATCTTCGCTGATGCCATCGTACAGATTTTTGCTGGTGTTGCTCATCAGGGTATCAACGGAAACAGCTTCGCCAAGGCCGCTGCAGGCTTCCTCAATGACGGCCCGCAAACGCTTCAGATCGAGCGCCCGCTGCGTCCCGTCCGGATATTTCACCTGAATTTGCGGTATGCCCGTCTGGGGGGCTGAAACGCTCTGTTGACGGCGTTCGCGGGCGCGCTCTTCGCGGTAAAGCACGTAGGCACGCGCGACTTCGTGTTCGCCGGCCCGCATCAAGGCCAGCTCCACCTGATCCTGAATATCTTCTATATGGAAGGTGCCACCACCCGGCTGGCGTCTTTGCAGCGCCGCAATGACCTGCCCGGTCAGACGCGTGACGAGGTCGCGCACCCGGGCGCTGGCGGCACCGCTGCCACCTTCCACGGCCAGAAAGGCTTTGGTCATGGCAATGTGGATTTTGCTGGCGTCAAAGGTGACCACCGCATTATTGCGGCGGATGACCTTGTAATGACTGGCTTCTGAGGGATCGTATGCAGGATTGCTGACAACAGTTTGAGCGGCGGGATTGGGCATGTTGAGACTCCGAAGCTGGGCGTAAAGGGCCTGGAAAAAGCGTTTATGTCACGCAATGGGCACCCGGAAAACAATCGCCTGCCAGACGCCCCACACACCAAATATAGTCTTGCTGGTGCTGTTGTCAACTACATATTGTGGATGAAAGGGTGGATAAATGGCTTGCAAGTTGTGGATAAGATAGCCAGTGCAATCATTTTGCGAAGATTTTCGAAGGGGCACAAAAACGGCAGAGAACCGGGAGGCTTTTTGCTCCAACGTCCCTTGCCTGTTGTTCCAGGGTTCATCCTGCTGTCAGGAGAGAACTCGCCCTGCGGGCTCAGACAGCTCTCCTGACGGGCGCAGGATTTCACCAGGAACAACAACGGCGCGGGCCAAAGTCGCGGCAAAGCCTCCCGGTTCTCTGCCGTTTTTGTTGGAATGAAGGAGTATTTCTATAAGATTAAATTTGGACTTGTTCTAATTGGTCTCTTGGGCGCATACTGACGGCATGGACTCTCAAGGAAGGATGATATGACTGCTTCAACCCTCGATATAGCGCGTGCCACCTTGTTTACTCCCGGCGGAATCAGTGAAGGGGAGCTGGAAAAAGTGTTTGGCCGACTGTCTCATCGGGCGCTGGACGATGCCGACCTGTACTTTCAGTACAGTCGCAGCGAAGGCTTCAGTCTCGAAGAAGGAGTGGTGAAAAACGGGAGTCATTCCATTGAACAGGGGGTAGGGGTGCGCGCCATTCAGGGCGAGCGGCAGGGCTTGGCCTACTCCGATGAAATTGGCGTCGAGGCACTGCTGACGGCGGCTGATGCAGCGCGCGCCATTGTCCATCAACCGGGTGAAAATCGGGGCCTGGTCTGGCAGCGGCGCAATGGGCTGTCCTTGTATCAGCCAACCGATCCGTTGGCCTCTATTCCTAATGAAGAAAAAATCGCCCTGCTGGAGCGGGTGGAGCAGGTGGCGCGGTCGGTAGACCCCCGCATTGTTCAGGTGATGGCCAGTCTGAGTGCCAAATTTGAGGCGGTGCTGGTCGCGCGGCTGGATGGCACCATGGCGGCAGACGTCCGTCCTTTGGTGCGTCTCCATGTTTCGGCCATTGCCGAGCAGGGCGGACGGCGCGAGCAGGGGAGCGCCGGTGGTGGTGGTCGTTATGATTACCAGACCTTCCTGAAAGGCCAGATGGCCGATGATTTTGCCCGCGAAGCCGCGCGTCAGGCACTGATTAATCTGGAAGCCGAAGCGGCCCCGGCAGGGAGTATGGATGTGGTGCTGGGGCCGGGTTGGCCGGGCATTTTACTGCATGAAGCCATTGGCCATGGCCTGGAAGGTGATTTCAATCGCAAGGGCACCAGTGCCTTCAGTGGTCGGGTTGGTGAGCGGGTTGCGGCTCCTGGGGTGACCGTGGTGGACGACGGTACCCTCGAAAATCGCCGGGGCAGCCTGAATGTCGATGACGAAGGCACGGAAACCCAGTGTACCACCCTCATCGAAGACGGAATCCTCAAGGGCTATTTGCAGGACACACTCAACGCCCGCCTGACCGGCACTCGTTCTACCGGCAATGGTCGTCGCGAGTCCTACGCGCATCTCCCCATGCCCCGGATGACCAATACCTACATGCGTGCGGGGGATCGGGATCCTCAGGAAATTATTGCCAGTGTCCGGCGTGGTCTTTATGCGGTGAATTTTGGCGGGGGACAGGTGGATATTACCAACGGTAAGTTCGTGTTTTCCGCTTCTGAAGCCTATCTCATTGAAAATGGTAAAATAACCCGGCCGATAAAAGGGGCGACACTGATTGGCAACGGTCCGGATGTACTGACCAGGGTTGAAATGATCGGTAATGACCTCCAATTGGATACGGGTGTGGGTACTTGTGGCAAGGATGGTCAGAGTGTGCCGGTGGGCGTTGGTCAGCCTACTCTCAAAATACGCGATCTGACGGTGGGAGGAACACAGGGTTGAACAAAATCTTATTGTCAGTGGCTTTTCAGAGGGCTAACATCAAAGCATCTGTCGGTCTTGAATCTGGATCAAATTCTCCCTTGCGGGGGGTAACTTATGAATAATGTCTTAAAAAACGTTTTGTTATGGGTGGCCATAGGCGTCATTCTGATGCTGGTGTTTCAGAACCTCAATACGAGTAGTTCGACACCCGCTCAGGCTATGGACTTTTCGACCTTTGTGAATAGCATCAAGCAAGGGCAAGTCGCCGATGTGAATATTGATGCCAATCATGTAACGGGTAGTCTCAGTTCCGGGCAAAAGTTCAGCGTTTACACGCCGACCAATGATACCCAGCTGGTGCCCCAGTTGCTTGCCGCAGGCGTGAAAATCAATGTGAAACCCCCGGCAGGACAATCCATCTTGCTGTCCATCCTGATTTCCTGGTTCCCCATGTTGCTGCTGATTGGCGTCTGGATTTTCTTCATGCGCCAGATGGGTGGCGGTGGCGCGGGTGGTCGTGGCGCCATGACATTCGGGCGCAGCAAGGCCCGGATGCTGACTGAAGAAAACAACAAGGTCACCTTCGCTGATGTGGCGGGCGTTGAAGAGGCCAAGGAAGAGCTGGCGGAAATTGTCGACTTCCTGCGCGATCCCCAAAAATTCCAGCGCCTCGGTGGTCGGATTCCCAAGGGCGTGCTGTTGATGGGTTCACCGGGTGCCGGTAAAACCTTGTTGGCACGCGCCATTGCCGGTGAAGCCCGGGTACCGTTCTTCTCCATTTCCGGCTCGGATTTTGTGGAAATGTTCGTGGGCGTCGGCGCCTCGCGGGTTCGCGACATGTTCGAGCAGGCGAAAAAACATGCACCCTGCATCATTTTCATTGACGAAATTGATGCAGTTGGACGCCAGCGTGGCGCGGGTCTTGGCGGCGGTAATGATGAGCGCGAACAGACCCTCAACCAGTTGCTGGTAGAGATGGATGGTTTTGAAGGTACGGAAGGGATCATTGTGGTGGCTGCCACCAACCGTCCGGATGTGCTGGATCCTGCCCTGTTGCGTCCTGGCCGTTTTGATCGTCAGGTCACTGTGCCTCTGCCCGATATTCGCGGTCGTGAACAGATTCTGCAGGTTCACATGCGCAAGGTGCCTATTACGCCCGACGTGGATCCCAAGGTCATTGCCCGGGGTACGCCTGGTTTTTCCGGGGCTGATCTGGCCAACCTGGTCAACGAAGCAGCCTTGATGGCGGCGCGCAAGAGTAAGCGTCTGGTCGATATGCATGACTTTGAAAATGCCAAAGACAAGGTCATGATGGGTGCTGAACGCAAATCGGTAGTGATGAGTGACAAGCAGCGGGAAACTACGGCATATCATGAATCGGGTCACGCGGTGGTTGCCAAGCTGTTGCCTGGCACGGATCCGGTGCATAAAGTCACCATCATTCCTCGTGGTCGGGCATTGGGTGTCACCATGCAATTGCCCACGGAAGACCGCTTCAACTACGAGCGTGGGGAAATTCTCAATAACATTTCCATCCTCATGGGTGGACGTATTGCCGAGGAAGTCTTCCTGAATCAGATGACCACGGGCGCGGGTAATGATATTGAACGCGCCACGGATCTGGCCCGGAAAATGGTGACCCAGTGGGGTATGTCCAGTATTGGACCCATGGTGATTGGTGAAAAGGAAGAAGAAGTGTTCATCGGTCGGGAAATGACCAAGCATAGCAACATTTCCGAACAGACAGCCATGACGGTTGATGGAGAAATCCGGGGCATCATCCGTGAACGTTATGATGTGGCGCGCAAGCTGATCGAGGAAAATCGCGACAAGGTCGAGGCTATGGCCCAGGCGTTGCTGAAGTACGAAACTCTGGATTCCAGTCAGGTGAGTGACATCATGGCCGGGCGTGATCCCCGTCCGCCGGTAGATGACGCGGGCAGTTATCCGACCATGCCCACAGATGGTAATGCTGCCAGTTCGGATAAAACCGGTGGTCAGACCCTGCCGGGCCTCAATCCCGGAGAACATCCCGTTTGACCGTAACGCTGGATTGCAATGGGCGCCCGCTGTACTTGGGGCGCCCTTGTGTTATGGGGATTTTGAATGTCACCCCCGACTCTTTCTCCGATGGCGGAACTTATATCCGTCCGGAGTCGGCGGTTATGCGGGCACGCCAAATCTGGGAGGGCGGCGGCGACATCATTGATATTGGTGCAGAATCAACCCGTCCGGGTGCCCCCGCTGTTTCCGAGGCCGAAGAAATGGATCGTCTGCTGCCCGTTGTGGAAGCGGTGCTGGCAGCGGTGCCTTTGCCGGTGTCCATAGATACTTACAAAGCCAAGGTCATGCGCGAAGCCTGGTCCCTGGGTGCGGGCTTGATGAATGATGTCACGGCACTGCAAGGCGACCCGCAATCGTTGGCTATGGTCGCAGAGTTGGACATTCCGGTTTGCCTGATGCATATGCGGGGCACTCCACGAACCATGCAGACCAATACCCACTATGACGATGTGCTTGGCGAGGTAATCGGTTTTTTCAGGGAACGTATGGCTGCATGTGCAACAGCAGGAATCCGCCGCGAACAGTTATTGCTGGACCCCGGATTTGGCTTTGCCAAAGATCTACGGGGAAACTGCCGGCTTTTGCGGGAACTGGACGCATTGCAAAACATAGGGTTGCCGATTGTTGTCGGGGTTTCCCGAAAAAGCATGATCGGCGAGTTGTCTGGCGTCGCCCTTGCCGCTCAACGTCTGGCCGGTAGCCTTGCCGCCGCACTCTGGGCTGTGGCCCATGGTGCGCAGGTGCTGCGTGTTCACGATGTGGCAGAAACGGTGCAGGCCATCAAAGTCTGGGCAGGTATTCAGGAACAGGGTGGTAAATAATCTTTGAAGGAAAATCAATGAGTAGAAAGTGGTTTGGCACCGATGGTGTCAGGGGGCGGGTCGGAGATTCCGTCATTCACCCGGAATGGGTACTGAAGTTGGGATGGGCGGCGGGACATGTGCTGACTGCCGGCGCCACAGAGCGTCCCCGGGTAGTCATTGGCAAGGACACACGGCTTTCCGGTTATTTACTGGAATCTGCACTGGAATCCGGTCTGGCCAGTGCTGGTGTGGATGTGTTGCTGGTCGGTCCACTGCCAACACCAGCCATTGCCTATTTGACGCGTACCCTGCGTGCGGACGCCGGAATTGTCATCAGCGCTTCGCATAATCCCTATCAGGACAATGGGATCAAGTTTTTCTCGGGCGAAGGCTATAAATTGCCCGATGCCCAGGAGGAAGCCATTGAAGCCTGGATGGATCGGCCGATGCTGGTCTCTGATTCCGAACAGCTTGGCAAGGCGCGCAGAGTAGAAGATGCGGCAGGTCGTTATGTAGAGTTTTGCAAAACCACCTTTCCCGCCAACCTGGACTTGCGTGGCCTGCATCTGGTTGTGGATTGTGCTCACGGCGCCAATTACAAGGTAGGCCCCATGGTATTCCGGGAGTTGGGCGCACAATTGACTTTGCTCGGTGTGGAACCCAATGGCATCAATATCAATGCCGGAGTCGGTTCGACCTGTCCGGAAAGCCTGCAGGAGCAGGTGCGCAGCAGTCGGGCTGACCTTGGTATTGCTTTTGATGGTGATGGTGATCGACTGATTTTGGTGGATGGGCAGGGCGTGCTGCTGGATGGCGACGAACTCATCTGGCTTTTGGCCCGCGACATGCAGCAGCAGGGTATTTTGTCTGGGGTGGTCGGTACGGTCATGAGTAATCTGGCACTTGAGCAGGGCCTTGCTGATCTGGGTGTGCCTTTTGTGCGTAGCGCCGTTGGTGACCGCTATGTTCTGGAAGCCATGCAGCAGCACGCCTTCCCTCTGGGTGGCGAATCATCGGGGCATATTATTACGCCGGCCAATACCACGGGGGATGCCATTCTCGCCGCCTTGCGTGTGCTGGCCATCATGCGCAAGTCTGGCAAAAGCCTGAAGGCATTACGGGAAGGCTATCAACCCTATCCGCAGGTGCTGATTGGCGTACGTCTGGCAGATGCCCGACGTTTGCTGGATCATCCCGCAGCCCAAGAACGGATTGCGGCCGCAGAACAAGAACTGGCGGATAAAGGGCGGCTACTGGTGCGGCCATCAGGTACAGAACCATTGTTGCGGGTCATGGTCGAGGCCGTGTCAGCAGACCTGGCTGCGCGGGTCGCCGAAAAGCTTGCCAAAGAACTCAGTGATCTGGCGCCCGGATAAAATCAGAAAATGCAAAATTGACCGCTTCGAGCGGAGTCTTTACACTCGGTCGCATATTAGACGATCACGACATATAGCTGAACAAGGAAGATTTGATTTGCGTCCCACCATGGTTGCAGGTAACTGGAAGATGAATGGCCTCAGTGCCGATGCCGTGCATCTTACCCAAGCCATTCTCAGCGCCGATCTGGAGCAGATGCGTCCCGAAGTGGTGCTGTTCCCTCCCTTTACCCTTTTGCATGCAGTGGCCCAGCAGGCGAAGGGAACGGCATTGCGCTGGGGAGGGCAAAATTTGTTCTGGGAAGCCAGTGGGGCCTATACCGGAGAAATATCGGGCGCCATGCTCCGCGACATGGGCTGTCGCTATGTTTTGGTAGGGCATTCGGAAAGACGGCAGATTTTTGCGGAAACGGACGAACTGGTGGCCCGCAAGGTGAAAGCGGCGCTGTCATCGGGCCTGATACCCGTGGTTTGTGTAGGCGAGAGCGAAGCTGAACGCGCCCAGGATGCTACCGAACAGGTTCTGCAGCGTCAGGTAGAGGCGATATTGCCTTTGTTGAATCTGGAGTCCAACCAGCCTAACCTCATCATTGCCTACGAACCCATCTGGGCCATTGGCACCGGACAAAGTGCCAGTCCGGAACAGGCACAGGCCGTACATGCTTTTATTCGTAAGCTGGTAGCCGGGCATTCCAGCCAGTTGGCCAAGCGCCTGATTCTGCTGTACGGAGGCAGCGTCAAAGGCAACAATGCAGCAGCGCTGTTTGATCAGGAAGATATTGATGGCGCTCTGGTGGGCGGAGCATCCCTGAGCGCGGGAGAATTTATCCAAATTTGTCGTGCTGCCGAGTTGGCAGGACGAGGAGGTTGATTTGATGTACACCTTGCTGTTGGTGTTTCAGGTGATTATTTGCGTCGTCCTGGTTGGTTTGGTCCTGATTCAGAAAGGTCAGGGGGCGGATATGGGCGCAGCATTTGGCGGCGGTGGATCGCAAACCGTATTTGGCGCCCAGGGAGCGGGAAACTTCCTCAGCCATACCACTGCGGTTATTGGTGCCATATTCTTTCTGAACAGTCTTGGTCTGGCGTATCTTTCCGATCATGCTGCAAGCAGTGCAGTTTCCGGGATTGCTTTGCCAAGCAAGGCACCGGTTACCAGCACGCTACCAGAGAAACCTGCTACTGCAACGCCCACGGTCGTTCATCCTGCGGCAGCGGCTACGGGTTCTGCGCCAGCGGCCGTAAGCACATCTGCAGCAAGCAGTGTGCTGGCAGCGCCAGTTTCTACAGCAAAAACACCTGTGAAGCCTTGACGTGGCAAGCGGGTCATGAGAAAGTTCTAAGACTTCGGCCGAAGTGGTGAAATTGGTAGACACACCGTCTTGAGGGGGCGGCGGCGCAAGCTGTACCGGTTCGAATCCGGTCTTCGGCACCAAATTGCAGCCTATAAGGCTGTTTTTTTGTCTCTGGAGTATACCAGAGCATTGATTTATATATAAGAAAATTAATTTATAGCGGATTCTGGAGATGGTGTTTTCAGGTCCATATTTGGGTGGAGGAGTGTTGGGGATGTTGAACCACTATTTACCTGTGCTCATCTTTATTGTGGTGGCACTGGTGGTCGGTGTGGTCCCATTGCTGATGGGCGCCTCGCTGGGACCGCACAAACCGGATAGCGAAAAGCTCTCGCCCTACGAATGTGGCTTTGAGGCTTTTGAAGATGCGCGCGTCAAATTTGATGTGCGCTATTATCTGGTGGCCATTCTGTTCATTCTCTTTGATCTGGAAATTGCCTTCCTGTTCCCCTGGGCCGTAGTCTTCGATCAGATCGGCGTGATGGGTTTTCTGGCCATGATGATTTTTCTCGCCATTCTCGTGGTGGGTTTCATTTATGAGTGGAAAAAAGGAGCCTTGGAATGGGAATAGAAGGCATCCTCGAAAAAGGTTTTGTGACTACCAGCATCGATACCGTGGTCAACTGGAGTCGGACCGGCTCCTTGTGGCCCATGACATTTGGGTTGGCATGCTGTGCCGTAGAGATGATGCATGCCGGAGCAGCCCGTTATGATCTGGATCGTTTTGGTATCGTGTTTCGTCCCAGTCCGCGTCAGTCGGACGTGATGATTGTGGCAGGGACTCTGGTCAATAAAATGGCCCCGGCCTTACGTAAGGTCTATGACCAGATGCCGGAACCGCGTTGGGTGGTTTCCATGGGTTCCTGTGCCAATGGTGGTGGTTATTATCACTACTCGTACAGCATAGTGCGTGGTTGTGATCGCATCGTGCCGGTGGATATTTATGTTCCCGGTTGTCCGCCCACTGCCGAGGCGCTACTTTACGGTCTGATCCAATTGCAGAAAAAAATTCGCCGAACCAATACGATAGCCAGGTAAGCCATGACTGACGCACTCGAAAACCTGCGCCAGATACTGAGCGCAAAACTGGGAGACACTCTGCGCGATGCCCGTATTGATCGTGAAGAATTGACGGTGGAAATAACGCTGGAAGGATTCCACGCAGCATGTCTCTGCTTGCGCGACGATCCGGCCTGCCGCTTCGACATGCTGATAGATGTATGCGGCGTCGATTACTCCGAATATGGCGACGGTGCCTGGGAAGGGCCGCGTTTTGCGGTGGTCTATCATTTGCTTTCCCTGCCACACCGGCAGCGCATCCGCTTGCGGATATTTGCGGATACGGAGTTGCCGATTGTCCCCTCCGTAGTGGATGTCTGGGCGGCCGCCAACTGGTTTGAGCGGGAGACTTTTGATCTGTACGGGATTTTGTTTGATGGTCATCCCGACCTGCGCCGTATTCTTACCGATTATGGTTTTGTGGGTTATCCATTCCGTAAGGATTTTCCGCTGGTGGGAACCGTAGAAATGCGTTACGACCCCGATCAGGGGCGCGTCATTTACGAACCCACGCGCACCGAAGAGCGGGTAGTTGTCCCGCGCATCATCCGGGCCGAGGAAGAGGGGCGCTACAATGCCAGAAATCAATAATTTTACGATGAACTTCGGGCCGCAGCATCCTTCGGCACACGGGGTGTTGCGTCTGGTGCTGGAGCTGGACGGAGAAGTCATCGAGCGTGCTGATCCGCATATTGGTTTGCTCCATCGTGCTACGGAAAAGCTGGCCGAGAACAAAACCTATTTGCAGAATTTGCCCTATATGGACCGCCTCGACTATGTGTCGATGATGTGTAACGAGCATGCGTACTGCCTGGCCGTGGAAAAGCTGCTTGGTCTGGAAGTGCCAAGGCGTGCCCAGTATATTCGTACGCTTTTTGACGAAATCACCCGGATTCTCAACCATCTGCTGTGGCTGGGTGCCTATGCGCTGGATGTGGGGGCCATGAGTGTCTTCCTGTACTGCTTTCGTGAACGGGAAGATCTTATGGACGTGTATGAGGCAGTTTCCGGTGCGCGGATGCACGCAGCTTATTATCGGCCTGGTGGAGTGTATCGTGATCTCCCGGCGCAGATGCCCCAGTATGCCGCCTCACCTTACCGGGATGCCAGGCGCCTGGATGAACTCAATGCCAATCGTCAGGGAACGGTGCTCGATTTCATTGAAGATTTTACCCGGCGTTTTCCCGGTTATGTCGACGAATATGAAACATTGCTGACCGATAACCGCATCTGGAAACAAAGAACAGTGGGGATTGGTGTGGTAGATTCCGAGCGGGCGGTGCAGCTGGGCTTTACCGGTCCCATGTTGCGGGCTTCCGGGGTGGCCTGGGATTTACGGCGGACCCAGCCTTATGCGGCTTATGCGGATCTGGATTTTGAGATTCCCGTCGGTAGTACCGGGGATTGTTATGACCGTTATCTGGTGCGGGTGGCGGAAATGCGGCAAAGCAACCGCATCATTGCCCAATGCGTGAATTGGCTGCGCCAGAATCCGGGGCCGGTCATTACGGATAATTTTAAGGTGGCAGCACCGCCGCGTGAAGAAATGAAGGGCAGCATGGAAGCCCTCATCCATCACTTCAAACTGTTTTCGGAAGGCATGTCCGTTCCGGCGGGAGAAGTGTACACAGCCGTTGAGGCTCCCAAGGGCGAATTCGGTATCTACATGATTTCTGATGGGGCCAACAAACCCTACCGGATGAAAATTCGTGCCCCCGGTTTTTCTCATCTGGCAGCGATGGATGAAATGGCCAAGGGACACATGATTGCAGATGTGGTGGCGATACTGTCCACCATGGATATTGTTTTCGGCGAGATTGACAGGTAGAGCATGTTATCGGAAAAGTCCCTGAAAGCTATTGCCTTTGAGCGCAGCAAGTATCCGCCGGAGGAGTCACGCTCTGCATTGCTGGCAGCACTGCGTATTGCCCAGGAAGAACAGGGTTATCTGCGTGATGAACTGATTGAATATGTGGCAGAAATTCTGGGTTTGCCAGCCATTCAGGCTTTTGAGGTGGCAACTTTTTACACCATGTATGACCTCAAGCCCGTGGGTCGCCACAAGCTCTGCGTCTGTGGCAGCGTGTCCTGCTTTCTGAACGGATCAGACAACATCATTCGCCATCTGAGTAAAACACTGGGAATCAGTCCGGGTGAAACGACGGCTGATGGCTTGTTCACCCTGCAGGAAGTGGAATGCCTGGGTGCCTGTAAAGATGCGCCGATGATGCAGCTTGGAGATCGCTACTACGAAAACCTGACTCCAGAAAGTCTGGATGCCCTGATTGCCCAATTGCGGGGAGGATCTGAAGATGTACGTTAATGGCGTTACGCTGCAGAATCGTGGCATTCCCGACTCCCATCGTCTGTCCGTGTATGCCGGAACTGGTGGTTATGAAGCCTTGCGCAAGGTCCTCCAGGAACCGATGGCGCCCGAGCAGATTATTGCCGAAATGAAAAAATCCGCTTTGCGCGGGCGTGGTGGTGCCGGCTTTCCGACCGGACTGAAGTGGAGTTTCATGCCCAAAGGGGTCAGCGGCACAAAATATCTGCTCTGCAATGCCGATGAGGGTGAGCCCGGTACCTGCAAGGATCGGGATATCATGCGCTATGAGCCGCATCGCCTGATTGAGGGGATGATTATTGGTGCCTATGCCATGGGTGCCACGGCGGGCTACATTTTTATTCGTGGCGAGTTCATTGAACCCATCCATATTGTCGAGGATGCACTGGCAGAAGCCTATGCAGCGGGGTATCTCGGCCAGAATATTCTGGGTACCGGTTTTTCCTTCGATTTGTATGTATATCGGGGTGCCGGGGCCTACATTTGTGGAGAAGAAACCGCGCTCATGGAAGCCCTGGAAGGTAAAAAGGGCCAGCCGCGCTTCAAGCCACCTTTCCCGGCCAGTTATGGGCTTTACGGACGTCCTACCACCATCAACAATGTCGAAACGTTCGCCTCGGTGCCGGCTATTATCGCCAAGGGCGGTGAGTGGTTTTTGAATCTGGGTAAACCCAATAATGGGGGCACCAAGATTTTTTCCGTCACCGGCCAGGTCCAGAAACCTGGAAATTACGAAGTTCCTATGGGGCTACCTTTCAGGGAATTGTTGGAAATGGCCGGGGGCTTGCGTCCCGGTCGCCAGCTGAAAGCGGTGATTCCCGGTGGAACCAGCACGGCGATGGTGGCTGGGGAGGTGATGATGGATGTCACCATGGATTACGACTCCATTTCCAAGGCGGGTTCGGCTTTGGGTGCGGGTTCCGTGATTGTCATGGATGACAGTGTGTGCATAGTCCGTACGGTAGAGCGTATTGCGCGTTTTTATATGCATGAGTCCTGTGGTCAATGTACACCCTGCCGCGAAGGCATGGGTTGGTTGTGGCGGGTCATGCATCGCCTCGAAAACGGTCAGGGTCGCGAAGAAGACCTGCAACTGCTTCTGGATGTGGGTTCACGTATTGAGGGGCGGACTATCTGCGCCCTGGCAGATGGTGGAGTTGCGCCGGTGGTGAGCTCCATCAAGTTATTTCGTGAGGAATATGAATACCATATCGAACACAAAAGCTGCATGATCAGTATGGGAGAACACTGATGCTGCATATTGAAATAGACGGACAGCAAGTCGAAGTGGCAGCAGGGACCACGATCATGGAGGCCGCTGAGTCTCTAGGGATTTACATTCCGTTTTTCTGCTATCACCCCAAACTTTCTGTTGCCGCCAATTGCCGGATGTGTCTGGTGGATGTGGAAAAAGCGCCAAAACCCTTGCCCGCCTGCGCCACCCCGGTGTCCGACGGAATGAAAATAGCCACGGCTTCGCGCAAGGCAAAAATGGCCCAGCAGGGTGTTCTGGAATTTTTGCTGATCAACCATCCCCTGGATTGTCCGATTTGTGATCAGGGTGGCGAATGCCCCTTGCAGGACATCACCATGGGCTTTGCCAATCCCCACAGTCATTACAATGAGGAAAAGCGGGTTGTCGAAGACAAGGATATCGGTCCGCTGATCGCTACGGAAATGACCCGCTGTATTCAGTGTACTCGCTGTGTACGTTTCGGGCAGGAAATCGGTGGCATCAAGGAGCTTGGGGCTACCGGACGTGGTGAACACATGGCCATTGGCACTTATGTCGCCAAGGCGGTGAAATCGGAATTATCCGGAAACATGATTGATTTATGTCCGGTGGGCGCGCTGACCAGCAAACCCTTCCGCTACAAGGCCCGCTCCTGGGAACTGAAGCACACCCCCGGCATTTGTCCCCACTGTTCCACCGGCTGCAACACCGATGTCCAAAGTCTGGGCAAGGAAGTGCTGCGGGTTCTGCCGCGCAATAATGAAGCCGTCAATGAACAATGGATTTGCGACAAGGGGCGCTATGCCTACACCGGACTGAATGCGCCTGATCGAGTGACCAAGCCCTTGTTGCGCGATGCACAGGGTAAGTGGACGGAAGTCTCCTGGGCCGAAGCCCTGGATGCGGCGCTCGCCGGACTGGAAAAAGTGCTGGCCCGTCACGGTGCAGACAAGCTGGCAGGACTGATTTCCGGACAGTCCAGTAACGAAGAACTGTTTTTGTTCCAGGCCTTGTTGCGCGGACTGGGTAGCCCGCATGTGGATCATCGTCTGCATCAGCAGGATTTCCGTGCGGATGCGGCCATGCCGCTTTATCCGGCGCTGAATATGAGTCTGGAAGAACTGGAAAGAGAGCCACTGATTGTGCTCTGTCATGGCTTCACCCGACACCAGCAGCCGCTGACCAACCATCGCCTGCATAAGGCAGTACTGAACGGCGGCAAGGTAGTGAGCATTGACAGCATGCGTCAGGATTTCAACTTTCCGGTCACTCAGATGGTTGCCGAGGCGGGTGAAGATCTGGCCTTGTACCAGCAACTGGCGGGGCATCTTGCCCATGTTCATGAAGAAAAACAGAACGATGCTCTGGTACATTTGGCCCAAGAAATGGCGGCAGCAGATAATCCGCTCATTTTGATTGGCAGTGCCTTGCTGCATCATCCCCAGGCTGCTGATCTGTTGGCGCAGGTGGAAAGCATTGCCGAACTGGCGGGTGGGCGGATTGGCTGGCTGGCGGATGAAAGCAATAGTGCCGGAGCCTGGTTGAGTGGCTGTGTCCCCCAGCGCGCTCCTGGCGGCCACCTGCTGGCAGAGCCCGGTTTGCCTGCAGGTGCCTGCTGGAATGCCGACATGCAGGGCTTTATTCTTTTCGGCGTAGAGCCGGGTGTGGATAGTCTTGCAGGAGCACAAGCCGTCCAGCGCCTGCGCGATGCCGAGTTTGTTTTAAGCATCAGTCAATTTGGCAATGAAGCCCGGCAGTATGCGGATGTGATATTACCCATGGCCGCGTTTGCCGAGGGTTCAGGTTCTTATGTGAATAATGAAGGACGCTGCCAGTCCTTCCGCGCGGCAGTGAAATTACCCGGTGAAGCCCGGCCCGGCTGGAAAATATTGCGGGTATTGGGTGATGGCCTGAAACTGCCGGACTTTCAGTACAATGAACTGAGCGAAGTGAGCGCCGCCTGGCATCATGCCGTGGGCGACTATGGTATGGATATTCCGCCTTTCCACGCCTTTCCAGTACTGGAAGCAGTGCAACCCATAGCGGCAGGCGAGTTATTGCGCCTTGGTGACTGGCCCATTTATCAGGGCGATCCTCTGGTGCGTCGGGCCAGGCCGCTGAGTACACCCTTGGTTGCCAGAATGCATCCCGATCAGGCCCGTCAGTCGGGAATTCAGGGTGAGGCCGTGGAAGTCAGTTCCGCATCAGGAAAGGTCACTCTGGCTCTGGAGCTGGATACGCATATCCCCCTGGGTTGCATCTGGATTCCTCTGGGCTACCCGGAAACTTCAGGACTTGCTGCGCCTTATCTGCCCTGTTCCGTAGCGATGGCAGCATTACTGCCGGAAACCCAGAGGGCATCATGATGCATGATTTTTATCAAACCGGCTGGTGGGCAGTCATCTGGTCGATTATCAAAATTCTCATTGTGGTGGTGCCGTTGTTGCTGGGTGTGGCTTACCTGACCCTGGCAGAACGCAAGGTCATTGGTTACATGCAGGTACGTCTGGGACCCAACCGAGTGGGGTTCAGAGGTTCGCTGCAGCCTATTGCCGATGCGCTGAAGCTGATGTTCAAGGAAGTCATCATTCCCTCCAGTGCCAATCGCTTCCTGTTTCTGGCAGCACCGGTACTGGCCTTTGTCCCCGCGCTGCTGGTCTGGGCGGCAGTGCCTTTCGGGCCGGATGTGGCTATCTCCAACATGAACGCCGGGTTGCTGTATGTGCTGGCGATTGCCGGGTTGGGCGTGTACGGCATTATCGTGGCGGGCTGGGCTTCCAATTCCAAGTATGCGTTTCTGGGTGCCATGCGCGCTGCCGCACAGCTGGTTGCTTACGAAATCGCCATGGGTTTTGCCCTGGTCGGGGTGTTGATGTTGGCCCAAACCCTGAATCTGAGCAAAATTGTCGAGGCCCAGGCCGGGGGCGGATTCTGGTCCTGGTACTGGTTGCCTCTTTTTCCGTTTTTTCTGGTGTATTTTATTTCCGGTGTGGCGGAAACCAACCGCGCACCTTTTGACGTCGCGGAAGGCGAGTCGGAAATTGTCGCCGGTTTCCATGTGGAATATTCCGGAATGGCTTTCGCCCTGTTTTTCCTGGCGGAATATGCCAACATGATTTTTGTGTCGTTGTTGACGACGGTCCTGTTTCTGGGCGGTTGGTATGCACCCATCAACACTCCGTTATTGACCTGGATACCCGGCCTGGTCTGGTTGCTGCTCAAAACCGCTTTTCTGCTGTATGTGTTTTTGTGGATTCGGGCAACATTCCCACGCTATCGCTATGACCAGATCATGCGCCTGGGCTGGAAAGTGTTCATTCCGGTAACCATTGCCTGGATTGTGGTAGTGGGTATTGCCCTGGAAACACCCATGCGTGCCATTCTGCGCTGAGGAGAACAATATGCAAATTCGCCCGAAGCAGTGGTTCAAGACTTTTTTCCTGACGGAAATGCTGCGCGGTATGCAGCTGACCGGACGGTATTTTTTTGCCCGCAAAATTACCGTGCAGTATCCCGAAGAACAAACGCCCCAGTCCCCGCGTTTTCGGGGACTGCACGCCCTGCGCCGTTATGAGAACGGTGAAGAACGCTGTATCGCCTGTAAATTATGTGAAGCTGTCTGTCCGGCAATGGCGATCACCATTGAAAGTGAGCAACGCAGTGATGGAACCCGCCGCACCACCCGTTATGACATTGATCTGAGCAAGTGCATTTTTTGTGGTCTTTGTGAAGAATCCTGTCCGGTGGATTCCATTGTCGAAAGTCGGGTGTTGTCCTATCACGGCGAAATTCGTGGTGATCTGATTTATACCAAGGATATGCTCCTCGCCAATGGTGATCGTCTGGAAGCAGAATTGGCAGCGGATCGCGAAGCAGACCGCGCATATCGTTGACAGGAAAATAATCATTATGATCATAACCACTGTTCTTTTTTACCTTTTTTCGGCGATATTGCTGGGTTCTGCGACAGCGGTCATCACGGCAAGAAATCCGGTCTATGCGTCTTTGTTTCTGGTGCTGGCGTTTTTCAATGCCGCCGCCCTGTTCATTTTGCTGGGCGCAGAATTTTTGGGTCTGATCCTGATTCTGGTCTACGTGGGCGCGGTCATGGTGCTTTTCCTGTTTGTGGTGATGATGCTGGATATTAATTTGACCCGTCTCAAGGAAGGGTTTTTGAGTTATCTGCCGCTGGGGCTGGCCATTGCCATTTTGGGCGTGCTGGAACTGGCCGTGGTTTTCTGGACTTCGCCCTTGGGCCATATTCCTGCTCCCGGCCCTATTCCTGCCAATGCAGATAATACCCGTGCCCTGGGCGTATTGCTTTACACTCATTATTTATACCCCTTTGAAATTGCGGCGGTGATTTTGCTGGTCGCGATTATTGCGGCTATTGCCCTGACCTTGCGGCGCCGCCAAGGGACCAAAACCCAGAGTATTGATGCGCAAATGGCAGTGCGTGCCAAAGATCGCATCAGCCTGGTGAATTTGCGGGGGCCGGAACAATGATGATGGGTGGACAACCAACTCTTGCGGCTTATCTGATACTCGGGGCTATCCTGTTTTCCATCGGTGTGGTGGGGATTTTCCTGAACCGCAAAAACGTGATTATTTTGCTGATGGCCATTGAATTGCTGCTGCTGGCAGTGAATATCAACCTGGTGGCCTTTTCCCGCTATCTGGGTAATCTCGAAGGGCAGATTTTTGTGTTTTTCATCCTGACGGTAGCTGCTGCTGAAGCGGCCATTGGTCTGGCCATTCTGGTGGTTTACTTCCGGAACCGCCGGAGTATCAACGTAGAAGATATTGACGAGTTGAGGGGCTGATATGTGGGTTTTTGACTGGTTGAATGCCTTTCCGCCTCTCCTTGTGTACCTGATTATTCCGTTGGCACCGCTGGCTGGTTCTCTGGTGGCTGGTTTTGGCGGCTGGAAGCTGCAGGAACAAGCGCACTGGGCGCCCTTGGCGGGGGTTGCGGTGTCTTTTTATCTGGCCCTGGCGGTACTGTTTCAGACCCTGCACGGTGTCGATTTTTACGGCAATGTGTACACATGGGCCGTGTTGGGTCATCTGCAAGTGCCCATCGGTTTTGATGTGGACAGCCTGACCGCGCTGATGCTGGTGGTGGTTACCTTTGTGTCGCTTTGCGTGCATTTGTACACCATAGGCTACATGCACGGTGACCCTGGTTATGCTCGCTTTTTCAGTTATATTTCGCTGTTCACTTTCAGCATGATCATGCTGGTGATGAGTAACAATTTCTTCCAGTTGTTTTTTGGTTGGGAAGCGGTGGGTCTGGTTTCCTATCTGCTCATCGGTTTCTGGTTCCAGCGCGAAAGCGCCAATGTCGCCGCCCTGAAGGCATTTATTGTCAATCGGGTCGGTGATTTCGGTTTCCTGATTGGTATTGCGGCTATTTATCATTACTGCGGCAGTCTCGATTATCGTACGGTATTTGCCATGGTGCCCCATCTGCTCGGCCAGACGGTGGAAATCATTCCCGGACATCCCTGGAATGTACTGACCTGGATTGCCTTGCTGCTGTTTATCGGTGCCATGGGCAAATCAGCCCAGGTACCGCTGCATGTCTGGCTCCCGGAGTCCATGGAAGGTCCGACCCCCATTTCGGCGCTGATTCACGCGGCGACCATGGTTACCGCCGGGATTTTCATGGTGGCCCGGATGTCGCCCATTTATGAACAGTCGGCCACGGCATTGACCGTCATTTTGTTGATTGGCTCTATTACCGCCTTGTTCATGGGGTTAATTGGACTGGTGCAAAATGACATCAAGCGCATTATTGCCTACTCAACTCTTTCCCAGTTGGGATACATGACCGCTGCACTGGGGGCTTCGGCCTTTTCAGCGGCCATCTTTCACCTCATGACCCATGCTTTTTTCAAAGCATTGCTGTTCCTGGCGGCGGGTTCGGTGATTCATGCCATGGCCAATGAACAGGACATCCGTAAAATGGGCGGATTGCGCAAGGCCATGCCCATCACTTACATCACTTTTCTGATCGGCGGCCTTGCGCTGTCAGGCATCCCGCCTTTTGCCGGGTTTTTCAGCAAGGATCTGATTATCGAAGCTGTGGGTATTTCCACCTTGCCAGGAGCCGGCTGGGCCGAGTTCATGCTGGTGGCGGGAGCCTTCGTCACCGCTCTTTATACTTTCCGGATGTTTTTCATGGTGTTCCACGGTGCACCGCGCATGGATCCCCATACTTGGAATCATCTGCATGAGTCACCCTGGGTGATTACGGTGCCACTCATTGCCTTGGCTATTCCTGCGGTATATGCCGGTTGGGCTTACATCGGTCCGGTAGGCTTGGGGCATTTTCTCGATTCTTCGCTGGTTATTGCTCCGCAGTTCAATACCATCGGTGAAATTGCCACGCATTGGCAGGGCGCTGCTGTGTTTCTTCTCCATGGTCTGGAAGCCTGGCCCTTTTGGCTGGCCGTTGCCGGCATTGCCTGCGCTGCCTACTTTTATGCCTGGAATACGGGTTTACCCGAATGGCTCAGCCGCATCCTCAGTCCGGCAGTTTGGCTGCTGGAGAGTAAATACGGTTTTGACACTTTCAATAATACGGTTCTGGTACGCGGAGTGATTCAGTTTGGACGGTTGTTCTGGCATCTTGGCGACGAAAAACTGATTGACGGCCTGATGGTCAATGGCACCGCTTTCGGCATCGGCAAGTTGGCATTGTCCTGGCGTAAAGTGCAAACGGGATACATTTATCATTATGCTTTCGCCATGATTATCGGGTTGATTTTATTCATGACATATTTTGTGATCTGGAAGGGGTAGGCACTGATGAACGCTTCGCTCCTCAGCTATTCTATCTGGATACCCATCGTCGGCGGCCTGCTGGTTCTGGTCGTCGGAGATCGCCGTGCGGCGCTGGCGCGTTGGTTGGCCCTGATTGTGTCCCTGCTGGCCTTTGCCGTTACCATTCCCCTCTATACGGGTTTTGATACGCACACTGCGGCCATGCAATTCAGTGAGCGGGTTGCCTGGATTCCTTCCCTGAATATTTATTATCACCTCGGTGTGGATGGTATATCCCTGTGGTTTGTATTGCTGACCAGCTTTTTGACCGTACTGGTGGTCATCAGCTCCTGGCGTAATGTCCAGACCCGGGTTGCCCAATTCATGGCGGCTTTCCTGATTATGGAAGGCATGATGATCGGCGTGTTCTGCGCCCTTGATGCCATTCTCTTTTATGTATTCTGGGAAGCCATGCTGATTCCGATGTTCCTGATTATCGGCGTATGGGGTGGACCACGACGGGTGTATGCCACCATCAAGTTTTTTCTGTATACCTTCCTGGGTTCCGTGTTGATGCTGGTGGCTTTGTTGTACCTGTATTTTCACAGCAGCAACAGTTTCGACTTGCTGGTTTATCAGCATACCCCCCTGGGAATGACCGCGCAGCTTCTCATATTTATTGCGTTTTTTGTGGCTTTTGCGGTAAAAATTCCCATGTGGCCAGTACATACCTGGTTACCGGATGCCCACGTGGAGGCGCCTACCGCCGGATCGGTGGTACTGGCCGCTATCATGCTGAAGATGGGGGCTTACGGTTTTCTGCGCCTGAGTCTGCCCATTGTTCCGGATGCCAGCCACAAACTCGCCTGGCTGATGATTCTGCTTTCCCTGATCGCCATCATTTATGTGGCGCTGGTGGCTATTGTTCAGGAAGACATGAAAAAACTGGTGGCGTACTCCTCCATTGCCCACATGGGCTTTGTGACGCTGGGCTTTTTCGTGTTTGATAGTGTCGCCATTGAGGGCAGTATCATTCAGATGCTTTCCCACGGCTTTATCAGTGCCGCCATGTTCCTCTGCATCGGCGTGCTCTATGACCGTATGCATACCCGGAATATCAAAGCCTATGGAGGAGTTGCCAACGTCATGCCGATATTTGCGGCGTTGATGATGTTATTCGCCATGGGTAATGTGGGTTTGCCGGGGACTTCCGGTTTTGTGGGTGAGTTCATGGTGGTGCTTGGCACTTATCAGGTGAATCCGTGGTATGCGATTCTTGCCGCCACCGGTCTGATTACCGGAGCCAGCTACACCCTGTGGCTGTTCAAACGTGCTATTTTTGGTGGAATTGTGCACCCCGAGGTGGCCGCCCTGAAGGATCTCGATGCCCGCGAAATGCTGGTGCTCGGGACCTTGGCGGCGTTCACCCTGCTCTTGGGCGTATGGCCCGCACCTTTCCTTGATATCGTACATACTTCGGTTCAGCATCTGGTGGCGCAGATGGCTGTTTCGAAAATTCCGGCGTAGAAGGACACTGCCTATGAATGCTTTTCTGCTGCATTGGACTTTTGCGATACCGGAAATCTGGGTGTTGATCATGGCCTGCGTGGTGTTGCTGGCGGATTTATACCTGGGCGAACGACTGCGGGACGTGGCTCCGGTGTTGACCGTCCTGACGCTGCTGGGTGCTGCGGTGCTGACCTTTTTTGAATTCGGACAAAGTGGTACGACTTTCGCCGGATTGTTGGTGATGGATCCGTTTACCAATGTGGCCGAATTGTTCAGCTATCTGGCCGTATTGATGGTGGTGCTCTATTCGCGACGCTATCTGCTGGATCGCGGCATATACCGGGGCGAAATCTACGTATTGCTGCTTTTTGCCCTGCTGGGGGTCATGGTGATGGTCTCGGGCGCTAACCTGTTGAGCATCTATCTGGGGCTGGAGCTTTTGGCGCTGAGTCAATATGCGCTGGTGGCCTTCAATCGCGACAGTCTGGTCGCAACCGAAGCCGGGCTGAAATATTTTGTTCTGGGTGCCCTGGCTTCAGGTTTGCTGCTTTACGGTATGTCGCTGCTCTACGGACTGACAGGAACCCTGGAGCTTCGCCATATTGCCGCAGCACTGGTGAATGTCACCAGCAGTAATCTGATTCTGGTATTTGCCCTGGTCTTTATCGTGGCGGGTATTGCTTTCAAGCTCGGTGCAGCCCCCTTTCATATGTGGTTGCCGGATGTCTATCAGGGCGCACCCACGGTGGTAACGACTTTTCTGGCCTCGGCACCTAAAATCGGTGCCTTTGCCTTGATTATTCGCCTTCTGGTGGATGGTGGGTACGGCATGCTGGAATCCTGGCAGCAGCTATTTATTGCCCTGACATTGGTATCTCTGGTTGTAGGCAACCTGATTGCCATTGCCCAACAGAATCTGAAACGGATGCTGGCCTACTCAACCGTAGGACACGTGGGTTTTCTTTCCCTGGGTATTGTGGCGGGGACAGAAGCCGGCTTTGCCAGCGCATTTTTCTACACCATTGTTTATGTGCTGATGTCTCTGGCCGGTTTCGGGATGATCCTGCTTCTCAGTCGGGCAGGTTTTGAGGCGGAGCGTATTGATGATTTCAAGGGATTATCGCAGCGCAAACCCTGGTATGCCTTTTTGATGCTCATCATCATGTTTTCCATGGCGGGGGTTCCGCCGACGGTGGGTTTTTATGCCAAGCTGGCGGTGTTTCAGGCCGTCATTGCAGCGGGTTATGTGTGGTTGGCGGTGATCGGCGTATTGATGGCGGTGATTGGGGCTTTCTATTATTTACGGGTCGTCAAGGTCATGTATTTTGATGCCCCTGAACCGGAAAGTGGGCCGATCGTGCGCGATGATTTCGCAAGTGCTACCCTCAGTATCAACAGTCTGGCCTTGCTGGTACTGGGGATTGTTCCCGGACCGCTGATGGCCTTCTGTTTTTATGCCATGCAGGGAGTGATTTGATGGATATGCATAATTGGGCACTGCTTTATATATTGCTGGCTTTTGTGGCGGCCAATTTGCCCTGGCTGAGCAATCGCCTGTTTTTTATACGCCCGGTTGCGGGAGGCAAGGCCTTGCAGTGGTACCTGCTGGAGTGGTTGGTGATGTATTTCATTGTGGGGCTGATCGGCATGGCTATTGAAAACAGTCTGGATGGTAGCCTCCATGCCCAGGGTTGGGAGTTCTATGTAATTGCCCTGTGCATGTTTGCCGTTTTTGCCATACCCGGTTTCATCTGGCGCTTCAATGTGCTGCCCATGTTGCGTAGATCTTGACCGGAGCCCGGGTAATGGGTACATTTGCGGGCTGCAGGCGCGTAGCTCAGGGGGAGAGCGCTACCTTGACACGGTAGAGGTCGGCGGTTCGAAACCGCCCGTGCCTACCAAATCCCGCACCAGAGGGAAAAGTCTCTCTGGTGCTTTTTCTTTGGAGGGGGCATATGCCAGACATTCAGTTGCCAGACGGTAGTCATCGACAGTTCCCTGAACCCCTCACCGGGTTGGAACTGGCGCGCACTATCGGCAGCGGACTTGCCAAGGCAGCAGTAGCCATGCGCGTCGATGGTACCCTCAAGGATCTCTCCACGGTGCTGGATGAGAATGCGGCAGTAGCCATTATCACCAAGGACAGTCCCGAAGGTCTGGAAGTGATTCGCCACTCCACCGCACATTTGCTGGCGCAGGCGGTTCAATCGCTGTTTCCGGGTGTTCAGGTCACCATCGGCCCGGTGATTGAAAACGGCTTTTATTATGATTTTGCCAGTGCGCGCAGCTTTACGGTGGAAGATCTTGCCGCCATTGAAAACCGGATGCGCGAACTGGTGAAGCAGAATCTTGCCGTCCAGCGCGAAGTATTGTCTCGTGATGCCGCCATTGATCTTTTCGAGAGCATGGGTGAAGACTACAAGGTCCAGATTATCCGTGATATTCCGGCCAGTGAAGCATTGAGTTTGTACCGCCAGGGTGATTTCGTGGATCTCTGCCGGGGCCCTCATGTGCCCTCTACCGGATCACTGGGTGCCTTCAAGTTGCAGCGGGTTGCTGGAGCCTACTGGCGTGGAGACTCCCGCAACCCCATGTTGCAGCGTATTTATGGAACGGCCTGGGCGAGCCAGAAAGATCTGGATGCCTATTTGCAGCAACTGGCTGAAGCTGAAAAGCGCGATCATCGCCGTATTGGCACCGAACTGGATTTGTTCTCCATTCAGGATGATGCCGGGGGAGGATTGGTTTTCTGGCATCCCATGGGTGCCCGGATCCGGCGGGTCATTGAGGACTTTTGGCGCAGTGCCCATGTGGATGGGGGCTATGAATTGCTGTTTACCCCGCATATTGCTCATGAGCAGTTGTGGCATACCTCTGGACACAAGGATTTTTACGCGGAATCCATGTTTGATCCCATGCAGGACGAAGGCCAGCCGTATCAGCTCAAGCCCATGAACTGTCCTTTTCACATTCTGATTTACAAAGACAGGTTGCGTTCCTATCGGGATTTGCCCCTGCGTTGGGCGGAACTGGGGACGGTATACCGTCATGAAATGTCTGGAGCTCTGCATGGTTTGATGCGGGTGCGCGGCTTTACCCAGGATGACGCCCATGTGTTCTGCCGCCCTGATCAAATTGCGGCGGAAATTGGCGAAGTGCTGACGCTGGTTCAGAAAATTCTCGGCACCTTTGGTTTTGACCGCTACGAAATCAACCTTTCCACGCGGCCAGAGCACTCTGTGGGTAGTGATGCCATCTGGGAAACAGCTACCGAGGCTTTGCGTACCGCTTTGGATCGTGCGGGCCTGGAATATCAGGTAGATGAAGGGGGCGGGGCTTTTTACGGCCCGAAAATCGATCTGAAAATTCAGGATGCCATTGGCCGTAAATGGCAGTGCAGCACCATCCAGCTCGATTTCAACTTGCCCGAGCGTTTCGGGATGGAGTATGTGGCTGAAGATGGTTCGCGGCAGGTACCTATCATGGTGCATCGCGCCATATTTGGTTCCGTGGAGCGCTTTTTCGGGGTGCTCATCGAACATTACGAAGGAAAATTCCCATTGTGGCTATCACCCGTTCAGGTTGTGGTGCTTCCGATCAGTGAGCATTTTGTCGAATATGCGGAATCTGTCACGGCAGCATTGAGCAAACTTGGCCTCCGTGTCGAAACGGACTTGAGAAACGAGAAGATAGGTTATAAGATACGCGCCCACACCCTGCGCCGGGTGCCCTATATGCTGGTCGTCGGAGAACGCGAGCAGGAATCGGGAACCGTGGCGCTCAGGGATCGGAACGGTCAGGACTTGGGTTCCCATAGCATTGCTGCGCTGGGCACCGCTCTGCAGAAAATGGATCAGGAGCGGCAGAATACCCTGGAGTGGCAAGGCTAGCGAGGAGGGTAAGGCGATCGCGACGGAGAAAGAAGTCAATATCAACCGGGAAATTACCGCAGCACGGGTCCGGCTGATAGGGGTGGAAGGTGAACAAATGGGTGTGGTTTCCTTTACGGAAGCCTTGTCGGCCGCTGAAGAAGCCGACCTGGATCTGGTGGAAATTGCCCCACAGGCGGAACCACCTGTATGCAGGATCATGGATTACGGCAAGTTTCGCTTTCAGGAAAGCAAACGTCAGCATGAAGCGAAGCGTCGGCAAAAGCAGACCCAGGTAAAGGAAATCAAATTCCGTCCGCGTACGGATGATGCCGATTACCAGATCAAGCTCCGTAATATCATGCGTTTTATTGATGATGGAGACCGGGCCAAAATCACCCTGCGCTTTCGCGGTCGTGAGATGTCTCACCCGGAACTGGGCATGGAACTGCTCAACCGGGTAGAAAAGGATTTAGCAGAAGTCGGGGTGGTTGAACAACGGCCACGCATGGAAGGACGGCAAATGGTGATGATTGTCGCCCCACGGAAAAAATAGGAGAGCATCGTGCCAAAAATGAAGAGCAATCGCGGAGCGGCCAAGCGTTTCAAGCGCACCGGATCCGGCAAGTTTAAGCATCGTCAGGCGTTTTTGAACCACATCCTGACCAAGAAAACGACCAAGCGGAAGCGTCATCTGCGCCACAGCTTGGTGACTTCGGGAAGCGATCAGGCTGCCTTGCGGCGCATGCTTCCCTACGCTTGATGACAGAGGAGTCGTACCATGCCTAGAGTAAAACGTGGCGTAACCGCCCACGCCCGTCATAAAAAAGTCCTGGCTCGCGCCAAGGGCTTCCGTGGTCAACGCAAAAGCAACTTCCGCATCGCCCATCAGGCGGTGATGAAGGCACTGACTTATGAATACCGCGATCGTCGTACCAAGAAGCGGGACTTCCGCAGCCTCTGGATTGTGCGCATCAATGCCGCAGCACGTGCAGAAGGGCTGAGCTACAGTCGTTTCATGAATGGTTTGCTGCGTGCTGGCATTCAGCTCGATCGCAAGGTCCTTGCGGATATCGCGGTGCGCGACAAGCCGGCGTTTACTCGTCTGATTGAGGTGGCTAAGGGCCAGTTGGCCGCTTAATCGTGACGGAGGCTGTGGATATGTCGCTGTCTTCCATAGCTTCCCTTGCAGAGGCCGCGCATGATATTGCCGCCGCTGCAGATCTTGCTGCGCTGGAGCAAATCCGCCTGCACTGGTTGGGGAAGAAGGGTCTGTTGACCCAGGCCATGCAGCAACTCGGACAATTATCTCCAGAAGCACGCCGTGAAGCCGGACAATTACTGAATTTGCGCAAGGAGGAAGTGCAGAATCTGCTGCAATCCCGCCGGGCCGTACTGGAAGCTGCACGGATTCAAGCCCGCCTGGAGGCTGAGCGGATAGATGTCACACTGCCCGGAAGGCGCATTGCGCTGGGGAGTAGTCATCCCATCCGTCAGACCCTCGAATGGATAGAGCAATATTTTTCTGGTTTGGGTT
This sequence comes from Acidithiobacillus ferrivorans, assembly GCA_020723125.1. GTDB lineage: Bacteria > Pseudomonadota > Gammaproteobacteria > Acidithiobacillales > Acidithiobacillaceae > Acidithiobacillus > Acidithiobacillus ferrivorans_A. The sequence goes on from DYJM01000012.1 coordinate 29,902, forward strand.
TTGAAATTAGTGATGGTCCCGAAATAGAAGACGATTATCACAATTTTGAAGCGCTGAATATTCCCGAGGACCATCCGGCGCGGGCCATGCACGATACGTTCTACTTTGACCAGAATCGGGTACTGCGTACGCATACTTCTCCAGTACAAATCCGCTTTCTCGAAGATCATCAGCCGCCTTTGCGGATGATTGCAACGGGACGCGTTTACCGGCGGGATTCCGATATTACCCATACGCCCATGTTTCATCAGGTGGAAGGGCTACTTCTTGATGAAGAAGCCAGTTTTGCTGATTTGCGCGGTCTGCTGGAAGATTTTCTTCAGAGTTTTTTTGCCAAACCGGATTTACCGGTGCGCTTTCGGCCTTCCTACTTCCCCTTTACGGAGCCTTCCGCAGAAGTGGATGTGGGCTGCGTCATCTGCGGTGGTGCAGGCTGTCGGGTTTGCAAGCAAACCGGCTGGCTGGAAGTGCTGGGTTGCGGCATGGTGCATCCGGCAGTACTGGCTGGTGCCGGAGTAGATGGCGAACAATTTGGTGGTTTCGCTTTTGGCATGGGCATCGAAAGATTGACCATGCTGCGTTATGGGGTCAATGATCTGCGTCTCTTTTTTGAGAATGATCTGCGCTTCCTCAAGCAGTTTTCCTGAGGAGCGAAGGCTATGCGTATCAGTATTCAGTGGCTTCGTGATTGGTTGGATTTTTCCTGGAATGCGGAAGAAATTGCCCGTCGCCTGACCATGGGCGGTATTGAAGTAGAAGCAATGGAGCCTGCTGCTCCGCCTTTCCATTCGGTGGTCGTTGCGGCAGTACAAAGCGTGGCAGCGCATCCGCAAGCCGACAAGCTGCGAATCGCTCAGGTAGATGCTGGTGACGGTACCCTGCGGACGATTGTCTGTGGGGCTGCAAATCTGGCTGAAGGGCAGCGGGTACCCCTGGCTTTGCCGGGGGCGGAGTTGCCGGGGAATAAAAAAATAGGCATTTCGGAACTGCGCGGGGTGCGTTCGGAGGGCATGCTTTGTGCGGCTGGCGAGCTGGGTCTGGAAGATGGCAGTAGCGGCTTGTTGATTCTGGATGCAGAGGCTCCCGTAGGTGTAGATCTGCGGACTTATCTACAGTTGGATGATGAAATTCTGACTTTGGGTATTACCCCTAATCGCGGTGATGCCTTGTCCATCAAGGGCGTGGCACGCGATCTGTATGCCCTTGGGGCGCAGCAACTGCATGATCCCCGGGCGGCCACTCCAGTTCCTGAGTGGTCTCAGCAGGACTCCACCCAAGAACCCGTGCAGGGTGATTATTCTGTATCCATAGATGCTGAAGCCAGAACAGCCTGTCCCAGTTATACCGCATTGTGGATTGACGGTGTACCGAGTCGCTTGCCGGATTTTTTGCGCGAGCGCTTGCGCCGGGCCGGTCAGCGCAGTATCCACCCGATGGTGGATTTGCTGAACCTCTGGATGTTTGATACCGGTCAGCCTTTGCACGCTTTTGATGCAGATAAGATTCATGGTGGGCTGTGTGTACGCTGGGCCAGGACCGGAGAAGTCCTTGATGCGCTGGATGGCCGCGATCTCAGCCTGGAACCGGATATGCTGGTCATTGCCGACGCGCAGGGACCGGTGGCACTCGCGGGTATTATCGGCGGACGCCGTAGCAGTGTGACCCCGCAAACACGTTCCATTATTCTGGAAGCAGCGTTTTTCCAACCCAAGGCCATTCAGGGCCGCGCCCGTCGACTGGGTTTGCAAACCGATGCCGCCATGCGCTATGAGCGGGGTGTGGATTTCAATCTGGCGCCGCAGGTAGCCAGAGGCGTGCTCGCGCAAATGATGGAACTGGCCGCCGTGCAGTTGCGAACCTCCCATTCATTCACCCTGAAGGGTCAGTTGCCAGCTTCCGCCGAAATTCCATTGCGGCAAAAACGTCTTGAGCGGGTGATGGGAATGCCCTACGCGGCGGCCGTCGTTGAGCAGTTGCTGACGCGCTTGGGCCTGCAGATCCGTCCGGCGCAGGATGGTTGGCAGGCCACTGCCCCTAGCCACCGCTTTGATCTGCGGATTGAGGCGGATCTGATTGAAGAGGTGGGAAGAATCTACGGTTATGACCATCTGCCAGCCCATCGCCCGCGTGGCATCTTGCGGGCGGTTCCCGATAAGCAGTCATCATCGCAGATATTGCGCCATATTTTGCAGGCCCGCGATTATCACGAAGTCATTACCTACAGTTTTATCAGCCAGGAATCTCAGGATGATTTTCAGCCGAATGCGGATGCGCCCACCTTGCTGAACCCCTTGTCAGCAGACCTGGCGGTGATGCGTGCCAGCCTCTGGCCGGGTTTGCTGCAGACCTTGCAATTTAATGCGAAGCGTCAGCAGGATCGTATTCGTCTTTTTGAAATGGGGCGAGTATTTTCGGCAGATCGGCAGAGCATGATCCTGGCAGGTTGCATCTGGGGCGCCGCAGATCGGGAAAACTGGGCGCAAACGGCCCGGGATGTGGATTTTTTTGATCTTAAAGGGGATGTAGCCGCCATTCTGGCGTTATGGCCACAAACCCATTTTGAGTTTAAGACCCTGTCCACTGAGCATGCGCTGCATCCCGGACAGGCCGCAGAAATTCTGGTTGAAGGCCGCCGAATCGGGATGCTCGGGGCTCTGCATCCGACCCTTGCAGCGCGCTACGACCTGGACAAATCGGCCTTTTTCTTCTATCTAGACATGGAGATGCTGGAACATCTGCAGAAAGGGCGGCGTTTTACGGCGTTGTCATCCTATCCTGCCTTGCGCCGGGATGTGGCGTTGGTCATACCTGACCATATTGAGGCAGGAGCAGTTCTGGCAGCAATGCAGCAAACAGCCAGTGCGGTGCTGCAGGAAATTCGTATTTTCGATCGCTATCAGGGGGAATCCCTGCCGGCAGGGACCTACAGTTTGGCATTTGCGCTCATTTTGCAGGATCGTGAGCGTACGCTGACTGAGGCTGATGTACAAATGGAATTGGAGCGAATGCTTACGGCAGTGAAGCAAATCGGCTCTATAGAACTCAGGGCATAGGGAGACAAGAAAGTGGCCGTCACGAAAGCAGAAATTGTTGATATGTTGTTTGAAACCATGGGCTTGAACAAGCGTGAAGCCAAAGGTATTGTGGAAGCCATGTTTGATCACATTCGCGAAACCCTGGCCCAGGGCGAAGAAGTGAAACTCTCCGGCTTTGGTAATTTCACCCTGCGCGATAAAAATCCCCGCCCAGGACGTAATCCCAAAACCGGCGTGGAAATTACCATCACCGCACGGCGGGTGGTGACTTTCCATCCGAGCCAGAAGCTCAAAGCCTACGTCAATGGTAGCGAACCAGACAACGGCTAAGGGTAAAGCTGGCAAAGAGCTCGCCGCGCTACCAGAAATTCCTGAAAAACGGTATTTCTCCATTAGCGAGGCGTCTCTGCTTTGTGGGGTCAAGGCCCACGTACTGCGCTATTGGGAGCAGGAATTTCCGCTACTCAGTCCGCTGAAAAGAAAAGGGAATCGCCGTTATTACCAGCGCCACGACTTACTACTGGCGCGGCAGATTCGTGAGCTTCTTTATGGAGAAGGTTACACCATCCACGGCGCTCGTGAACGACTTCAGGGGCTGCGTAACGAATCCAGTCACGGGCATCCGATTTCAGCGGCACAACTGGAATTCGAAATGGAGGATAATGCCTCCGGCCTGCATTCCAGCACGGGCAACCGCCTGACCTACCTGCGGACTGAATTATCTGAATTGATAAAAATATGTGCGGGCAAGCATTGACCCGACGCCAGCGAAGCATTAGAGTAGCGGCTCTTGCGGGGCGTAGCGCAGCCTGGTAGCGCACCTGAATGGGGTTCAGGTGGTCGGAGGTTCAAATCCTCTCGCCCCGACCAATTTTACTATATGAATCATAATGATATAATTTTTATGGGCCATAAGTAAAACTTTTTGGTAAACTTTTGGTTTATTTTTGGTAAACCATCAGAGATAAGCCGACGGTATCGGTCACAATCCATGGTTCCTGGTGTT
>DYJM01000099.1 GCA_020723125.1 Acidithiobacillus ferrivorans
AGTCTTCATCCTCTTGCGTTAATAGACTGATAACGCTATCCTTGCGAACTTTTCCGGACAGTACCGGGTAAAACCCTTGTTGGAGGTTTGTGATGTACGCGGTCTTTGAAAATGGTGGCAAGCAGTATCGGGTGACGGTGGGCGACAAGCTCCGGCTCGAAAAGATGGAAGCAGAGCCAGGTGCGGAACTCGCGCTGGACCGGGTACTGATGGTCGGCGTTGGCAGTGATGTAGTGGTCGGTCAACCGCTGGTAGCCGGTGCAGCCGTCAAGGCCACCGTGCTCAGTCAGGGACGGGCTGCCAAGGTGCATATTTTCAAGATGCGTCGGCGCAAGCATTACCGTAAGCAGCAGGGACATCGTCAGTATTTTACTGAAGTCCGCATTACTGGCATTGAAGCCTAAGGAGCACAGTCATGGCACATAAGAAAGCGGGTGGTTCTTCGCGCAACGGACGCGATTCAGAATCCAAGCGCCTGGGCGTGAAACGTTACGCCGGACAGCTGGTCATCCCCGGCAACATCATCATTCGTCAGCGTGGCACCCAGTTTTATCCGGGTAGCAACGTCGGCATTGGCAAGGATCACACGCTCTTTGCTACGGCCGAAGGCGTGGTAAAATTCGAGCGCAAGGGACCGCGCCAGGTACGTACCGTCAGCGTCGTGTCCGTGGCCTGAACCGGCCTCTGCGCAGAGGGACCCCGCCCCGTTTTTGCGGGAACGGGGTTTTTTTATGAAGTTTATTGATGAAGTACGCATCCATGTTGCTTCGGGTACCGGTGGGCATGGTTCCCTGAGCTTTCGTCGGGAAAAATTTATCCCCTTTGGCGGTCCCGATGGCGGTGATGGTGGCCGCGGTGGCAGTGTTTTCCTCGTCGCCCAGGCCAGCCTCAATACCCTGATAGATTTTCGTTACCAGCGCCGTTACCGGGCCGAAACCGGCCATGGCGGTGCGGGGCGACAAATGACCGGACGCGCGGGGCTGGATAAGGAAATCCACGTCCCGGTAGGTACCCTGGTCTACGATGACGACACCCGCGAATTATTGGGTGATTTGCGCGAAGACGGGGAACGTCTGCTGGTCGCTCAAGGCGGACGCGGCGGACACGGCAATTTGTATTTCAAATCCAGCATCAATCGCGCACCCCGTCAGTACGAAAAAGGCACGCCGGGGGAAGAACGCAATCTTCGCCTGGAACTGCGGGTTCTGGCCGATGTCGGCCTGCTGGGCCTGCCCAATGCGGGCAAAAGCACGCTGATCAGGGCAGTCAGTGCGGCCCGCCCGAAGGTGGCAGACTACCCGTTCACTACCCTCTACCCCAATCTCGGCGTAGTCCGGGTGGCGGCCCACGAATCTTTTGTTCTCGCGGATATTCCCGGCCTGATCCCCGGAGCCTCCGAGGGCGCCGGGCTGGGTACCCGTTTTCTGAAACATCTCAGTCGTACCCGCCTGCTCCTGCACATGGTCGACATGGCACCTGTGGATGGGAGCACCCCTGCCGAGAACATTCGCGCCCTGGAAGAAGAGCTGCTCGCTTACAGCCCTACCCTCGCCCAGCGCCCGCGCTGGCTGGTGGTCAATAAGGCCGACTTGTTCAGCGCTGAAGAAGGCGAGGCGCGTTTTCAGGCGATTCGTGCCGAGCTTGCCTGGGAGGGTCCGGCATTTTTGATTTCCGCCGCCAGCGCTGCGGGCTGCAATGCCCTCACCCACGCCATCTGGCAGGCACTGCCGGATCTGCCACCCGCACCTGATCCAGTACAGTCGGAAGAATGGGGCGATGAAGGGGAAGAATATCTGGAAGAGTGGGAAGGTGACGATTTGAGCGCCGACTGGGATGACGATGAATGAGCCGCGACCTTAAAAATGCCCAGCGCTGGATCGTTAAAATCGGCAGCAGCCTGCTCACCAATAATGGCCAAGGCCTGGACCTCCCTGCTATTGAGGCCTGGGTCAAACAACTGCTGGTACTTCGCCGGCATGGCCTGGACATTATACTGGTTTCTTCCGGCGCCGTGGCAGCCGGCATGGAGCGCCTGGGCTGGACGAGCCGTCCCAGTGCCCTGCACCAGCTTCAGGCGGCAGCCAGCGTCGGCCAGGCCGCACTGATTCAGGTCTATAACGAATTCCTCCGCCGGGGCGGGGTTCACGGCAGTCAGGTCCTGCTGACCCACGAAGATCTTCAGGAACGCCATCGCTATCTGAATGCGCGGGCAACCCTGCGTACGCTGCTGGAACTCGGGGTCATTCCCATCATCAATGAAAACGATGCCATTGCCAGCACCGAAATCCGTTTTGGCGACAATGATACCCTGGCAGCCATGGTCGCCAACCTGCTGGAAGCTGATTTACTGGTGATCTTGACAGATCAGGCGGGTTTGTACGACCAGGATCCCCGTAAAGCTCCTGATGCCCGCTTACTGACCGAGGTAGAGGCTGGGGATCCTGCCCTGCTGAGCATGGCCGGGGGCAGCGGCAGCGCCGTCGGTACCGGCGGAATGAGTACCAAGGTCCACGCAGCCAGCCGTGCGGCACAATCCGGTGCGGCCACCATCATCGCGCCGGGTGGCGCTGAGAATGTCTTGCTGCGCATCTGGGCAGGTGAGCCTTTGGGCACCTATTTTCGGCCTGGTGTCGCCAAGCTCGCGGCCCGCAAGCGCTGGTTGGTTGGACAGCTTCGCCCCAACGGGGTTTTATTTCTGGATGACGGTGCGGCCAGGGTGCTGCGCGAAAAGGGTAGCAGCCTGCTACCTGTCGGAATCACCGGTGCAGAAGGCGATTTTCAGCGGGGTGATCTGCTCCGCTGTGTGGACCCGGAGGGCAGGGAGGTGGCGCGCGGCCTGGTAAACTTTGCTCGTGAAGATGTTCTGCTGAGAATGGGAAAAAGCAGCAAGACCCTGTTGGAATCATTCGGAGATATTGACGAGGTGGAAATCATCCACCGCGATAATCTGGTACTCAGCAACTAACTTTGCAAATGTTCAGAAAATTATTTGCCCGCTGGAGCCTGCAAAGAACAGACCCCGGATTCCTGCATCCCCAGGCAGGTCCCGTACAAATACAGGCTATGATCGCTGATGAAAAACCCCTGAGCTCCGGCGATTTCATTTTGACGGGCCTCCAGCGCCTCATCAAAAAACTCCAGAACCTTGCCACAAGCCGTACAGACCATATGATCATGGTGACCGGTTTCGTTCATTTCAAAAACGGCCTTGTCCCCTTCAAAATGATGACGGCGCACCAGACCAGCCATCTCGAACTGGGTCAGGACCCGATAGACCGTGGCCAGACCCACTTCTTCGCCGGCATCCAGCAACTGACGATACACTTCTTCCGCCGTTAAATGCCGGGTGTCACTGTCTTCAAAAATGCGGAGAATTTTCAGACGTGGCAGTGTGGCTTTCAATCCAGCCCGCTTCAATTCGTCACTATTCAATTTTTCGTAGCTCATGTGCTCGTAGCAATTCCCATGCGTAATGGTTTAGGATAGTGGTACCTGACGCTTAAGACAAGGACTATGAGAAGCCTCCGCCTGATTACCCTGATTACCTTTTGTGCCCTCTCCCTCGGAGCCTGCAGTATTTATCGGGTTGCCGTACAGCAGGGTAACGTCGTCACCAGCCAGCAACTGGCAGAATTGCATCCGGGTATGGATGCGCTGCAAGTGCGTACCATTCTGGGTTCACCCCTGCTGAAGGATCCCTGGCACCCCCATCAATGGATTTACTCTTACAGCTATAAGCCAGCTTATAGCGGTACCCAGGTTCGCAAGGTGATTGTCCTTTTTGACAAGGATGACAAGCTCATCGGGGTGCAGGGGGATGTAAAAGCCATGACCAAAGGCCCGGGAAAACCCGACAACTAGACGGATAAACCTAAAAACGGCAGTTGCCGGGGGTACTTTTTGCTCCAATGTTCCTCGCCTGTTGTTCTAACGTCCATTGCGACTCGCGCCACCCCGGAGAATGAAAGAAAATGGCTCCATTTCTTTCACATTAAGGCTCATCCTGCTGTCAGGAGAGAACTCGCCCTACGGGCCCAAACGGCTCTCCTGACGGGCGCAGGATATCACCAAGAACAACAACGGCGCGAAACACGCCGCAAAGCACCCCCCGCAACTGCCGTTTTTAGGGTGAAAGCCTATAAAGATGGACGGTCCCCTGTTGCCGGAATGGCTGCAGGGGGGCCATATACGGCGCGCGCTCTTTGTGCAAAACGCTGCACCATGGTTTCTGCTGCCTGTTTGAAAATGGGCTCCAGAAACGCGCCCACCAGCCGTGAGGCAAATTCGAAGCGCATATCCAGCGTCACTTTGGTGCCCTTGGGGTCAGGTTCGAGCTGCCACAATCCTTCCAGAAAACGAAAAGGACCATTCACCAGACGTACTTCAGCCAGCTTGGGGCGCTGATAACGATTTTTGGTGGTAAAGGATTTACCAAATGCACCATGAGAAATGGTGATTTCGGCAACCACTTCTTCATCCCGATCCTGGATAACCCGGGTTCTGCCACACCAGGGCAGAAATTGCGGGTAGGAACGAATATCTTCAATCAGGGCCATAACCTGACCCGCGCTGTACGGCAACACAGCCGTTTTACAAATATGATGCATGCATCCTCTCAATAACGGCGTTGACCCAAAGCATGGACCTGCACCCAACGATCGAGCTGAGCCAGACACCATTCCGGCAAACGTCGCCAGTAGGGGCGCTTACGCCAGGGTTCCGGATCGATTTTTCGGGATTTTGCAAATTCACGCACAAATAAACCTTGCAACAGCAGGGATACCCGGGCCAAACGCAGTTCAAGATTGAGCTCGTGATTAAACCACAAACTCAGGAAATCAAAATTTGCCGAACCCAGTGTCGCCCAGGATCGGTCTACCAAAACATACTTGGCGTGGAGGAAAGCGCCCTGGTATTCATAAATATGCACACCTCTACGCATCAGCTTTTGATAATACGCCTGAATCCCGAATCGCAAAAGTGGATGATCGGTAATGCGCCCCGCGAGCAGCAGGCGCACATCTACCCCGCGCTGCACCGCCCGATAGATACTGCGCAATATCACTGGATCAGGATTGAAGTAGGGCGTCGCAATCCAGATGCTTTGGCGCGCCCCCCGAATGGCCGCCAACAAGCGTCGGCGCACCGCATAACTGGCAGGCGGGATACCTTCGAGAAACCGGCCTTCGCCCCAGGATTCCGGAGAGAACGCCCTTTCTTCACCCACAGCAGCAGGCAGGATCGGCAGATGTTCCGGCCGGTGCCGGAAAAATATTTCCCGACCACGATCCACCAGAGCACCACGACAGGCAAACAGCATGTCCCGATAAGGCGGACTTCCCGGTTTGTCATCCAGCCACTCGTCATCCAGAGCAAAGCCACCAACGGCCAGCCATTGGCCATCAATCGCGACAATACGACGGTGGGTACGCCGCAAGCGCTTTTCCAGGCCCTTCAGTTGCAAACTGTGATAAAAATGCAGCTGCGCTCCAGACTGGCGCAGCTCGTTGATCCAGCTTTCGGGAAAGCTGCGACTGCCCAGGGCATCAAGCGTAATATATACTGCCACTCCGGTCAGTGCTTTGTCGCATAATATCCGCAAAATTTGCCGGGGCCAGAGGCCCGCCGCAAAAATATAGTTTTCCAGCAAAATTTCCCTGGATGCGGCGCTCAAGCGGGTTTCCAGCCATGCCGCAATGGACTGCATGTCGTTCAGCAAAACCCAGTCAGGAATGGCTTCCTGTTGCCGGGTACGACGCCGTAGCAAGTGTCCCGACATCAATCTGGACTCCACCATGTTCCCTCCCTTCGCACTGCGCCAAAATTTCACAGGAGGGCATGTAAAGTCAATGCCACTTTATCCTGAACACGGCAGTTGCCGTGGGGTGCTTTGCGGCGTGTTTCGCGCCGTTGTTCCTGGCGAAATCCAGCGCCCGTCAGGAGAGCTGTTTGAGCCCGCAGGGCGAGTTCTCTCCTGACAGCAGGATGAGCCATGGAACAACAGGCGAGGAACGATGGAGCAAAAAGCATCCAC
>DYJM01000100.1 GCA_020723125.1 Acidithiobacillus ferrivorans
GTTTTTGAGATGGAGATCAGAGCACTGTCCGAAAGGTGCAGCCCCGTGGGGCTGCCGATAAAAAGAGGATATTAGCTAGCTATAGCTGACTGAGCTATTAGGAGAGACAACGGCAGTGCAGGTGTCACCTGCGGCAGAGATAGTGCAACCAGTTATGCCTTGAGCTGTTAGCGCTTGACCTACTGCCTTGGAAACGCTGTTGCTAGAACCCATAGTCAGAGTGACTGCGGCACTACCAGTGCTGCTGGTGATTGCGACGCTGTTTCCAGTACCAGTACCGCCCTGTCCCACACTAATCGTTGCAGCACCACCAGGGATATTAGTTGGGGCATTTATTGTGGTTACTTGACCTGCATTGGCAGCCGCTTGTGCGGCTGTTAGTTCGGAGACCATTTGATGAAAATCCTGAGTAATCGTGGTCGCTTTGGATGTCACGATGTACTGCTCATACTGCGGAATGGCGATGGCCGCCAGAATGCCGATGATGGCAATGACGATCATCAGTTCGATGAGGGTGAAACCTTGTTCGGCGCGATACTTGGCCTTTTCGACTATCATGCTCATGAGTCTTACTCCTTATTCTTGCAAGAGGTTCAATCCGACATCGCGCTTTGCGATATCTCGTTTGAATGGTAAGCATAAAATGTGCCAAATTTTCGCTTTTCTGATGAAACCATTTTAACAAATTGAAAAAGTTAAATAATTTTTTAGTCAATCAGCATTCAAGAAGATAGTAAGTTGGTTGAATAATGATTAACCGGCGTGCTTTATAGCCACACTGCTCAAACTTCATGGATTTTCCTATGAAGCCTGTGTTTTTTACATCCAAAACTTCATAGATTTTTCTATGAAGCCGGTTTTTGCCGCTCAATCTGCATAGGTTTTCCTATGAAGTCGGGTTTTTGCCTCTGTGATTTTGCTCTAGGGATGGGTTTCCATGTGCATCTTGATCACGTAAGCTATTGGTCATGGAGAATCTGAGACGTTCCCCCGTTTTTGTCAGTGCGCATACCACATCGATGCTGATAGGCAAGTCGGTGCGGACGGTTCATAACTGGCTCGAATCGGGAGTGATTCAAGCCAAAAGTGTGGACGCTGCCCATCTTCCCAGTGGGATGCTTCGGCAAATAAACCTCTTTGATATTGAACACCACATCTGCGTCCCACTGAATCAGGAGCTGGTGGGATGGATTCAGCAGGCAGATACCGGTGATGCGAAAGCGCTCAAACTGGTGGGTATTGCTTTTTCTGCAGAGCAGCATCACGCCATCGCTGTGCCATGGATTGAGGCGGCTGCGAAGAAAGGCGAAGTGGATGCCATGGACTTACTCTCTTGGCATTACCTGGAGGGAGCCGGAGTTGCCCAAAATCATTCCATCGCCATGCAATGGTTGGCCAAAGCTGCCGAGAAAGGACTCCCCATCGCAAAACTGAAACTGAAAAAACTCAATTTAGAGGTTGGGGAGATTCATCTCGTTGGTGGTGGTGTCGTGATTTCCCAAACGGAAGTACATATTTTCGACGAATAATATCGATGTTCTAATGGAACTTCCTCTCATGGTGCATTTATTCTATAGAGCATATCAATTGGGCTTCTGCCGTATCCAGCTTTGTCAACATTCCCCCGCGAGATTGTTCAAGAGAATGGGTTAATAGTTTAATGCGCAATAAAACGGATTGTTCGTGAAGACCCAAAGATTCTGCGACTTGCTTCAGACGTTCCGGGTCTTTTGACAGCACATTCATATTGTTAACCAGTTGATTGGTGTCGTCCTTAGAATCCTTGGAAGCTCTGCGCACAGGCGTTCTTGATTTCTTTTCCAGAATGATCTTCTCCAGTCTGGCCATGCGATGTCGCAGATCGCTGACATCATCCACCAACTGGTCGGTGCGCTCCAGAATCGTGTGCAGGTATTCCATAATGGGATTTTCAGTGGTTTTCATGGATGTATTTACCAAAAGTTAGAAACCATCATCCTGACCGGGAGAACCCCTTTCGCGTTAGGCCAGAAGTATGCTGATTCTAGCAAAACCATAGCCTCTATCATCCGCCCAGAGTAAATCCAGCGTACTCAACCTTTATAGGTGGCTTCGTTTTTGTCTTTTTCGTGATGCCGCTTTCCTCGCTGATCAATGGCAACCACTACTGTGCCAATAAGGAGAGTGAACCATTCCGGGGGCTGGCCTCACCAGCCTGATTTTCGACGGTCAAGCAGCCCGTGTTTTTCTGTGGGCACGCAGCAGCGTGGAAATACTGACCCCGGATTGCTTGGCCGCCGCTTGGTAGGTTACGCCCTGCTTGATCAGAGACAGGCCCTTGTCCACTTGCCGCGCTGTCGCGCAGGGCCGACCCAGGCGTCTCCCTTTGGCGCGGGCATTGGCCAAGCCAGAGCGCACCCGTTCCCGGATAAGCTCACGTTCAAACTCAGCAACCGCTGACAGGAGGTGCGCCATCATACGGCCCATGGGTGTACTCATGTCGATATGTCCCGGAACCACAAAGGCAACCCCGAGCGTTTCCAGTTCCGCCATGGTCAGGATGAGGTCCTGCACGCTACGACCCCAACGATCTAAAGCCTGGACGAGGACCACATCGATAGTGCGGGTGCGCGCCATTTGCAGAACCTCTTCACGTAGAGGTCGCTTTTGTGAGGTGCCGCTGGCGGTTTCCTGGGTCTCTCGCACAATTTCCCAGCCCCGCGCTTTCGCGTAGTCGCGTAATTCGCGCAGTTGCCGGTCAGTGGATTGGTCTGCCGTGGACACCCGGGTATAGATCGCCGCACGCATGGTCAAAAACCCCTCTGATTTTCGCGCCATTGCCCCCAGTATTTGCAAGCTCTCCAGACGCTTCTTTTTCCAAGGTCAAAATCAAGTGGTTTTGACCATCGTGTATTAAGCTTAGAGGATTATGGCAAAAGAGACGAGCGCCGTGGTTTACCAGCTCCATGTATGGATTCGCCAGATCACTCCGATGATTTGGCGACGATTGCTCGTGCGCAGCGACAGTACCATCGCGGACCTGCATTATATCCTGCAGATTGCCTTCGGCTGGAGCGATGCGCATTTGAATGGGTTTCACATCCATGGCCAGGACTACGGTGTGTATCATGATGGCGGGATAAGCTTCTCTACCAACCCCAACCAAGTCCGCCTGTGCGATTTCAAATTCCGTATCAATGAACGCTTCGACTACGAGTACGACTTCGGCGACTGCTGGCAACACGTGGTGCGCGTTGAAGCGCATTTGAAGCCGGAAGACAAAAGGACGTATCCCTGTTGTATCGGCGGCCAGCGCCGGGCACCACCGGAAGGCTGTGGCGGCCCCTTGGCCTTCATGACGCGACGTGATGATATCTCGCTGCAGGCTATGGATATTTTTACGGACATCCTGGACGACCTGGAAGGCCATAACATCGCGTCTCTGGAGAACCATGTGGAGAGTCTCAATGAGTTGCATGAATGGCTGACGTTGGACCAATTTGATCGGCGCGCGGTCAACCGCCGACTGCGGCAGTACACAGAGCACGATATGACTTGGATGGACGTGGTAATCGCAAGGAGCCGGTGATGAAAGTGCGCATACAGATGGTTATTGAAGCTGAAAATGGGGAGACGGAGAAAGTCGAGGAAATCCTGCAATTGGAGCGTGGCGACCTCCGTACTGAGGATCTCGGCCTGACCCTGGCAGAGGCAAAAAAGTTGCTGCGCGGCCTGCAACAGACCCTGCTCACGGAACAAGTCGCAGAATACCTCGCCACCTTACAGGAATGTCCGGACTGTGGCGCACATCGAACCCGGAAGGGGCAGCATGTCATCGTCTACCGGACGCTGTTCGGGAAATTCAATCTGATCAGCCCGCGTCTGTATGATTGCCCCTGCCAACACCATGGCCGACATAGTTCAAGCCCCTTAGCCGATCTACTGAGCACGCACTGTGCGCCGGAGCTCCAGTATCTGGAGACCAAATTCGCCTCCATGATGTCCTATGGGCTGAGCGTCCAGCTGCTGACGGAAGTCTTGCCCATTGCCGAAGAGATCAATCCCACATCAATGCGGCGGCACCTGCATCAAGTGGCCGAGCGGATTGAAAATGAACTCGGTGAGGAGCGGCCCCAGTTTATTGAAGGCTGCCCCAATGATTGGGCCCAGCAACCACCACCGGGGCCACCCATTATCCTTGGTCTGGACGGTGGCTATGTCCATGCGTCGGAGCAACGGTCACGAACGGAAGGCTGGTTCGAGGTGATTACCGGCAAGAGTGTTCAGACAGAAGGAGATGCCAAGGTGTTTGCCTTCGTGAATAAATACGATACCAAGCCCCGGCGCCGGCTGCACGAAGTGCTGAAATCGCAAGGTCTGCAGATGAACCAGCAGGTCGTGTTTCTCTCCGATGGCGGCAATACCGTACGGGATTTGCAGCAGCGCCTCAGTCCGGAATCGGAGCACTTGCTCGACTGGTTTCACATCACCATGCGGTTGACCGTCATGCAGCAAATGATTGCGGGGATGACGGAGGAACTGAAGCCCAACGAGAAATGCCCGGAAATTGCCGCTGTACTGACCGATCTGGAAAACCATCGGAAAAGTCTCAAATGGAATCTCTGGCACGGTAATGTCCTGCACGCGCTGAAACGGATTGATAACTTAGAAGACGATCTGGAGATGCTGGAGGCGAATCCGGCGAACAAGAAGAAAATGCGCAAGGTGGTGCGGGAATTCCGCACCTATATTGACGCCAACCAGGCGTTTATCCCCAACTACGGCGACCGCTACCGGCATGATGAGGTAATTTCCACGTCCTTTGTCGAATCCACGGTGAACTATGTGGTCAGTAAACGCTTCGTGAAAAAGCAGCAGATGCGCTGGACCCAACGCGGTGCGCATTTGTTGCTGCAAACAAGAGTGCAGGTCCTGAACGATGACCTACGAAAAACTTTCATCCGCTGGTTCCCTGGGATGCGCACAGATGAGCAGGTGACGCCAAAGAATGCAGCATAAGTGGCTTCAGCCCCCGGAATGGTTCACTCTCCTCATACGCCATCTGGAATGCCCTTATGAGGAAAATATTATCGTTTCGTTATAGCGTATGATAATATATTTAACTATTGACAATCAACTGATTATAATAAATCATAAGAAATGAATATCTTTTCACTGTGCCGAAATGCCAACCCGAATCCCACAACTTATCCGTTTACTGCATACTGGATCACAAACCGGACAGACCCTGTGCGGGCGCCTGCGAATCTCGCGCCCCACATTGTCCCGTCTGATGAATGCGTGTGAACGCGAGCATCCCGGATTTCTCTGTCAGATCGGCGCAGCACGTTCGACGCGCTATGCGTGGGCAAAACCTGATGGCCAACACCCGGATCAACCCTGGAAAATCCCGATATACCATGTAGACCGGCAGGGCGTGCCCCAGTTGGATGGCACATTAACCGTTTTGGAAGCGGATGAATATTTGTTTGCGACCTGTGATGCCTTGCGCAGCGGGGAGAACAACCGCTATCCGGACGGATGGCTACGAACCCATTACGAAGGGATTCCGTGGTTCCTGCAGGACCTCCGGCCACAGGGCTACCTGGGCCGGGCATTGGCCAAGCAACTTTCCCGGCAACCGGCATTTATCGGTACCCCTCTTCCTGAACACATCCACCACTGGAATGATGACCAGATGCTACAGGTCATCACTCAGATGGGGAATGATTTACCAGGCCATTTCCTGATTGGCGTCGGATCCATGGCACGTTTTACCACCACATTGCCAGCAACAGAATCAACGGCGATAGCCGCAGGAGATCGTGCCAACGCTTATGCGCTGGAAGTCCGCAAGCTCATGGAAGGCCAGTGGATTCCACAATCCAGCGCGGGAGGGGAGCAGCCCAAGTTTGTAGCACATGTCTCCGATGGGCCGCCCTCATCACGGCAGGTCATCGTCAAGTTCTCTCCCCCCGCGCAAGCACCAAGTCCGGCAGATCAAAGATGGTGCGACCTGCTCATCACCGAACATCATGCACTTT
>DYJM01000101.1 GCA_020723125.1 Acidithiobacillus ferrivorans
CAGGCTTTTCCCATCCGGCGAGGGGCGCGCATCCCAGTGGTCGCCATCGCCGCCGCTGGTCAGGAAGCGCAACTCGCTGCCGGATAAATCGGTCAGCGCCAGTTGGTCGGCGCCATCGCGTTCCAGGCTGATCACCAGATGCTCCGAATCGGGCATCCAGCGCGGTTCCCAGGTCGCTTCGGCATAATCGAGCAGCTTGACCGGCAGTCCCCCTGTCGCTTTAACGGTGTAAACGTGTCCGTGGCTGGTGTAGGCCACTTTTTGGCTGTCGGGCGACCATTGCGGGATTTCATCGTTCCAGGAAAGGGTTGGCCCGCGGTCAGTGGTCAGGTGCCGTGGCCAGCCTCCCTCAGAGGGCATGACGTAAATATCCGAAAGGTCGTCGCTATCCCAGATGAAGGCAATCTGGTTTCCATCGGGGGAGAGTTGATGATTGCGCACACGCTTGAGCGCGGTCAGCGCCTCGAGGCTCCAACCTGCCGGTGGTTTCAGGTCTGGGCGTGGCATGGAAGGCCAGTTGTTGCGCTCGTATTTTTCGGTTAATTCGATAGTTTTTTTCATATCTGTTTCCTCGGCTCTAGTATACGAGAAATTTGCCTAAAAATGCTACCCTAAAATGCTTGTTATCTTTGGATTATCATGTAGAATAATTATAAGGAAATAATTTGATAAAGTCATATCAGCAATTTTTACCCGCTTTGTTATCAACAGACAGCCGGGGTATCTTGTTTGTCTGCTGTTCAAATCCGCAGAAACGAATGCGGAATTTTTCAGCCTCGAGGAGGAGAGCATGAAGAAAACACTTTGGTTCGTCTTCTTGTTGTTTGCTTTGTTGGTGGCTGCGTGCGGTGGGGGCACCGCCACCCAGCCGGCTGCGGGTGAAAACCCAGCTCCGACTGGCGAAAACCCAACTCCGACTTTGGAGGTGAGCGCAGAGCCGATTGTCTTGCATGTTGGCTGGTTGGGTTTCCCAGATACGCTCAACCCGGCCTATGCCTTTCTGACAGAATCCTATACCATGTTCGACTTTGTCTATTCGACGCTGACCACCCAAAACCCGCAAGGTGAGTATGTTGGCCTGCTGGCGGAGGAGCGTTCGGTCTCGGAGGATGGCCTGACCTGGACCTATAAACTGCGCCAGGGCATCAAGTGGCATAATGGCGAGGACCTGACCTCGGAGCAGGTGGCCTGGAATATCAATGCTTTCATTCAAAATCAGGATGGCTGGGTGACCAACAGCGGCTATATTACCGGGTTTGTCGAAGCCCGGGCGGTTGATGCCAGCACGGTCGAAATTAAGCTCGAATACCCTATCAGCAATATGGATTACCGCGTTTCGTTCCTGTACATCGTCTATCCGCCCGATTTTGAGAGTTTCGCCACCCCCGAAGACTTGCAGAACTTCACGAATTTTAGCCCGGTCGGCAGCGGCCCTTTCAAAATTACGACCTTGGATAAGGATCAGCGCATCATCATTTTGGAAACCAACGCCGACTATTTCGGCGGGCGCGCCAAAATTGACCAGGTTATTTACCAGACCTTCGATAACAGCGACGCACTGGTGCAGGCGCTCAAAGTCGGTGATATTGATATGACCAATGAAGTCCCCGATAGCGCCTTTGCCGCCGTGCAGACCTTCGAAAATGTCGAGACAATCTCCCGTCAAGGCCTTTCGCTGACCGAATTAATCATCAACTCGGCTCCCGCCGACCACGACCCGGCTCCGACTCGCAACCCTGCCCTCGAAGACCCTCAGGTGCGCCTGGCGATTGCATCCGCCATCAATAAACAGGATTTGGTGGATGTTGTTTTGCAGGGCAATGGCAAGCCCGGCGTCAATATTATTCCGCCGGTGATGGGCGGTGGTTTCTGGTACAACTCCAATATTCAGGATGTGGCCTTCAACCTTGATGAGGGGAATCGTATTTTGGAGGAGGCCGGTTATGTCAAGGGCGCGGACGGAATTCGCGCCAAAGGGGAGGTGCGCCTCGAACTGCGGCTGCAATACCCCTCTGACTCTTCTACCTATCCGCGCGTTGCGGATATGATTGCCAACTGGCTCTCCGAAATTGGCGTTAAAGCCACGCCTGAGGCGGTTGACCCTGATAGCCTGGTGGTGGCAACCAACCCTAATGCGGATTACGACCTGGTCATTTGGGGTTGGGGCGCTGACCCAGATCCGGATTTCATGCTCAGCGTGATGACCAGCGAACAGTATGTCGAAGGCGGCTGGAGTGACAGCGGCTACTCCAATTCGGAATATGACCAGTTGTATCTGGATCAGCAGCAAGTCATCGATCGCGTCGAGCGCCAGAAAATCGTCTGGAAAATGCAGGAGCTTTTATTCCGCGATAAACCGTACATTATCTTGTACTATGGGAATGACCTCGAAGCCTACCGTTCCGATAAATTCACCAACTTCCTGGATTCACCACTTGGGATTGCGTCCTTCCAATCCCTGATGCAGGTGGAGCCGGTAAAGTAGATTCCTTCCCAAACGCCTCCCCATCCGCCTGAGCTGCTGAAGTAAAACTTCAGCAGCTCAGCGCAAGAGCCAGAAGAGCGAATGGAGAAGCAGGGAGAGGGGTGACATGTCTCGCCGCGATTTGTTAATTCGCAAGCTTTTGCTCTCACTTGTGACGATGTTCGTGGTCGTTGCCATCAACTTTGTCTTATTCCGCATTCTGCCTGGCGATCCGGTGCGGGCGGTGATTGGGCGTAACGTTAAAATCTCGGCGGAGGTCCAGCAGTCGCTGCGCGAGCAATTTGGGCTGGATAAGCCGGTTTTCCCGGATCAGTTCTTCAGCACCCTGGGGCAATGGGCGCGTGGCAATCTGGGCGTCTCCTGGTCGTTACGCAAGCCGGTTGCTGAAATTCTGGTTGCGAAACTATGGAATACCCTGCTGCTCATCGGGTTGGGGCAAATTCTTTCTATCTTTCTTGGTGTTGTGCTCGGGCTGTTTGCTGGTTGGAAACGCAAGACCGCTCTGGATGTTGGCGCGTTGACTTTTTCGCTCATCGCCTGGGCCACGCCCACTTTCTGGCTGGGGATTATCCTGCTGGCAGCAGGTAGTTCCTGGCTGGGGTTGCCGACTCGCGGCATCGTCAGTCCGGAAAATGTCGGCAAGCCGCTTTACACGGTGATTCCCGACCTGATGGCTCATCTGTTTTTGCCAACCCTTACGCTGTCCATCCTGTATCTGGGCGAGTATATGCTGATTATGCGTTCATCCATTTTGGAAGTCCTGAGCGAGGACTACATCCTGACTGCCAAAGCCAAAGGGATGAGCCATTGGCAGGTGCTCTGGAAGCATGCCTTAAAAAACGCCATGCTTCCGATTGTCACCATCGTGGCGCTCAACCTGGGATTCACCGTTTCCGGCGCAATTTACATTGAAACTGTTTTTTCCTATGATGGCCTGGGGAAGCTTTTTCAGACGGCTCTCACCAAGCAGGATTACCCGCTCTTGCAGGGCGCTTTCCTGCTGCTGGCGGTCAGCGTTATCTTGGCCAACATGCTGGCCGATATTTTGTACACGTATCTCGACCCGCGCGTGAAGGCGAGTTGAGGCTACTCATCTGCACGAATTTTTACTAATCTCTTGAAAATTCGTGTGAATCAGTGCGGCTTAGTGGATAAAAAAGGTTTGACCAATGCAGGAATCCTGGCTCTTATTCAAACGCAACCTGGCCGACTTCTGGAAAACCTTTCGGCACAACCGGATGGGGCTGATGGGCGCTTTCCTGGTTCTGACAGCTATCTTGCTGGCGATTTTTGCCCCACTTGTCACCACCACCTCGCCCAACGAAATTATCCGCGATGCAAACGGGCGCGGGTTGACTTTTGCGCCCCCTTTTGTTCACGGACCGCTTGGCACCGATGACGCCGGTCACGATGTCTGGGCGCAATTGGCTTTTGGGGCGCGTATCTCGCTGACAGTTGGGTTCTTGGCCGGGTTCATCGCTATGTTTGTGGGCAGCCTGCTCGGCATCCTGGCGGGCTACTTTGGCGGCTGGCTGGACAATCTCATCATGCGTATCACAGATGTACTGCTGGTGATTCCAGATTTGCCGTTGATGCTGGTGCTGGTAGCCGCCATCCGGCAGCTGAACCTGCAAATTTCTCCGCTGACCGTGCTGATCCTGGTCATCGGTCTGCTCTACTGGACCAGTACCGCGCGCCTCGTCCGCTCTCAGGTGCTTACCATCAAGGAACGCCAGTTCGTGGCGCGGGCGCGCGCCATCGGAGCGGGGCATATCCACATCATCCGCAACCACATCCTGCCGCAGATTATGCCGCTCATTGTCGCCAACACCGTCCTGATTCTTTCCACTGCCATCCTGATCGAATCGGGGCTGGCTTTCCTCGGCCTGGGCGACCCGACCCAGCCTTCGTGGGGGACCATGCTCAACTTTGCCTTCGACCGCAACGCGATCAGCAATAACGCCTGGTGGTTCTACCTGCCGCCGGGTCTGGCCATCGTCTGGGTTTCTCTGGGATGTGTATTGTTGGGAAATGTGCTGGAGGAGATGCTCAACCCCCGTTTGACGGGGCATCACCTGGAGGGCGAGGCGCGTGTGGTCAAAATTACCGGCGAGGAGGCCGCCCATGCACAACACCTCGGTTAAATCGCCGCTCTTGCGAGTGCGCCATCTTTCCACGGAGTTTGTTATGCCGGTCGATCAGCGGGTTGCCCGCGCGCTGGAAGATGTCTCCTTCGATGTCTACCCCGGCCAAACGATTGGGCTGGTAGGTGAATCGGGTTGTGGCAAAACCACCACGCTGATGTCGGTCATGCGTCTGCTCCCGGCCAATGCCCGGCTGAGTGGGCAGGTCTTTTTTAAAGACACCGACCTGTTGACGCTTAACGAAAAATCAATGCGCAGTTATCGCTGGAAGGAATTGGCCATCGTTTTCCAGGGCGCCATGAATGCCCTTAACCCGGTGATGCGTGTTGGGGAGCAAATCCGCGAGGCGATTACTCTTCACAAATTGATGGATCGAGAGCAGGCCGAGACGCGAGTTGGCGAACTTTTGGAGATGGTTGGCATTCCAAAGGAACGTGGGGCGCAATATCCTTTCCAATATTCGGGCGGGATGCGCCAGCGGGCGATGATTGCGATGGCGCTGGCCTGTTCACCAAGCCTGCTTTTTGCTGACGAGCCGACAACTGCTCTCGATGTCATGGTGCAGGCCCAGGTGTTGGAGCTTCTCAAAAAAATCCAACAAGACTTTGGGTTGGCAATTGTAATCGTAACTCACGACCTGGGCGTGGTGGCCGAGCTGTGCGACACGGTCGTGGTGATGTATGGCGGCAAAGTGGCTGAATATGGCCCGGTAGACATGATTTACAATGCTCCGCAGCATCCATATACGCAGAGACTGCTCGAATCCTTCCCCGACTTGGCGCGCAGCGACCCGAGTGAGGCGTTGGCCTCCATCCCTGGCACGCCGCCCAGGTTGACGGAACTGCCCCCCGGCTGCCGCTTCGAGCCGCGCTGTTACGTCCGGCTCGAAAAGTGTAAGTTTGAAGCGCCGCCCTTACTCGAAGTCAACGACAACCACTTTGCTGCCTGCCACTTGTGCAAAGGCGCGGAAGCGCGATTTTAGTCATTGGCCGCCGCTGGTCGAGCAGCCCCGCGCGGGCGTATCGAAACCATATTGGAGAGTTCTTATGCTCGCCTCACCCGTATTGATAGTTAATAACCTGCGCAAGTATTTTCCCGTGTCCCAATCTTTGGCGGAGATGCTTCTGCGCCGTCCGCAAAACACCATCAAAGCGGTTGATGGCATTTCATTCACGCTGGCGCGCGGCGAGGTGCTGGCAGTTGTTGGTGAATCAGGCTGCGGCAAAACCACCATCGCCCGCACTCTGATTGGGTTGGAGGAACAAACGGACGGCCAAATTCTGTTTCACGGGCAGGTGGTCGGTGCGCAAGAGCGCCGGGCAATGGCCGGGCTGGCAATGCT
>DYJM01000013.1 GCA_020723125.1 Acidithiobacillus ferrivorans
GCTCAGACAGCTCTCCTGACGGGCGCAGGATTTCGCCAAGAACAACAACGGCTCAGAACAAAAGTCGCTGCAAAGCACCCACGGCAACTGCCGTTTTTAGGATTATCTGTCTTGACTTCTCTCGAATAAACACTAAATTGCCTCTATAACTTGAGATTTTAAAATAAGTTGGGGGCGTGTTTTGTGTGATTCATCCAGAACTTATTCCAATCGGCGTCAATTTCTTCGGCAGTTAGCTCTGGGTGGAGCTCTGCTCGGAACCTGGAAAATGGCGGATGCGGGCAATTTCCTGCGCAGCCGAGCGAAAGAACGTCCCATTGTGGTTTGCCTGGATCCCGGTCACGGGGGCCACGACCCAGGTGCGGTGGGTTTGCGTGGCACCCGGGAAAAGGACGTGGTGCTCGACGTCGGCCTCGGTCTGGCCCAACGTTTGCGCGAAACCCCGGGGATACAGGTCATCATGACCCGGCATACGGATCAATATATTCCGCTGTTGTCGCGCATGCACCTGGGTTCACGATATCGGGCTGATCTGTTTATTTCCATTCATGCGGATGCTTTTCCTGACCCTGACGTACGGGGTTCCACGGTCTGGGCGTTGTCAGGGAAGGGCGCCAGTAATGCCGCAGCGCGCTGGCTGGCGAAAACCCAAAATGCAGCAGACCCCTTACTGAGCAAGTTGCCTGTAGGCAGCCCGAATCCCATGCTCAATGAAGTGCTCATCAATATGACCCAGACGGCCGCCATGAATGCAGCGGCAGCGGCGGCAGATGTGATGATTCGCGGTCTGGCGGGGGTGGAAGGGCTCCATAATGCGGCCGTGCAACATGCTAATTTTGTGGTGTTGCGTGCGCCCGATGTGCCTTCCATGTTGGTCGAGACCGCCTTTATTTCCAACCCGCAGGAAGAACAGCGATTGCGTGACCCGGAATTTCGTCAGACCCTTGCGCGCAGTATGCACGATGCTATTGTTGCCCACTTTGTGAAGGCACCACCTACTGATAGCTGCTGGTCATCGGCCAATCATGTTCTGGGCCATCATGAAACTCTCTCGGAAGTCGCGCGACGGTATGGCCTCAGTGTTGAAGCGCTCCGCCTTGCCAATAATCTCCCCCATGGTGAAGAGCCAGCAGGCACCCATCTGCGTGTTCCGATCATGGGTACCTGAGATCAGCTTCTGTGCAGTTTTACGGGCAAGTGATATAAGCAAGCAGTTGGCCGACAGAACCATAGGTGGACATTGCAGTATTCTCAGACAGAACCCCGGACAGAAAGAAATCAGACGCGGCTCGAAGAGTGGATTAATGGACTCCTGCATGGTGCTGGAGCCATGGGTGCCTTGCTGATATTTATTGTCTGGTTGCTGGGGGCGGCGTTGCACAGTAAAGCACTGGTCATTGTCAGCGTTTCGGTATTTGTGGCTACCATCCTGATGTTATATGCGGCATCCACCATCTATCATTTGTTGCCACAGGGACCCGCCAAGCTGTTTTTTCAATGGGTGGATCGTTCGGCCATATACCTGTTGATTGCCGGCACCTATACGCCCGTAACCCTGATGGTTTTGCACGATGTCTGGGGGATGATTCTTCTGGTGCTGGAATGGGTGCTGGCGTTGGTGGGTATTTTACTGTTGGTGTTCACCGGAAAGCGCTTTTATAGCCTATCGTTGATGCTCTATTTGCTGATGGGTTGGATGGCAGTGTTTGCGGTGCTGCCTTTGTACCGCGCCTCTCCAGGCTGGTTTTTGTGGCTGTTACTGGGTGGCGGTGCCGCTTATACGCTGGGAGTTGTTTTCTTTCTGTTGGACCAGCGTAAATACTTCCATTCGATCTGGCATATTTTTGTCCTTGCCGGTACGGCTCTGCAATTCTGGGCTATTCTGCAGTTTGCGGGTTGACCTGATATACTTGCTATTATCCGGTGGATACTTATAATCTGTGGGCCTGCTCCCATCGTCTAGCGGTCTAGGACACTGGCCTCTCACGTCGGTAACAGGGGTTCGAACCCCCTTGGGAGCACCAGTTACCGTCTCAGTGAAAATTATACTGTTATGGAGTTGGGTATGACGCGGGGTCACCCAGCCAATTGATCCCTTTGCCTTGCCAGCCCTCTGTCGGACAAGTACCATCCCATGCAGAAATGGAACGCGTAAGAGCGGGAGCATAAAAATCATGTTTCATGGCAGTATGGTAGCTTTGGTGACGCCCATGCGCGCAGATGGCGCCGTGGACGATACGGCATTGCGGGATTTAGTGGAGTGGCATATCAGTGAAGGCACCCATGCGCTGGTAGCTGTGGGTACTACCGGCGAGTCTGCCACTTTGGAAATGAAAGAACATGTTACGGTGATTCGTAGCGTTGTTGAGCAGGTCAGGGGGCGGATACCCGTCATTGCCGGAACCGGTGCCAATGCCACCCATGAAGCCATCAGCCTGACCAAGGCGGCCATGGAAGCCAAGGCAGATGCGGCGCTTCTGGTTTCTCCTTACTATAACAAACCGACTCAGGAAGGGCTTTTTCAGCATTATACGGCTATTGCCGAGGCCTGCCATTTCCCCATGATCCTTTATAATGTGCCCGGCCGTACGGCGGGAGACATTCTCCCGGAAACTGTGGCCCGCCTGGCCCCGCGCGCCTGTGTGGTGGGTATCAAGGAAGCCAGTGGTAAAGTCGAGCGGGTGGCCGAAATCCTCCATCAGTGTGGTGATCAGGTTGAAGTGTATACCGGAGATGATGCGGCGGCCTTGGCGGCCATGTCTTTGGGGGCCAGAGGGGTCATTTCCGTAACGGCCAATGTGGCCCCGCGCCTCATGGCTGAAATGTGCAATCTGGCGCTGGCAGGTGAATTTGTGGCCGCCAGAGCGGTCAACGCGCAGTTGCTGGGTCTGCATCGTGACTTGTTTTTAGAGTCCAATCCCATCCCGGTGAAATGGGCCTTGCAGGAAATGGGACGGGTGGGGCCCGCGCTGCGATTGCCCTTGACCCCGTTGTCCGAAATGTATCACGAGCGTCTGCGCAGCAGTTTGCGCGCAGCGCATTGTCTTTGATTTTTTCGCGCTCAGTCGCGTTTAGTGGGGTTTTGCATGCGCCGTTATGTTGCTCTTGCCGTGGTTGCCAGCCTGGGTTTGGGAGGGTGTTCGTATATTCCTTTCCTGCATACCAGTACAGGTCCGAAATATGAAGATTCGCAGGTCATGAAACCCTTGGCCGTTCCTCCGGACCTGCTGGCGCAGGTACCGGCACCGGGGGTGACTATTCCAGGAGGACCCGTGAACCCCGCTACCGTGTCGGATAGCACCATGGGCGGATATGGTGTTTTCCAGCCGCGTGAAGCGCCCGGCCAAAAGCCCATAGAAGAAAAACCGTTGGCCGGGGTCAGTTCGCAAATTGTCGGTAGCGGTGCAGAACTGAGCCTGACGACGCAGGCCAAACCTGCGCAGATATGGGCTGCAGTCAAGGAAACCCTGGCAGCCAGCAAGACCCCTATCGAAAAATTTGCGCCGGAGCAGGGTGAACTGGTGACTGGCTGGCATAATTTCCGTACCGGTATTGCGGCCTTTTTCGGCAATACCCTGGCGCCTTCATATCGTGAACGCTACGCTTTTCATTTGCAGGCCGCCACCGATGGTAATGAGGTTTTAAGTATCCAGCAGGAGCGTTACTGGAATAATCCCCAGGGTAGTTCGGTGGAATGGAAAAAGGTCCCTGCCGATGCTGATCATAATCGCGACTTGCTGCAGGCTGTGCAGAAGCGTCTGAGCCAGTCGGTGCTGCTGGCAGAAATGCCCAAAATCAAGGTGACACGCTATCGGGATGACGGTGGTCCTTATCTGGTTCTGAATGCAGTTCCTGCAAAAGCCCAACCCGCCGTTGAGGTGGCCCTGCAAGGCCTGGGTTATCCAGTTCGCAGCGAAGGAATGGGGGACTGGTCGGTGCTGATTCATGAAGGCGGTAAGCAGGCCCGGCAAAAGCAGAGTTTTGTGGGCGGGATTCTGAACCGCACCTGGGACAGCATCAAGGCTATCTGGAGCAGCCCGAAGGAACAGGAGCCGGTTTCGGTGCGGGTCCGTCTGCTGGCCATGAAAGACAACTCCGGTAGCGTTCTGGAAACCGAGCCGGGGGTAGGTAAAACAGCACCCAAGTGGTCGGTGGAACTGCTCAACAAGTTGCAGACGGCCCTGACCCCGCAATCCGGGGGTAATGCATGATCGAGCGTTATACGCGCCCGGAAATGGGTGCCTTATGGACTCAGGATGCTAAATATCAGGCGTGGCTGGATGTCGAGCTGGCCGCCTGCCGCGCTCTGGCTGCGCGTGGCGGGATTCCGGCCGAGGCCCTGGCAGAAATTGAAGCAAAGGCGGCTTTTGACAGTGCCCGCATTGCTGAAATCGAGCTGGAAGTGAAGCATGACGTCATTGCATTTTTGACCTCCGTGGCAGAATTTGTGGGGCCTTCCAGTCGCTTTATTCACCTGGGACTCACTTCCTCGGATGTGGTGGATACGGGTTTCGGTCTGCAGCTCAAACGCTCGGGTGAACTGCTCCTGAAAGGCATGGATCGGGTTTGTGCCGCGCTGGAACAACTGGCCTGGAAATACAAGGATACGGTCATGATGGGCCGTTCGCACGGCATTCATGCCGAGCCCATTACTTTTGGTCTGAAAGTGGCGGTCTGGTATGCCGAGGCGCAGCGTAATCGGCAGCGTCTGCAGCGCGCCATTGCGGCAGTTTCAGTAGGAATGTTGTCCGGAGCGGTGGGTACATTTGCCAATATCGACCCGGACATAGAAGAAGCAGTTTGCCGGGAGTTGGGCCTCAGCCCGGAGCTGGCCAGCACCCAGGTGATCTCCCGTGATCGTCATGCCGAGTTTTTCAATACCCTCGCCATCATCGCCGGTTCCATCGAGAAAATCGCGGTGGAAATCCGGCATCTGCAGCGCACGGAAGTCCTGGAAGCCGAAGAGCCGTTTACGACAGGGCAGAAGGGCAGTTCCGCCATGCCGCACAAGCGCAATCCCATTCTTTCCGAAAATCTTACCGGCTTGGCGCGCCTGCTGCGCGGCTATGCCGGTATGGCGCTGGAAGACATCGCCCTCTGGCATGAGCGGGATATTTCCCATTCCAGTGTGGAGCGGGTTATTGGCCCGGATGCCTGCATTGTCATGGATTTCATGTTCCACCGGGCCAGTGGGTTGCTGGAAAAACTGGTGGTTTATCCTCAGCATATGATGGATAACCTGAATAAAATGCATGGTCTGATTTTCTCTCAACGGGTATTGCTGGCTTTGACGGCCAAGGGCATGTTGCGCGAAAACGCTTACCGTGTCGTCCAGCGCAATGCCATGCAGGTCTGGGAAAATGATGCGGATTTCAAGGCGCTGCTGGCTGCGGATCCAGATGTTTCGCAGTATCTGCAGGAAAAGGACCTGGCAGAATTGTTTGATCTTGCCTACCACACCCGCAACATTGATCGCATCTTCGCGCGGGTCTTCCCGAAGGGACAGCCGCAATGAGTGAACGTCAGGCAGTGTACGAAGGCAAGGCCAAAATTGTTTATGCCAGCAGCGTGGAAGATGAGCTGATCCTGCACTTCAAGGATGACACCTCGGCTTTTGATGGAGAAAAAGTCGAGCAGCTTGCCCGCAAGGGCGAGGTCAATAATGCTTTCAATGCCTTCATCATGGAGTACCTGCAATCCGAGGGTGTACCGACCCATTTTATCCGGCGTCTGGATGCACGCGAAAGTCTGGTGCGCCGTCTGGAAATGATTCCGGTGGAATGCGTGGTTCGCAATCGTGCCGCAGGCTCTTTAACGAAGCGCCTGGGTATTGAGGAAGGACGGATACTGGAACCGCCGATTCTTGAATTTTTTCTGAAAAATGACGCCTTGCATGATCCCATGATCAACACCTCACATATTCGCACCTTTGGTTGGGCCAGTGCAGAAGAGGTGGAAGCCATGCGGCGCTGGACCCTGCGCGTAAACACATTATTGAAGGCGTTGTTTGCCAAGGCCAAGCTGATTCTGGTGGATTTCAAGCTGGAATTTGGACGTTTTCACGGCGAATTATATCTGGGTGATGAATTCAGCCCCGACGGTTGTCGCTTATGGGATGTCCAAAGTCTGGAAAAAATGGATAAGGATCGCTTCCGGCGTAATCTCGGCGGGGTGGTGGAAGCCTATCTGGAAGTAGCCCAACGTCTGGGCGTGTCTCTTTAAGTTTATTATCGGTTCCAGGTTTTTGAGCGAGGAAACACTTCATGCTGCTGCTGCGCGGCTCTGCGGCCCTTTCTGCCTTTCGTCTGCAACATCTGCTGAAACTCCTGCAAGAAGCCGAGCTTCCGGTTGCTTATCTGAATGCGCGCTTTGTGCACCTGCTTGACCTGACTGAAGCCCTCAACGCTGAACAAACTGCTGTGGTCAGCGCTCTGCTGCGCTATGGAACGCCATTTACCGAAGAGTCCCAGGATGAAATTCAGGAGATTTGCGTATTGCCGCGCCTGGGTACCATTTCTCCATGGTCAAGCAAAGCCAGCGAAATTTTCCGGCATTGCGGGCTTGGCAACGTCCGCAGGGTCGAGCGCGGTGTGTCCTATACGCTGAAGCGTGCCGGATCAGGTACTTTCAGTACGACAGAACTGGAGCAAATCCGCCGGCAGCTTCATGATCCCATGACCGAATCTGTGCTTTCTGACTGGGATGCAGCCGAGGCCATTTTTGAGCACCCCGAACCGGCGCATTTGCGGCGGGTGGCACTGCAGGCAGAGGGCATGACGGCCTTGACTGAAGCCAATCGCAGCATGGGACTGGCGTTGTCTCCCGCTGAGCTGGATTACCTGAAGGATTATTTTTTAGATTTGGGCCGAGATCCCAGTGATGCCGAACTGATGATGTTTGCCCAGGCGAATTCCGAGCATTGTCGCCATAAGGTATTTAACGCCCACTACTGTCTGGATGGCGAAAATCAGCCCCAGAGTCTGTTTGGCATGATCCGTGAAACCCATCGCCGGACTCCGCAAGGCACTTTATCTGCCTACAAGGACAACGCTGCAGTCATGTCCGGTATCAAGGTCAGTCAGCCCTTTGCCGTGGCTGCCGACGGTCAGTATCGGCCAACGGAAGAAAACACCGCCGTTTTGATGAAGGTGGAAACCCACAATCATCCAACGGCCATTTCTCCCTTTCCGGGCGCGGCCACGGGCAGTGGTGGGGAAATTCGGGATGAAGGGGCCACGGGGCGGGGCGGCAAACCCAAGGCGGGTCTGACCGGGTTCTCGGTATCTCATCTGCGTATTCCGGGTTATACCCAGTCCTGGGAACAGCCTTTTTATGGCAAGCCGGCGCGGATTCGTTCCGCTCTGGAAATCATGCGCGACGGACCGCTGGGTGCGGCCGCTTTCAACAATGAATTTGGACGTCCGGCCATTGCCGGCTACTTCCGGGTTTTTGAGTGTGATCACGATGGGGTGCATCGCGGTTACCACAAGCCCATCATGCTGGCCGGAGGGTTGGGGCAAATCCGCCCGCAGATGGTGGAAAAACAGCCTTTGCCGATCGGCGCGAAAGTGTTGGTGATTGGTGGTCCGGCCATGCTCATCGGTCTGGGTGGCGGTGCAGCTTCCAGTGTGGCCAGCGGATCGGGCGATGAACAACTGGATTTTGCCTCGGTGCAACGGGGTAATCCCGAAATGCAACGGCGGGCCCAGGAAGTGATTGAACGCTGCATGGCTTTGGGCCAGGATTCCCCCATCCTCTCCATTCATGATGTGGGTGCTGGTGGATTATCCAACGCCGTTCCCGAGTTATTACATGATGGGGGTCGGGGCGGGCGCCTGCAGTTGCGCAGGATACCTAATGAAGAACCCGCCATGTCGCCCATGCAAATCTGGAGTAATGAAGCGCAGGAGCGCTATGTGTTGGCGGTTACTCCAGAGGATTTGCCGCGCTTCGAGGCCATTTGTCAGCGTGAGCGTTGCCCCTACGCCGTACTGGGCGAGGCTGTGGAAGAAGATGTCCTTCTGGTCGAAGATGCGCTCCTGCAAGATACCCCTGTAGATATGGCACTCAGCGCGCTACTGGGTTGTCCGCCGCGCATGGAAAGAGATAGCCGGCATCAGATGGTTCAGACCCAATCTCTGGACCTGTCTGGAGCGGTTCTGCGCGATGCTGCCTACGCGGTGCTCCGTCATCCCTCAGTAGCCAGTAAGGAGTTCCTGATTACCATTGGCGACCGGAGCGTGGGCGGCCTGATTCACCGCGATCAGATGGTCGGTCCCTGGCAGGTGCCGGTTGCTGACTGTGGAGTGACTGCAGCGGATTTCTGGAATACCCATGGTGAGGCGATGGCCATTGGCGAAAGGGCGCCAGTGGCGGTTCTGAACCCCGTAGCCAGTGCACGTCTAGCCATTGCTGAAGCACTGACCAATCTTTGGGCGGCAGATGTGCGGGCACTGGATAGCATCAAGCTCTCGGCCAACTGGATGGCGGCAGTGGATCATCCCGGCGAAGATGCCGCCCTCTTTGATGCCGTCAAGGCAGTAGCACTGGAGCTCTGTCCTGCCCTGGATCTGGCTATCCCAGTGGGAAAAGACTCCTTGTCCATGCGCACACTCTGGCAGGAGGAAGGGCAGGACAAAGCGGTCGTCTCCCCGCTTTCCCTGATCATTACGGCTTTTGCGCCGGTGCAGGATCTGCACAAGACCTGGACGCCCCAGTGGGCGGCTCAGGAAGAGACCGATTTATGGCTGGTCGATTTAGGACAGGGCCGTCTGGGGGCTTCCATCCTCGCTCAGACAATGGGGCAAATGGGCGCGGAAACGCCGGACATGGATCAGCCCGAACTGTTGCGTAAACTTTTTGCGGCGCTCTGCAGCTTGCGTGAACAGGAACTCGTGCTCGCCTATCATGACCGTGCCGATGGCGGGCTGTGGGCTACGCTCTGTGAAATGTCATTTGCGAGTCGCTGCGGGGCGGATATGGTGCTGCCTGCCGGGGCCGATGTCTGGTCTTTCCTGTTTGCGGAGGAGCCAGGCGTATTACTTCAGGTAGCGGCCAAAGATCGGGAAACCGTGCGGGGCATTTTTGCGGAAATGGATCTGGACACCCGGGCTCAGTGCCTTGGTGTCGTGCAGGTCGGGCATTGGCATCTGCGGGTACTTCAGGGTGAACAGGTATTACTGGACGAACCTGTTGCGGAATTGCTGCAGGCATGGTCTGAAAACAGCTATCAGATGGCGTCGTTGCGTGACGATCCGCAATGCGCCAAAGAAGCATTTGCCGCCGCGACCGCAATGGAAGCTCCGCTTTTCTCCCGTGTTCCCTTCAGTCCGCAGATGCCCATGATTCAGCAGGGTGTGCAGCCCAAGGTGGCCATTTTGCGGGAGCAGGGCGTCAATGGTCAGGTTGAAATGGCGGCAGCTTTTCACCGTGCCGGATTCACGGCTGTGGATGTCCACATGAGTGATCTGGCTAATGGACGTTATCGCCTCAATGATTTTCAGGCCTTGGCAGCCTGTGGCGGCTTTTCCTATGGCGATGTGCTGGGTGCCGGGGCTGGCTGGGCCAAGTCCATCCTGTTTCATTCGGCATTGCTGGACCAGTTTGCGGCGTTTTTTGCAGATGAATCGCGTCTGGCCCTGGGTGTCTGCAATGGCTGCCAGATGATGGCTGAATTGCGGGAAATCATTCCCGGAGCCGGGCATTGGCCATTATTTACCCGTAATCGTTCTGAGCAATTTGAAGCCCGCCTCGCCATGGTGGAAGTGCTGGACTCTCCCTCTCTGTGGTTTAGCGGGATGGCCGGAACCTATGCACCGATTGTCATCGCCCATGGCGAAGGCCGTGCCCACTTTGACCGTACCACCGAAGGGTCTCCTGCACCGGTCACCATGCGCTACGTGGACGCCATGGGGCAAGTGGCACGTCATTATCCGGCCAACCCCAACGGATCGCCGGAAGGGATTACCGGGCTCTGCAACGAAGATGGTCGGGTTGCCATTTTGATGCCCCATCCCGAGCGGGTCGTGCGTAGCCTGCAAATGAGTTGGGCTCCGGCAGATTGGGGCGAATTGACCCCATGGATGCAGATATTCACCAATGCCCGCAACGTACTGGGATCCTGATGTAAATAGATTTCAGCTAATCTGATTCCTGTCGAGCGAGATCATTATTCTTGGATGATCTTCGATGGGCCTGCCGTTCGCCACGCTTTCCAATTGTCCGGCTATGCCGTAGTATATGCCTGTATGCTTACCTTGATCGAGACACCGCTGTTTGCGAGCCTATGGCCGGATTACTGGACAGAAGAAGAACGTGGCCAGTTCTGTTCATGGCTGGCGCTACAACCGGACGCAGGCGACGTGATCCCCCGTAGCGGAGGATGTCGAAAAATCCGCTGGAACCGGGCAGGGATGGGAAAGCGAGGGGGCGTCCGGGTGATTTACTACCTGCAACGTGAGGACGGCGAGATATGGCTACTTCTGATCTACGCCAAGAATGTGCGGAAGAATATCCCGGCGCATGTGCTACAGCAATTACGCAAGGAGATTGACAAGGAGATTGATGATGCCGATGACTGAAAAGGAACTCGTGGAACGGGACGCCAAGCGCGATATTGGCGCGGAACTTCTGGAATCCGTCCGGCAGATGAAGGCCGGGAAAAAAGTTATTGTCCATAAGATTGACGTGCCACAGGTTGTGCAGGCCCGCATCAGCGCAGGATTGTCACAGTCACAGTTTGCCGCGCTGATGGGAGTATCTATTCGTACCCTTCAGGATTGGGAACAAGGACGGCGCAATCCTTCCGGTGCAGCTATGACGCTGCTCCGCATCGCAGCCAGGCACCCGGAGGTGATCCGGGAGGCACAGATGGCATGAGTTGACCTGACTAGGGGGGCACGACGGATGCGTAAGAGGTTCTTCTGGAGGTGTTGGGTGTACTCCTCACCATTGTTTTCGAGAAGCACCTACACAAAACCCTTTCATAAAAAACAGGCACTTGGCCGCATGTGCCAAGTGCCTGTTCCATTTGGTCGGGGCGATAGGATTTGAACCTACGACATCCTGCTCCCAAAGCAGGCGCGCTACCAAGCTGCGCTACGCCCCGTCGCGGCAGAGAATAGCCGCTTGCTGCTCCGTGGTCAATCTAAACGGGACAGTTTCCGACGCAGGCGGTCCAGCTCGCTACGGGCCAGGGCGATGCCATCATTGAGGCGTTGCCGTTCCCGGTCGTTCAGATCTTTACCCTTTTGGACCAGCTCTTCGCTGTAAATGGCGATGGTATCCAGCAACTCTTCCACGCGTTCATTCATCCGCTCACGGGAAGCGACCACTTTGTCCCAGGCACGATTGGCCTGATGGCGAATTTGTTCGCGGGTGCGGTCGCCTGTCTGAGGGGCAAAAAGCAAAGCGGTTACTGCACCGGCAGCGGCACCCGCCAGCAGGGCAATGCCCAAAGCACCATATCCAAGACCATTACTATCGTTGTCGTAATCCATCATAGTCAGACTCCTTCATCAGGTGATGACAGTGGGGGCCTTGCGGCCCGTAAGCTTTTCAATACGGGTCAGGTCCTTGCCCAAGGCAATCAGTTCACGCAGAACCCGTTGTGGATCCAGTTGCTGGCGCGCAGCATCCTGCTCCAGATGTTCATGATAGATCCGCAGAGTCGCACCCTCGGTTCCGGTTCCGGAAAGACGGAAAACCAGGCGCGCTCCATCGCTGAACAGCAGGCGCAATCCCTGATGGCTGCTAATGCTTCCATCTATCGGATCCGTATAGGCAAAATCATCAGCGGTCTGGACAATCCTTCCCGCCAGGGTTTGCCCTGCCAGCACCGGAAGCTGAGCAGTGAGTGTCGCCATGATTTCTTCCCCGGCGCTGGCAGGTATTCCCTCGTAGTCATGGCGGGTGTAGTAATGGCGGCCAAATTCCTGCCAGTGCCGGGTCACGATTTCTGCCACGGATTTGCCCGTGGCGGCGATCACCGACAACCAGGCAAGGACTGCCCAGAGCCCGTCCTTTTCGCGGACATGATCAGAACCGGTGCCGAAACTTTCTTCGCCACAAAAGGTAATCTTGCCGGCATCCAGAAGATTTCCAAAAAATTTCCAGCCGGTCGGTGTTTCATAATGCGCTATGCCCAGTTTTTGGGCTACCACATCAACGGCCTGACTGGTGGGCATGGAGCGTGCAACGCCCTTCAATCCGCCGTGGTAGCCGGGAATATGGGTAGCGTTGGCAGCCAGTACCGCCAGAGAGTCGCTGGGCGTGACAAAAAACCGGCGACCCAGAATCATGTTGCGGTCACCATCACCATCAGATGCTGCGCCAAAGTCGGGAGCCTCTTCGCTGAACAGATAATCGGCAAGAGACTTGGCATAGACCAGATTGGGATCGGGATGACCACCACCAAAATCCGTCAGAGGAGTTCCGTTGACGACTGTACCCGCAGGGGCACCCAGTTGCTTTTCAAGAATCTCCAGGGCATAAGGACCGGTGATGGCGTGCATGGCGTCAAAACGCATGCGGAAATTGCCTTTAAAAAGGCGACGCAGCGCTTCGAAATCAAAAATGCGGGCCATCAGCTCGGCATAATCCCGGACCGGATCGCAAATCTCAACGGTCATATCGCCGAGTTGAAAAACACCATCGTGATCGATATCGACATCCGCAGTATCCAGAGTTTGATAGCTCTGGATGCTTTTACTGTTAGCCCAGATGGCATCCGTGATTTTTTCAGGAGCTGGACCTCCGTTGCTGATGTTGTACTTGATGCCAAAGTCATGAAGGGGCCCAGCCGGATTGTGGGAAGCGCTGAGAATAATGCCGCCATGGGCATGGTGGGCCCGAATGATTGCAGAAACAGCAGGGGTAGACAAAAGTCCTCCCCGGCCGACCATGACTTTGCCCCAGTCATTGGCGGCGGCCATCCGCAAAATGATCTGGATGGCTTCGCGATTGAAAAAGCGTCCATCGCCACCAAGAACCAGCGTTTTGCCCTTGCGGTCGGGAATCGCTGCAAAGATCGATTGGACAAAATTCTCGAGATAATGAGGCTGCTGAAAAACCGCGACTTTTTTACGCAGACCCGAGGTGCCGGGGCGTTGATCGGGGAAAGCCTGTGTAGGAATCGTCAGCGCCGCCATGGTACACCTCAGTGTTCAAGTGGTAAGTCGATAATGGTCGTTTTTCTACTGGAATCAGTCCGAATCCAGACCGTATAACCACTGATCTGCCAAGAACTGACCACAGCCCCTTCACTCTGGATGGCCTTTTCACTGGCATGCACAACGTCCGGATCACTGGCTTCGTCCCAATCGGCAGTAACATGACGCCGGAGCAATTCCTGTGGATCCAGCTCGCCAGATTCAAAAACGGCTTGGGCATCTGGAGAGACATAGATGGATCCGAGTTCAAACAGCATGGTTTTTTTCATGGTTCTCAAATTATAGCAGGAGGAAAAAAATCACAAGGCAAAGCCTTGGCTGCGCAGAAAGTCACGACTGGGGTTTGCACACTGGTTCATCAATGCAATGCGGTGCGGATTGTGGCGGGCGCGGCGCGCCCAGACCCTGGGATGACTCAGGCCTGCCGCAGCATAAACCTGTTCCGAGGGGAAAAAGCAGGTGCGCAGAAACTGTCGGAATACCTCACGCAACACCGGGCTGATGGCCTTTTTTTTCAGGCTATGCATGGCCTGACTGCGCATCTGGATGGTCGTCCGGGCAAAAGCCATATGTCGCGCTTCTTCGCGCATGTGTACATGGGTAATGGCGAGCACGGCAGAAGGAAGATCCTTACGGGCGTAAATCAGGCGATTCATGCGATCGGGTACATCCTCGCCGATGAGAATAGTCGCCCAAAAAGCCGCAGAACCCTCTGGAGCGTAGCGGGCATACAGCCGTGCCAAGGGCGGACGCTCACTCAGAGGGGTCATGAATGGCAGGTGGGAACGCTGCTGGAGTTCCAGAAACATGAGACTATGCCCGACTTCTTCGCGCAGTTCGTGGAGCTGGTAATGATAGCCCTGGGGATCGCGATACATCTCGTACAGGGAGTTGGCACTGAGTCGCTGGATGAACAGTGCCTCCAGCCAGAGGCCCAGCTCACAAAAAGAGACGAATTCCACCTGCGAAAGCCGGGTGCGTTCATCCGCGCTGAGCTGCTCGTATTCCGGGAGCCCATAAAGGGAAACCAGGGAATCCGGCAGCCAGGCACTGTCAGCATCCAGACTTTCCCAGGGGATGGTACTGACCGGGTCCCGGTATTGACTGCTGTGCGCAGACAAACGTCTGACCAGCGCATCATGATGGCGCTGGATCCGGGCCTGGACGGGAATGTTGGACGCAAAAGTCATGCGCCATTGTGCCATGGTCTAGGAGCCCCTCCAAGCTTTAAGCGGACTGAGACCCTGCGTCTGACGTAGGGAGGACAGTGCTTCGCTGACAGAATAATGTGCCTGCCAGCCAAGTACCTCTTGAGCGCGGCGGGTATCGACAACGAGCGGATTTTCCAGAGCCCGAAGCCAGCCCGGGTCGCCCAAAGCCCGATTGAAGGGCCGCAGACGGCGATGGATGCGATGTAACTGCCCTGGGCTCAATGGTAAAGACCAGCGGCGCGGAATGCTGGACCACGGGACAGGTTCTGCTGCGGCAATATTGAACACCCCCCCATGGGTATGCTCCAGAGCAGCCACAATGGCGCGGGTCGCATCGTCTTCATGCAGGCACTGGATGGGTAGATCCGGGTTCTTCATGCGCACATCAAAGGGACTGGTCGCAATGGCGTTTACCAGCTTTTGCCCATGGGGGCCGATGATGGCATGAAGCCGCAATCGGGTAACTGCCAATGCCGGTTCCTTGGTGGAGAAAATATCCAGCCAGGATTCCAGTGCCGCCTTGTCTTCACTATAGGCAAAACCGGGAACCGGCCGGCAGGGCCAGTTTTCATCCAGAGGAATGGGATTATCGGGCCAGGCACCGTAAGCGGCAACACTGCTGGTGTAAATGACATGCTTTACGCCAGCGTTGGCCGCTGCCTGAAAAAGGTGCTGGCTGCCGCGCAGGTTGATGTCGCGCATCTCGCTGCGCCAACGGTTTTGCGGCCCCAGATGGGGGCTGAGAACCACAAAGGCCAGGTGAATGATCTGGTCAATGTCCGCCAGTTGCTCTGCAAGACGCGGGTCGCGAATATCCATGCTGAAGTAGCGCATTTTGCCAGAGCTAAAAGCGGGCGGATGAATATCGACAGCGATCACCTGCTGAATATCCGGCCGTTGCACGAGAACCGGAAGTAATGCTGCAGCCGTATGACCGGCAGCACCGGTAAGCATGATCCGCATCAGCGGGTTTCCGGCGGGTTCAGGAAAGGTATGACTTCTTCCGCGAGCAGTTGCAGGGAGCGCCGGGTAACTGCACTGGATACCATGCCTGCGCCAACCGCCAGAATCAGGCGATCAACTCCCGCACGTGCATATCTGGAAAGCTTCTTTCGACAGGTTTCCGGATCACCGACCACCACCATACCCATGCTTTCGAGCATGCGTAAACTCAGGCCGCGCCGCAGCAGGGGCTCAAGGAAGCCGAGCCGGTGATAGTATTCATAGCTTTCCCGCAACTGCGCGAGAACCGGCCGGGTCTGATCCAGCAAGCGCTGATAGTACCAGGTAAATCCCTCAGCCAGCCGTCTGGCTTCAACGGCATCTTCCAGGCAAAGGCAACCAATGGTCATGGCAAAGCCATTATTTTGTCCGGCCTGCAAAGGGCCTTGACCGTGTTGCTGTTGCCAGCTCTTTTTATAAGCGCGCAAATCCTGTTTGATCATGAACCAGGGCTTGAAGGGTCCGGAGAGCACTCCGATGCCTTCCTGAGCGGCCCACTGAAAGGTGGTGGGACTGACTGCGGCTGTCCACAGGGGAGGGTGAGGCCTCTGGATGGGCTTGGGTAATATATCCAGATTTTCAAACTGATAAAGTTTATCCATGTGGCTGAAGGCAGGTCCTCCAGCCTGGCGAAGAATTTGCAGACCCTCCTTCATATGTTGACGGCTGTCGGCCATTTGGCTACCGAAAAGTTGATATTCCTTGGGAGAAAAGCCGCGACCAACGCCGAGCTCCAGGCGTCCGTTGCTGAGAATATCCAGGGCGGCAGCTCGTTCGGCAACCCGGATTATGTGATTATAAGGCAGTACCACAACAGCATGTCCCAAGCGTAACTTGCTGGTACGCTGGCTGGCAGCAGCCAGAAAGACTTCGGGAACGCTGGAATGCGAATACTCGCGCATGAAATGATGTTCTACCAGCCAGGCACCATGAAAACCCAGTTGGTCCGCCAGGCTGAGTTCGTCGAGCGTTTCGTGATAAACTTGGGCTTCGCTGCGGCCCTGATGTTCGGGAACAGCAAGTTCGTAGAAAAGATCAATTTTCACTGCTGAGGAGCCTCCGTGACCCAGATTGCATCTACTCCGCGCCAGATTGCCGAACGCCTGCAAATTGCCATACTAACATCAGAACAAATGCGCCTGCACTGGGCGGATGAAAGTACGGGCATTCATTACATGGAAGTCGTCATGCCCCTGGAGTGGCAGGAAAGCCCGGAGGGAGACTACCTGCTTTGCAAGGTTCTGGCAGAAAATCTGGAAGTGCGGGTACGGGTTGAGCTGATCCAGAATCTTCCGACACCGGTAAAGTAACAGTATCCAGGATCTTACTGCTCAGGAAACTCCAGAAGCTGCGGAAAGATTTTCTCCCGATAATAAGCCAGTTCGTCGATGGATTCACGGATATCCGCCAGGGCCTCATGTTTTTCTGCCTTGGGAAATTTCGGGAAGCCGGGATACCAGCGGGAAGTCAGCTCCTTGAGCGTGCTGACATCAATCATCCGATAGTGAAAAAAGCGCTCCAGTCGGGGCATCAGTCGTGCCAGAAAACGCCGATCCTGGCAAACACTATTGCCGCAAATGGGCGAAGTTCCGGCAGCGACATGCGCGTTGAGAAAATCCAGGGTCTGGGTTTCCACGGCCTGGGTATCCAGGAGACTGTCCCGCACCCGCTGAATCAGCCCGGATTGACCATGGGTACGCTGATTCCAGTCATCCATTTTGGCCAGCACGGTGTCAGGATGATGCACGGCCAGCACCGGCCCTTCGCAGATAATGCGAAGCTGGTTGTCGGTGACAATGCTGGCGATTTCAAGAATTTCATCCTGCTCAGGGTGCAGACCGGTCATTTCAAGATCCACCCAGACTAGGCGTTGGTTTTTAGGGTCCATGCGACATCCTTGTTGAACAAGCAACAATAGTGTAGCATGATAACCACGATATAAAAAAAGACGGATCGGAGATCCGTCTAATAGCCGCAAAACAACCGCTACAAAACTGTTTCATACCTAAAGCACTGCGGCCTTCGGGCCGACGGTGCATAAAATTCTTGATGCGCTCCCTCTTTCTGTGAGGCTTGAGTACGTTGTGCCCTCGCCATGGACTGCATAGTACGGACGTTTTGTTTCTGGAATATTTCCGCAAAATACCCTGTTTGACTTTTTTTGGAGGCCCGTTTGCTTGTTCACAGCACCCATAAAAGAAGACGGATCAAAGATCCGTCTAATAGCCGCAAAACAACCGCTACAAACCTGAAAGCATAACCGTTTTTATCATTTACCGGTCTGCTGAAAAACGCGCTCCACTCTATCTTTTGGTTTGGGTACCGCTGCTGCCTATGGTGTTATAATAGGCGGTAAATATTTCGGGAATATTTCCTGATGGGGCACATTGCTTCACAGGGAAGAACAAGCGAGGCAGGTTATGGCGGTCGTGTTGATAGTGGACGATGATCAAAGGCTTGCAGATATGCTGCGGGAGTATCTGGTAGCACAGGGATTTGCGGTTTTGCTGGCAGCCAATGGCAAGCAGATGCGTCAACACCTGCTTGCTGGCCCAATAGATGTCATCGTATTGGACTGGATGTTACCAGGTCAGGATGGCATCAGTCTGGCCAAAGAGTTACGCAGTAAGGAAGGCGGCCCACCCATTCTGATGCTCTCGGCCCGAGGGGAGGATGACGAGCGCATTCTTGGCCTGGAAAGTGGGGTGGACGACTATTTGGCCAAGCCTTTTAACGCCAGAGAATTGTTGGCGCGCTTGCGCGTACTGTTGCGGCGGAGCGGCAAGGATGAAGGTGCTGACAAGGTGGAGATCGGAGAATTTCACCTGCAGATTTCGGAGCGCCGGCTGTATCGAGGCGATGCTGAGGTGGACATCAACCCGGCGGAAATGGATTTATTGCTGGTTTTCGCACAACGACCAAAACGTATTTTGAGCCGGGACTTGCTGCTGCAGCTTTTGGGCGGCGAAGAAGATGGACGCTTTGATCGCAGTATTGATGTGCGCGTAACCCGCTTACGAAAAATACTGGAAGAAAATCCCCGTCAACCGCGTTTTCTGCAGACAGAGCGTGGCTTGGGCTATCGTTTTGTGCCGGGTCCATGAGTTTGCGGCGGGGCAGAAATTTATTTTCGCAGACGGCCTGGACGCTGGGGCCGGGTATTGTCATTTTACAGATTCTGACCTTGGTAATAGTTGTTCTGACCGTGCTTTATCCCTTGGCAGAACGCTCAGCCGAGGATTTAGCCGGTCTGATTGTGATCAGCGCCAAAACCTACACCGAGCTTTCGCCCGAAAAACGACCGGCTTTTCTGGAAAGCCTGCGTGCCGATAATGGGGTAGAAATCTCGGCGCAACTGGACCGCTCAATCAAACATACGCATGGTCATATTTATGGTTGGCTTTTGAGCCAGGCACTCAGTAAACGTCTGGGGAAACCGGTTCCCGTAGATGTGTTGGGTGGCGCGGTACGAACTTTCTGGGTGCCGGTAAATATTTCCGGACAAACCATCTGGGTGCATTTTGATCGCGGGCGCCTCGCTTCGTCATTGCCCATCGCCATGATTTTTGTTTTGGCATTTTCGACTCTGGCGCTGGTGGTTTTGACCATGATTCTGGTGCGCAGGGTTTTAAAACCATTGGATGTCATTTCAACAGCGCTCAGAAGCTCGCTGAAAGCACCCCTGCCGAGTCTGCCCCCTGGTGGAGCCTATGAGTTTCAGAATATTCTCGATATTTTTGCAGAATTACGCACCCGTTTGCAGGCAATGATTAATCATCAATCGCTTTTATTGACGGGTATTTCCCATGATTTACGTTCGCCTTTGGCCCGATTGCGCATGGCTTGGGAACTGCTTCCGGAAAATACCCCCCGGCATTTGCACGATGGCATGCTACAGGACATCGAACGCATGGACGCCCTGCTGGCACAATCGCTGGATCTGGGGCGCGGTATGGCAGCCAAGGTGGCAGATTTCGATTTGATGGTTTTGTTGCAGGAAGTCGGTTCAGATTTTGAGCGGGCCGGAGGTCAATGGCATGCTCAGTTACCGCGCCGTTATGCTTTTCGGGGTGATCGAGAGGCGTTACGACGCTTGTTATCCAACTTGCTGGATAATGCCATACGTTATGGCGGCGGAAAGGTTCGCGTGGAGTTCAGAAAAATGGCCAACCAGGTTCTGATCCGCCTCTGTGATGCCGGGCCGGGGATTCCGGAAATCGAGTTGGAAAAGGTTTTTGAGCCATTTATTCGTCTGGATGATGCCAGGGGTCACGGGGAGGGAAGCGGATTGGGCCTGGCCATTGCCCGTCAGTTGGCCGAAGCACAGGGCATGCGCCTGCGCTTGTTGAATGGGGCTGGTGGCGGCTTGTGTGCAGAATTATCCTGGCCCGTTTGAAGCTGTGCGATTCGGAATATGCCTGACAACGGCAGTGGGCCTGCAGGCTTTGCCGCGACTTTGGCCCGCGCCGTTGTTGTTCTTGGTGAAATCCTGCGCCCGTCAGGAGAGCTGTTCGAGCCCGCAGGGCGAGTTCTCTCCTGACAGCAGGATGAGCCTTAATGTGAGAGAAATGAAACCATTTTCTTTCATTCTCCGGGGTGGCGCGAGTCGCAATGGACGTGAGAACAACAGGCAAGGGACGTTGGCGCAAAAAGCCTGCAGGCCCACTGCCGTTGTCAGGAGATGTTGATTTTTTGGCTCAGATATAGCCCAGATCGGCGCTGCTGATCTGATGTTCCCAAAGGGTCTTACCCTCAGTGGATTTGCAACTCAGGAGTAGATGACGCCCCGCGCCCTTGCCGAGGAATTCAATGCTGCAATAGTTTCTGGCTTCTACCAGCGTACCCGGCACCCGATAGGGGTTGGCGTCACCTCTGGCCGGACTGGAGTTGAGTGGAGAGCTGGTGAGTTCCCAGAGAGGATAATCGTGTTTGCCAGAGTAGTGTGGGCGGGGCCTGCGCATCAATTCACTGATAT
This sequence comes from Acidithiobacillus ferrivorans, assembly GCA_020723125.1. Lineage (GTDB taxonomy): Bacteria > Pseudomonadota > Gammaproteobacteria > Acidithiobacillales > Acidithiobacillaceae > Acidithiobacillus > Acidithiobacillus ferrivorans_A. The sequence goes on from DYJM01000013.1 coordinate 20,358, forward strand.
GCCGATCTCCCGAAAGAAACAACAATCCCCTGATCTGATTATTCTGGAGCCAGTCCATAAAATCCTGACGTTCTTCCGGATATAAATTCCAGCCTTCATAAGCATCATCATCATTAAAAAGTTGTCCCCCTGCAGCAATAATTTTGAAATGCGCACGAGAGCTGAGCAGGGCGTTTTTCAACCAATCCATTTGTGCTTTGCCAAACATTTGCTTGCCGCGTGACAAGTGGGCAGCATCTGCATCGCGATACCAGCGATCATCCAGCAGAAAAAAATCGGCATCATTCAGGGTGCACTGGGTAAATACCCCAGGAGTTCCTGGCAGGCCATAAGAGGGATTCGCCCAATAACTCTGAAAAAGTCGAAGTGAACTTTGTTTCAGGACAAAACTGCTGTCGCTGTCATTGGCTCCATAATCATGATCATCCCAGATGGCTATCTGTCGGGTAGATTGCAGAAACTTTTGCAAAGGCGGAAAGGCGCGATCCGTCCAGTAGCGCATGGCCATTCCTGCGGGACTTTGAATGTCGGCTTCGCGAAAATAAAGATTATCTCCCAACCAGATCATCATATCGGCGGCTTCAGCGGTCATGGGATCATATATTTCGTACCCACCCCCATACGCATTGCCCGGCCGATCATATTGCGGATCGTTGATGTACGCGCATGATCCCGTGAGGACTTTGAAATCCGGGGCGGGATGACGCCATTGCCAGAGTTCAGGGGTATGTATTTGCAGATTTTTTCCGCTCCAGGTTTTGCCGTCCAATTGTATTTCAGTTTGGTAGGTTGTATTCGGAGCAAGGTCATCCAAGGTGAGCAAGGCGGTATAAAACTCCCTGGCGCTGGTGCTTATTTCGCTGCTGCTTTCACGTAAATGCGGTTGCTGGACGGGCCAATAAGCGATACTCACCCTGGCAGGCCCCAAAGTCTGCATCCAGATGCTGGCTGAGCGTTGCGCCGGATAACCGGTCATGGGACCGGCATGCAGGCTCGTGGCCCGCGCAGGCACCGGCATGGCAAAAGCGGTCACGGGCAGGCTGAGACCAAGCCCTAAACCCAGTCCTGAGTGAGTTATAAATTTTCTACGTGAAATGTACATCGCTATTGGCTCCCTCTTGGATAGGATATTTGCTCCGGATGTTTGGGCTTCCGTGGCCGTAGCCATGGTCGCTGCAATCATCCGGGACGGTTTCTGTTATGAGCTATTCGTCTTGACCACTGAGTTTGAACTCCACCCAGATGCTCAAATCGAAGATTTTGTTCTTGAGACCTGCGGGGACGGCGGGCAGTCGCGCGTCGCGCAAGGCGGCAATGGCAGCGCTATCGAAGGCGCTCATACTTCCTTTTTGCATGATTTTCACGCCACTAATCTGACCATCATGAAGGGAAAAGTGCAACTGTACCCGTCCATTTTCACCCAGCATTTTTGCAGATTCCGGAAAACGGACGGCTGCCTGAATGGCGCCTTTCACTTGTGCCAGATAGTCCTCGCGCACGGCCGGGCTCACCGGAGCAGGACTCTGCGGGGGAGGCGGTGGTGTCGCCATGACTTTGGGTGCCGGAGCTTGCACCGGGCTGGGCAATGGTGATGGTGGCACCGGAATTTTCTCCTGGGGTTTGGCAACAGGGTGTGGAACCGGCCGCGGTGTTGGTCGTGGAGTCGGTCGCGGTACGGGCTTTGGTTGTACCTTTGGCTTGGGCGTGGGTGGCAACGGTTTGGGCGGAGCGGGTGGCACCAGACTGATGGTAACGGGGGCATTGATGGCTGCCGGCGGGGGAGTTTGTTTTGTGCCTTGCCAGATCAGTACGGCGACAAAAGCCGATTCAATGGCGGCTGCAATCATCAGCGCCTTGAGGTTGCCTCTACCGTTTGGCGCCTTGACCAGACTTCCCAGCGGACGCAGATCTGCGGACATCATGACACGGGTTTGGCGGCAAGGCCGATTGCGGTGACCCCGGCATGACGACAGGCATCCATGACTTTTACCAGCGCCTGAATATCGGCGCCCTTATCAGCGGCAATGGTTACCTGGGTTTCTGATGGGTTTCCCTGGCGCAATTGGGCTTCGAGATCCTGGAGAGTGATGGTTTTGTCCTTGAATTCCAGGCTGCCATCGGCATGTAGGGTCAATACCACTTTGGGTTTGGGTAATTCCTGGGCAGAACTGGAACCGGGAAGCTGCGTTGGTAATCCTTGGCTGGGAATCATGTGGACGGTGATCATGATGAAGAAAATCAGCAAAAATAGCATGATATCAATCATCGGGATAATCTCGACACGCCCTTTTTTCATTTCGAGGTATTGCATGACTCAGGCCTCTTTCGCCGCATAAATGACAGGCTGGGTCTCGGTAGCATTCAGGGCATGACTATGGTCCAGTCCGGACATACGATTGATGAGCATGCTGCGCAAGGTTTCCATTTGGTGCACGACAAAACGCATCTGATTTTGCAGACCATTAAAACTGACCAGACCGATAATGGCGATGACCAGACCGGCAGCAGTGGCCATCAGGGCTTCAGCAACACTTCCGGTAATGGCCGTGGGATTGTTGGCTACGTTGTTTAAAATCTGAAACGCATGAAACATACCGATAATGGTGCCCAGAAGACCCAGCAGGGGAGCCAGGGTAACCGTGGTATCCAGGAGCCAAAGACGCTTATCCAGCAAGGGGACCTGACGCATGACCGCTTCCTGAAGAATCTCGGAAAGCTGCGCGCTGTCCTTGATATTGGGGAAACGGATGGGGATCTGGAGCAATGCGCGAAAGGGAAATTCCGCAGAATCTGCGAGAGGACGCAGGCTTTGTTCCTTAATGTCCGGAAGTTGTTCCAGAGTGCTCGCCACTTTTTCGCCGAGGCGACTCATACGACTTAAAAACAAAAAACGCTCTATGCTCACCCATAAAACGATCAAGAGGAGCACAGGCATGATATAAAGAATACCGCCGGATTTGGCGGCAACGCTGGCTATTGTAGAAAAGTCCATGTTGGTTCTCTCTTGTAAAATTGCCTCTCCAAAGTCATAAGGAGAGGCTGACTCGGTTATTTAATGCCTAGAAAGTGGCATCAATGGTCGCATATACATTGGTTGGGAGATTGAGCTTCAGATTTGGATTGCTGCTGCTGCCGGAATAGCTCTGTACAAAGCGGCGATCAAACAAATTGTTCAGGTTGAGGCTGGCAGTCACATTTTTGAAGCCCAGAGACTGGCCAAGGGGCGCATTTCTGAAAGTGTAACGTAAAGAAGCATTCGTAAAGAAACGACTACCCAAAGGCAGGAATTTACCACCCAGGTTATAGTACGACTGCCCCATCTCATGTAGGGAAACCGTTGCTCTCAGGCCATGGTAACGGGCAATCAACCCCAGTGCCTCGGTATGATGCGGAGCATAGGGAAAAGGCTGATGAGACGAGGTTAAACGGGCGTCGAGGACGCCGAAGTTGGCGTAGGCACTGAAAATATTGTTCAGCACGATGTTATTTTGCCAGGAGAGGCCCTGATTTATGGCCGTTCCAGCGTTTGCCAGCACAGTCTGATTCTGTGATCCAACCAGTATGGTCGTACTTAAAATGTAGTTCTGGAAATCGACGCGGAAGGCCTGCAGACTGGAGCTCCAGGGGCCGATGTTCCAGTGTGTACCTAGGCTGTAGGTGTTGGCTTTCTGAGGTTTGAGCTCAGCATTGTAGGTTCCGATATAAAACTGGTTGTATCCAGGAGGATTGGTATTTTGGGTAAAATTGACAAATGCATGCCAATTGTCGGTGATACGCAGGTTGGCACCCACAGAAGGTAATACCGAGCCGAAATTTACATTGAATTGACCAGGCTTGTTTTGCGCCAGAGCCACTGTATTTTTAAAATCCCGGGTGACATAAAGATATTTAAAACCGGCTGCCAGGGTAAGTGCATCGACAGGCTTGTAAGTTAAGTTGATATAAGGCTGATAGGTGTTGGTGACCACCGGCTCGGAGTAGGAAGATCCGAGATACGTATTACTGGCACTGAAATAACGGGAATCATGCAGTGAATTATTGTGATTGAACCAGAAACCCAGTTCTGTGCTGACCGGACCAAGCGGATAGATGATACGGGCCAGATTCCCCCAGCGATGAGTAATGTTAACGCTATTTCTCAGTAAAACGCCATTCCTTGCAGGAGAAAATCTGCCAATCGTCCCTGCTGGTGTCAGTAGTGTCTGGGTATATGTAGTCGCACCGGCGCCGAATCCATTACCGTAGTAGTAATATAACTGATCGGAGAACTTGACCTTGCCAATTTCGCCTTCATATTTGGCGTAGCCCAGCCAGTTCAGGTACTGATTATAGTTATATCCCGTGTAATTATAATTGGCCTTGCCGTTTGGGAGTAGAGGATTGCTGGTATAACTGTTGTAATCCTGTCCGTATTGGGCTATTTGCGCTGCTGTGGCGCCATTATAATAGTTGAAGCGTTGATTGTTCTGGGAGAAAAACAGGGTCAGGGCACCAGGTCCAATCTGAGTAACAGACTTGAACAAAAACTGGTTTTGCAGTGCACCGTTATTCTGGAAATAGCCATCCCGCTGAATTTTATTCACATATATCCAGGCGGAAGTCGGGGCAAAGTTCTTGGCAAAAAGACCGGTGTTGATCAAACCACCGACATTATATTTACCGAAAGATCCCGCACCGACGATGGGGCGCACAAAAGGCGATGGTGATGGCTTGAGGCTGTAGGTCTCCACGGAGCCGCCGAAGGCTGAAAGACCTGGAATCGCTGCAGATTCAGCGCCCGGATAATATTTGGTGCCGGCTACCAGTACAGAGGGGATGAACTCGTTGGTGTAATAGGTATAACTGTCGTTATCATTGAGCGGGATACCATCCAAGGTAAAATTGATCAGTGATTTGCTGAATCCGTTGATGTAAACGTCATCGCCATCCATGCTGTCACCACTGCTGACGACCATGGCGTTGGGCATATTGCTCAATACCTGGGTATAGGCGTCGGTGGGTGACAACATTTCAAATTGCCCCCGGGTGATCAGGGTCTCCTGATTGGTGGCTCTTTTATTGAATTTCTGGATGCGCTGGATGTCGCTTTTGGGCGTTTCTCCGGTATTGACATTGGGACTGCTACCGAAGAAATTGTTGCTGGCTGTGGCCGTTCCGGTTACTGTCCCCAAAGACTGATCCGCTTCTGCGCCAATGCCGTAGAGGCTCAGCGTGGCGCTGATAATGGCAAGATGAAGTACTTTCTTACGGCGATTGATCATGACTGGCTCCCTTCCGTTAGTGTTTGACGCAAAAAACCATAACAACGCAATTTTCATGTTTGCGCTGTCTTAAACCCCTGCCATATCCCACCGGAACTTCCGGAACTTACAGTGCGGCCAGAAGGTGGCGGTATTTATTTCAAACAGTCGTTTTGGGCTTACGCTTGGTTATCTAATTGTTGTGTATAATATATAATGCTAATGTGACAGTATGATGACATTTATGTGAACCTTTTGTGACAGTGGGGATGGTTTCTCAGAGCTAAACAGAAAGATGGAGAGTTAGGGGCTTGGCCGGCTCTTGAAGCCTATCGGTCCTTGGGGTAAACTCCTTCTGCTATGTTGCCGGGATGGCGGAACTGGTAGACGCGCCGGACTCAAAATCCGGTGGTGGTGACATCGTGTCGGTTCGAGTCCGACTCTCGGTACCAAATTTGATTTGAACGGCCCGGTTTATCCGGGCTTTTCTGTATTTGGCTTTCAGGTGGTATGGAGGAGCAGGTACATGTTGATTCAAAGACGTTTTACCTATTTGGCCTTGGCTGCTGCGGTCTCCGCCCTTCCCTTGGGGGGCTGCGTTGCCCTCGTGGCTGCCGGTGCTGGTGGTGGCGCTGTAGCCTATGTGCAAAATGGCGGGGTCGCCAATTTTTATGCATACTATCCAGCTTCCATGAATCGGGTAAGCGCTGCTTCTCAGGCGGCATTTGCAGACATGGGCATACGCTATAATGGTGAAATCCGCAAAAGTCCTTCCAAATATCTGTTAGAAGGGATGACCACGGAAGGGGATACCGTGTGGGTAACCTTGACCTCCATGGCAACGGATGTCACCAAGGCGAATATTCGTATTGGTACCTTCGGTAACAAATCGATGTCCTTGCAGTTTCAGAAGCTGCTTTCCCAGCATTTGGGTTTGGCTGCCAGTGCGACAGCACCGACAAGCCTTCCGCCTGCGCAAGATAATGTTCCTGCAGAAGGTGCGCCGCAGCAGCCAGCCCAGGAAACCATCCCCCTACAATAGAGGGATGGGGGAAACTGTCATAAAAGTGTCATAAAAAGTTCACAATACGGTCATAATTGGGGTGTAGCCTATCGTAAGGTCCAGACTAGAAAGGAGACCACGATGGCAACACCGCAAGGCAGTTCAACACAAAACGATGTGGCAGATGCGCTTAACTCTGTCAGTTTCAGTCCGTTTCATCTTAAAGCCATGTTTGCGTCCGCAATGGGCTTTTTCACTTCTGCATATGATCTTTTCATTATTGGTACAGCCCTGGTACTGATCAAGGGCGAGTGGCACTTGGGCGCAGCCGAAGTCGGGCTGATTGGTTCCATTTCCCTTATCGCCACTTTTGTGGGTGCCTACGTATTTGGTACCCTGGCTGATCGCCTGGGCCGCAAGGCCATCTACGGCCTTGAAGCACTGTTGATGACCGTCGGTGCGCTACTATCCGCTTTTGCGCCAGATGTGACAGTGCTGCTCATCGCCCGCGTTATTCTGGGTTTGGGGATTGGTGGGGATTATCCGCTCTCTGCTGTGCTGATGAGCGAATATGCGAACGTCAAATCCCGTGGTCGCATGGTCAGCCTGGTTTTTTCAGCCCAGGCCATTGGTTTGGTAACAGGTCCGGTAGTGGCTTTAACGCTGCTGGCGGCGGGTGTGAATCATGATCTGGCCTGGCGTCTGATGCTGGGACTGGGTGCTTTACCGGCGGCCGCCGTTATCTATATTCGTCGTACCCTACCCGAATCTCCGCGCTGGTTGGCCCGTGTCAAAGGCGATGCCGTAGCCGCAAGTAAGCAACTGGCTTCTTTCAGTTTGGGAACGGCAGTTGCTACGGTTCAGGACAAAATTGTCAAGCAGCCTTTGAGCCGTTACTGGCTGACGCTGCTGGGTACGGCCGGAGGCTGGTTCATGTTTGACTATGCTTATTACGGAAATACCATTTCTACCCCCATGATCATGGCGCATATTGCCCCGCATGCCGACGTGGTGACCAGTACGGCTTTGAGTTTGATGGTATTTGCTGTTGCTGCTGTCCCAGGTTATTTTCTGGCGGCTTTCACGATTGATCGTGTTGGTCACAAGACTCTGCAGATGCTGGGATTTTTTCTGATGGGATTGATGTTCCTGCTGATTGGTGCTTTCCCGGTACTGACGCAATCTGTGGGTGTATTTCTGGTGCTGTACGGTGTTTCCTACTTTTTTGCGGAATACGGCCCCAATACCACCACCTTTGTTCTGGCCGCCGAACTTTTCCCGGTCAATTTACGGACTACCGGACATGGCATGTCTGCAGGCACAGCCAAAGTAGGTGCTTTTTTGGGTGCTCTGATTTTTCCGATCTTGCTGCATGATTATGGTTTGCATGGAACTTTGATGATCACTTTCTTTTTTGCACTGGCCGGTTTGCTGCTCACGGCTTTCTGCCTCAAGGAGCCTGCTGGTAAATCTCTTGAAGAAGCCAGTGGTGAAGATGTTGTGGTGCCGATGCGCAAGAATACCACCTCTGCAGGGATGACGCCTTCCTGAGGTGTTCCTGATGCATTATCAGGCAGGATTTTTACCTGCCTGATTTTATAAATGAATGCCTTTTGCGGAAAAAGATGTGTGTAAATTTTTTTCCGGAAAGTGCGCAGTTATTGATTAATCAAAAAAATCAGGAGCGAATATGTTTTATACCCTGGTCGGTGGGGTGCTTCATCATGCGATGCATATGACAGATGCCTTGTTATTAATGACGGCTGCTAAAGTGGAAAAGCTCAGCATGCTTGCCGGTTCCAGAATTCTGGTTTTTTCTGCAGGTAAGCCAGCCGATAAGATAGCGTTACGGTTACAGCGTTCAGGAGCTTTTGTCAAAGCGTTGAACGGTCATGAAAGTGATGTTTCACCACTCATTAAACGCTGGCATCCGGTTTTGCTGATTATTACGGATTGGACTGTGGATATGGCGCCATGGCTGAATGAATTATTATCCCTTCCGGTTTGTACGCACTTATCCGTTCTGGCATTGGGTGCCGATGATGAAGCTCATGCCATGTCCGCACTGGATGCCGGTGCCAGCGCCTATCTGGCGGATACGGTGACGGAACCTGTTTTGCGGGCGCAAGTGGGAACGCTATTAAAAAGTGGACATCATTGGGAATCCACGGAAGTTCGACAGGACCCTTATATATGGATTAATCCAGAAAGCAGTCGAATCCGCTTGAACGGTTTTGAAATCCGTCTGAGCCGGAGGTTATTCAGATTTCTGCATTATCTGGCTCTGCATCCGGATCGAACATTTACTGCTTTAGAAATTGCCAATGTACTGAGCGATGGTCAAAAATTCATCCAGGAGAACTCCGTTGCTGCTCAGGTTCATCGATTACGTAAATACATGGAGGCGGCTGGTGCCGGAGAATGGCTGGAAACGGTACATGGTTTTGGTTATCGGCTGACTTTACCGCAGAAAATATCATTTGATGTGAAATTGTCATAAAAGGTTCATAAAACTGTCACATTAGTTTGTTAAGGTAGCAGCACCTTCTTTGTTACAAGGTGCTTTTCTGATGAACCTGCAATATCTCATTCACCTCGCCAACTACTCGGACGGGGTTCTATACATTCTGGGCCTGATGCTGCTGGTGGAACTGGCCGTGATGGTGGATCGCTTCTGGTACCTGCGGCGGACCATTCTGCGTGGTCTGGTATTCGTTCAGGAACTGGGACGGCATGGGCGTCTGGACCGCGAAGCCCTCAGCACCCTGGCCGAAGATGCCGGCGACTTGCCCGAAGCCGCTCTGCTGCGTACCGCCGCTGCCCATAGTGGTCAGGTAAAGGGTGAAGCCCTCGCCAGCCGCCTGGAAGAAAGCGTGCTGGTCATTGCGCCGAAACTGGACCGTCGCCTGTGGTTGCTGGACACCATTATTACCCTGGCCCCGCTGCTGGGTTTGTTCGGAACCATCATCGGCATGTTTCATGCGTTTTCCGTGCTGGCCCAGCCTGGGCACGCGCCCATGCAGGTCACGGGGGGTGTTGCCGATGCGCTGGTATCCACCGCCTCCGGTCTGTTCATCGCCATGCTCGGCTTGTTGACCTTCAATGCCTTCAACAATCAGGTGCGCATGATTCTGCTGCAACTGGACTCGGTGAAAACCATGCTCATCAACCGCATGGATGGTCAGCCGGTCGTGACTTTTGATGCGGAAGGCCGCCCCAATGCCGAAGCGGTGGCCGTGGCGAGGGCGGGATAATGGAAAGACGCTATTTCGAGCAGAAAAAGGGCCGGGTCGAAATCATTCCAATGATCGACATCATGCTTTTCCTGCTGGTGTTTTTCATCATGATCACCCTGCAGATGATTCCCGACAAGGGGCTCAATCTGCAGTTGCCCACTTCCAGCGAAGCCAAGAGCCTGCCGCGCCCGCATTTCACCATCAACATTCAGAAAGACGGGTCGGTGAACGTCAAGGGCCATCACTACGACCTGGATGGTCTGGAGAAAATGCTCGCCAGCGACGGCGACCCCGGCAAGACCCAGATCACCATTGCCGCTGACAGGGGCGTGCCCTTTCAGGATTTCATCCATGTCATGGACCGCTGCCAGAAGGCGGGGGTGAGTGATATCGGGATTGCGGCGAAAAGTTCTTGAACAAACTTTTTTCTATCTAACGTTAGGGAGTTACAAAAAATGTACCGTAAAACAAAGATGCGTCCATTAACCCTTGCCTTGGCTGCTACCGGCCTCTTGGGCTTGATACCACTGGCCCATGCGGGGGTGACCGCCCAGACGCGCAGCGCACGGGTACGCCACAAAACCCATCAGCAAAGCATTGCCGTAGGCGAAGTTTCCAGTAATGTGGTGACACAATCTGTTTATGCGCAGCATACGCCAGAATTGCCTAGCCAAAAAAAGGTTTTCAAATCAGGTGTCTCATCCAAAGTGCTGGGTCGGAATGAAATAGAGGCAGCCGGACCTGCAGCAGGTGGTGCGCAGATGCTGAGTTATGCTCCAGGGGTAAATGTTTTGGCCAGTTATGGTACGGGTGCTGCGAAAGCGCAAATTAGTATCGATGGAATCAAGCAGGGTTGGGGACATCCTAAACCATCGGGCGCAGCACATAGTATCGCTATTTCATTTGATGGCATTCCTATGAATAATCCCGCCACTGGACTTTGGCAATCTCCACAGGTCAATCAGCCTTCGATCATACAAGGCATCCATGTAACCTATGGACCCGGTAATCCTGAGAATCGTTGGTACAATAACATTGGTGGCGGGATTGATTTTGTACCAATTCAGCCCACCAAAAAACCGGGTGCCAACATCGGCATGCGCTATGGTAGTGATGATTTTAAAAACATCCACTTTGACGTACGTACCGGGGATGTGGATGGGTTTTCTGCGGTACTGGCTGGTGGTGTCAGTACAGGAAATAGTTTTCTGAAGGTGCCCGCTGGAACCAAACTGCCGGGGCCGGGAGGGTTGCCGGAAACATCTGGAACGGTTTTGCCAAGTAATAGTTATGCTTGGTTTTTTAAAGTACGTAAAAGCTTTCATGCTGGTGATGATAGTTTTGGCGCTTATCTTGCCAAAGGCACTGCGTACAAACCTTATGATATTCTGCTTTATCCATCCAAGGCAACTATTAATGGTTATGTTTACAATAAGGACTCAAAAAAAGAAGTGCCTATACCTGGGCCAATATGGAGCCAGCAAACAACGGGATATTATGATACAATGCCATATAAAATTGATAGTAACACCACTTGGATGTTTTACAATAAGTTAAATGTTAATATCGGTGCGAAAACTACCCTGCATAATGATATCTGGTATCGTTATGGGCATAGATTGCATCAGCGATACGCATCCTATGCGGTTGGTGCTCCTAATACCAATGAATATAATAATCCGCATAGCGAAACCTATGGTGACAAGTTATGGTTTGATAGTAAGTTGCCTTATAACCACATATCATTTGGTGGTTACTTCATAAAAACCAGAGATAACTCAAAGAATGCTTTTTATAGTCAATATGCGCCTTATAATGCCAGTCGTTTTGTTCCAAATGACAAGTTCCGTAGTGACTATTTAGATCAAACTGATCTGGCAGCATTTTTCCAGGATACTATTCATCCAATGTCTACACTGGATATTACTCCAGGAGTTCGTGTAGAACAGTTTCAAATGAATTACACCCCATTCACAGAACAGGATTTTCCTGAGGCCAGTATAAAATATCCGCATGGTATTGAGTCCAAACTGCCTGCGGCATCACGTAGTTTAAGTGCGGTAGAGCCATCCATCAATGTCAGTTGGAGGCCTATGCATCATCTGGCCCTTTTTGCAGGATATAGCGAAGCCTATCAAACGCCTACCTTTGGTGGTGGCGGTGGACCTTTCCAAAAACTGCCAGCTAGTTCTCTTTCTCTGGAAAAAGGTCAAAATTATCAAGCAGGCTTCAAAATTCATGTTGCGCATGATGGTGTGTTGAATCATTTTCTATTTAACGCCAATTGGTTTTTCACGAGATTTTCTGACCAATACATTCCAATCACAGAGGAGCCTAGTGGAAATGTAATCAATGCGGAGGGAACTTCAGATTATGAGGGCGTCAATATTTACGCGGTTGATACGCCACTTTACTGGTTGCATACCTTTGCTAATTTGTCTTTCCAGAAAGCATATTACAGTAACTACACGGTTAAGGGTAAGAACTTCCAGGGGTTACCGGTTGAAAATGTGCCATCCTCAACCTTCAATATTGGCGCTTATACGGAATATTATTTGTCGGGTATTTTGCTGGAACCCCGGCTTTGGGTGCAATACACTGGTCCCCAAACAATGTATGACAGTATCACCAAGACGCCTTCGCCAACCGCCAAACTCCCTGCTTATACACTGTTAAATTTGTCTGTTCACAGTCGGATACCTCTGCATATGCCATACTTCCGTAATGTTGGCGTTGATGTAGATGTGCTGAATTTGTTGGGACGCCATTACAACAGTTATGAGGAAATCAGTGATGGCAAGACTTTTGGGCCCGATACCAAGGGTGATTTGGTTGGGTTTCCGGGAGCACCGCGTACAGTGTATGTAAGCTTGACCGCCAACTTCTGATTTAGAAATATCAGCGCCATTTTATATAAATGGCGCTATTTGAAAGCCATTGCCCGGCATGGTGCTTCGGTACATTTCCGGGCAAT
>DYJM01000102.1 GCA_020723125.1 Acidithiobacillus ferrivorans
CCTGAATCCCCACCGCCGATAAGGCCTCGCGGACATCATCGAGTTTGAAGGGTTTAACAATGGCAGTAATCAATTTCATGACGTTACCTCTTGCACAGGGTTGGAACATCCTGGGGGTAATACCCCCCCCAGGGGTTAGAACATAAAGCCGGTCTCGACCATGCCACGGACCTGGCTTTTGGCGAGTCCGGAGCTGCCCGCAAAACCAGTACCGCTGGCCATGCTTGCCTGGACATAAGAAAGTTCAGCGCGGGCAAAAAAGCCGCCATCCTGATAGGTGGGCGTGGCCGTCAGCGACCAGGCGTGAGATCCTGCCCCAAAGCCTGTCAGATTGGCCGAGCCATCCGTGGCGCTTCCCGAGTTGCTGATATATTCAACGCGACCAGCCAGGGAAATTTTGTCCGTCAGGCTGTAGTTGGCGAGGATGGCGCCTCCCAGGGTGCTGGTGCTTTTGCTGCCTGCACCCAAGGCCTGGATGGCACTGGCGGGAACGCTGGTATATTGCATATAGGGGGTAACGACAAGATTACCTCCGCTGTAGGTGTACCCGGCATCGACAATGGCCTCATTATTTTGCAAAGGCGTGGTGGCAATGCTGGAGTAGGCGTAATCCGTATGGCCCAGATTCCCGCCTCCCTGGACGAAGAGCGTGTTCTGCTTGTCCAGCGCCCAGCTGACCATGCCGCTCATCCAGTTGAAACGATTGGAGTAAAATCCGTCATTCCAGGAGACGGCAGCGGTAATCGGTCCCGCACTATAGTTGAGTTGAATCCCCTTGTTGACGGCATTTTCCTGGCCCCAGAGCAGGCCCCGCGCAATATTCCAGTTCTGATAACTGAAGGTATATTCCGCACCAATCAAGGTGAAAAGTTTGCCGATTTGGACGTTAAAATGATCATTCGGGGCAATTTCAATATAACCCGTGGGCAGAGCGCCAAAAGTGTCCTGGGTAAACGTCCCGGTAGAAGCATAATTGGCACCGAGGGTCATGACGTTATAGGCGCCGGCCTGGACGGCAAATTGCACGAGGCCGGAATTTTTGGAGATCATGACCATACCATTGCTGATATCGGCAGAGGCGGATTTGCTGCCCGGATTACTGGAACTGGGGAACTTGTTGTTCTGCCATACCCCATAGCCACTGGCTACGCCTTGAACATTCAGGGTACCCAAAGGACCGGCATTGAAGGTCAGCGGGCTGGGCAGAGCCAGGGGGTCTGCCTCGGCGTTGTCCATGGCGAAGGGCGAAACAGCCAGCATCGCCAGGAAAATGGGGTGATATCGACTGCTTAATGTTTTTTTGCTGTTTTTCATTGAAGTAACGCTCCCTGTCAGTGTAGTTGCAGAAAGCGTTTAGCAAATTCAATGCCACATAAAAAATGCCTAAAAAACAGATAGATTATTAAATTTAACGAGGGAGTAAGTCGTCATGTGCACCAATATGGTGCGCATTGCATCAAGACGGTGCGCTACGCTTCGTCATCCGACCGGGGTTGAGGCGCCGTCAAGGTCTGATCTTCCATATCCAGATGGACGTCATAACCCCAAAGCTCCTGTATATATCCAAGAGTCTTTTGGGCTTCTTCAAGGTCCAGGGCTTGCTGGTCCATTTGTTTCAGACGTAACTGCCGATCTCCCCAGCGATCTACAGAGATGACCTGGATGTCCGGAGGGCGGCTACTGTCGGCAATTTGCTGGGCAAGTGCTTCGCGCAGGTGTTGGTAGCCCGCATCATCATGGATGGCGCTGACCCGGTAGGTCGCTTCATCTACCTTATTGTGCAGGGAAAATAGATGAAAATCCCGCATCACCTTCGGAGAAAGATATTGCAGAACAAAGCTTTCATCACGAAATTCGCGCATGGCAAAGTGAATGTGTTTCAGCCAGTCCGGGTCGCCGGCAAAACTGAACCAGCGCCGATCTTCCTCGGTAGGCGCCACGCAGATCCGTTTGATGTCCTGAAATATGGCAAAACCCAGCGCATAGGGGTTGAGGCCACTATAACGGCGGTCATCAAAATCGGGCTGCATGACTACCGCCGTATGGCTGGCGTAAAACTCCAGCAGCGTACCATCCGTCAGTAAGCCTTTGGCATGGAGGCTGTGCATGATGTGATAGTGGACAAAGCAGGCAAAGCCCTCATTCATGATTTTGGTCTGGCCCTGCGGGTAAAGATACTGGGTGATTTTGCGGACAATGCGCAAAATTTCCCGTTTCCAGCCTTCCAGATGTGGGGCATTTTTTTCAATGAAATAGAGCAGGTTTTCTTGTGGTTCAGAGGGGAAAATGTCCGGGGAATGGGTGCTGGGAGTGTGTGTAGGGGGCAGGGTGCGCCATATTTCCAGAACCTGTTGCTCCAGATAACGTTCGCGCTCCTGCCAGCGCTGTTCTTCTTCCCGCGCTGAAAGATGGCGTGGGCGGCGCGCCCGGTCAATGCCGTTGCGACTGATGGCATGGGCAGCGTCGAGGACATCGGTCACCGCATCCATCCCGAAGCGTTCTTCGCATTGGGCAATATAGCGTTGGGCGAAAGCCAGATAATCGATAATCCCTTCGGCGTCTGTCCATTGCCGGAAAAAGGCATTGTTTTTGAAAAAGGCGTTATGTCCAAAAGCGGCATGGGCAATGACCAGAGTCTGCATGGTCATGGTGTTTTCTTCCATGAGATAACTGATGCAGGGATCACTGTTGATGACCAGTTCATAGGCCAGACCCATTTCACCGCGCCGGTACTGACCGGACTCAATGGCGCGCTGTTTGCCAAAAGACCAGTGCGCGTAATAGACCGGCAAGCCGATGGACGCGTAGGCATCGAGCATTTGCTCGGCGCTGATGACTTCCAACTGATTGGGATAGGTGTCCAGATGGAGTTCTTCTGCGGCGATGACGGCAATGGCCTCCGTGACCGCATCCAGGCGAGGAAAAGTCCAATCGTTATCCGTAAACAGGAACTTAGACATGGTTGGGAACCTCCTCGCTGGAAAACAGGGTGCGGAAGAGCGGATAAATATCCTCCCGGGCGCTGGCTCTGGCGGTGATCAGTTCAGGATAATCTTCCGCAATGCTCTCATAGAGTTGCAGAAGATCACTTGCGTTTTCGCGGTTGACCTCCAGGTAAAAGAGATTGCGCAGGCGCGGTAAAAGCTGATGCAGGTGTTCAGCCACGACCGTATTATCGGCAAAATAGTTGTCACCATCGGAAACCTGCGCGACGTAGACGTTCCAGCGCTCCGGCGGAAAACGTTTGGTCATGATGTCTTCGGTGAGCATGATGGCCGGAGAAACCAGGGTGCCGCCACCCTCCCGGGCACCAAAAAAGGCCTGTTCAGTACATTCTGTTGCCGTACTGTGATGCTTGATGAAAACAATTTGTACGGCCTGATAATGGCGATGCAGAAAAAGATAGAGCAGCAGGAAAAAACGCTTGGCCAGATCTTTTTCCTTTTCTCCCATGCTGCCCGAAACATCCATGACGCAAAACATGACTGCATTGGTGATGGGATGGGGTTGCTGGTCGATATGGGCAAAGCGGAGGTCGGCTTCATCAATAAAGGGGATCGCCTTGATTTTGCGCGCCAGGATGGAAATCTGCTCCTCCAGATTTTTCAGACGTTCCTGTTCCAGGGAAACATCTTCCTTGCGGGCAATGCGCGTGCTGATTTCCTCCTGGAGTTTGCTGCGGGCTTCTTCAAGCTCCTGAAGTTCGCGGCGTTTGCCGGCACGCAGAGCCAGACGGCGGGCCCGGGCAGCGCGCATGGTGCGACCGACATGCATGCGTGAGGGGCTGCCGTCCTTGATAAATCCGGCGCGACGCCATTGTTCCGCCTGAACATCGCCCTGCGCGGTTTTGCGTAAATTGGGCAAAGCCAGCCCATCAAAAAGCAAATCCAGAAACTCATCGGCGGACAGGACGATGGCGACTTCGTCATCGCCCAGGCCATCGGGAGAACCTTCACGGCCCTGACCAGCAGCACCGCCTTCGGGTTTGTTGATTTCGTCGCCACGCCGATATTCCTTGTTACCGGGCAAGACTCTTTCCCAGGAGGAGTTGCTGAGATCCCTGCGGAAGCTGGGTTCGTGCAAATCGCGGGTGGGTATGGAAATGGGTTGATCGGCGTTTGCCAGATCTTCAATGGAGCCGGAGCGCGCCATTTTTTCCACAGCGCTCTTCAGGCGGGCGCGAACTCTTCTCTGAAGACGCTCCTGATTACTGGTGGATCGGGTTCCGGAACTGCGCCGGTCGATAATCGTACTCATGGCAGACTCCTCGGAAAACCAGGTCTTTTCCGGATGATGACGCAAGAGAATGGTTGCGGGATGCTCCCGTTACAGGTTGAGCAGAGCACGCTCGATATTTCCAGTTTACGCGCGTAGATCGTTCTGGAAAACAGGCAGCAGCCTGCAAATCGTGTTCTGATCAGCCGTCCTTGGACCTGCTCCGGGCCTTGCAGCGGCCCGACACAGGTCCATTTTCGGGTTACTCGTAAACCTGTTCACCATGCTGGGTGATGTCCAGCCCTTCCCTTTCCTGCTCTTCTTTCACGCGCAAGCCGAGGGTCCAGTCGATGGCTTTCAGAATGATGAAGCTGACGATGGCGTCATACACAATTGTGACGCCCACTCCAGTAGCCTGGATCAGCAACTGTCCGGTATTGCCTTCCAGCACGCCCGCAGTGCCGCCGATGGCTTTGACAGCAAACACCCCGGTGAGCAGCGCGCCGACAATACCACCCATGGCGTGGACCCCGAAGGCATCCAGGGAGTCATCGTAACCCATCCAGTTTTTCAGGTAGACAGAGGCCCAGAAACAAATGACGCCCGCCGCAATACCTATCCACAATGCGCCCATGGGACCCACAAAACCCGAAGCCGGGGTAATGGCTACCAGCCCTGCGACAGCTCCCGAAGTCATGCCCAATACCGTGGGTTTACCCCGTGCCAGCCACTCGGCAAACATCCAGGCCAGAGCCGCGACCGCAGTGGCAATCTGTGTAACCGCCAGCGCCATGCCTGCCCGATCACTGGCCGCGACTGCAGACCCGGCATTGAATCCAAACCAGCCTACCCACAGCAATGAAGCACCTATCAGGGTGTACATGAGATTATTGGGGTGCATGGCATCATGCTTGTAGCCGACTCGCTTGCCCATGACCAGCGCCGCCACGAGGCCAGCTATCCCGGCATTGATGTGCACCACGGTACCGCCCGCGTAGTCGAGGACGCCATCGGCGCCCAGCCAGCCGCCGGGTCCCCAGACCATATGGGCGATGGGTGCATAAACCAGCAGGGACCACAGACCGGTAAACCAGAGCAGTGCCGAAAATTTCATGCGCTCTGCGAAAGCGCCCACAATCAGTGCCGGGGTGATGATGGCAAAAGTCATCTGGAAGGTCATGTACACGGATTCGGGGATGGTGGGCGCCAGACTGCTCACCGAATCCAGCCCCAGGCCGTTGAGGAACAAGCGACTCATGCCCCCCATAAAGGCATTACCCGTGGTGAAAGACAGGCTGTATCCCAGCATCATCCACAAGACTGAAATGAGCGCCGTGACCGCGAAACTCTGGGCAGCTGTCGCCAGCACATTTTTTTTGCGGACCATGCCTGCATAAAACAACGCCAGACCCGGCACGGTCATGAGCAGCACCAGTGCCGTAGAGGTCAGCATCCAGGCAGTATCCCCACTATTGAAACTGGGCGTGCTGGTGCCTGCCTCCGCCAGCGGGCTCCCCAGGAGGGCGAGGGCGCCCATCCATGCCGTTCCTCGAAATACGTATTGCCTTGCTCCCTTCTTCATCATATCGCTCCTTGTTTTCCATCGTTTCTGAGGCTGAATGCCCCGTGTGTGCAATTTGGTGTAGCAAAAACCGTGCAAACCCTT
>DYJM01000103.1 GCA_020723125.1 Acidithiobacillus ferrivorans
GCAATCAACATGCTGTATATTGCGGCCTATTGTTGCCTGCAATGAATGCAATGCCTATACTGAATCGAAATTGTCTAAAGCGCGGGGTTATCATGGCCATCATCACCATTCGGAACCTGGATGAATCCGTAAAAACCAGCCTTCGCATCCGTGCGGCGACTCACGGGCTCTCTATGGAAGAAGAAGCCAGACAGATTCTACGTGCTGCTTTGCAATCTCCGGAGCAACAGGGAGGCAATCTGGCACAGAGGATTCGAGCGCGGATAGAGCCTCTTGGTGGCGTGAATTTGCCGACCATGCCCAGAGATCCTGTTCGGGACCCACCCAGCTTCCAATGATTGTACTGGATACGAACGTTATTTCAGAGTTACTTCGCCCTGCTCCAGCCGGACAGGTCATGTCTTGGATAGCCGCCCAGCCATTGGATAGCACCTACACGACGAGCATCACGCAGGCAGAGATGCTTTATGGAGTGCATATCTTGCCGAAAGGAAACCGCCGAACCAAACTCGAACGGGCTATCACTGCTATCTTTCGGGAAGACTTTGCGGGGCGAATACTTCCCTTTGATGGAGGCGCTGCAATAGCGTTTGCAGAGATCGCCGCTCAGAGAAGGTTGTCTGGGCGGGCTATTTCCCAGGCGGATGCCCAGATTGCCGCCATCACCCATTTTCGGCGGGCGCATCTGGCTACCCGCAACATCTCAGATTTCGAGGATCTCAGCATTCCGCTTATCAATCCTTGGGTATCGCAGGAAGCATCATCATGATGGAATTTCACCCGCACGCTGTTGCCTATCTGGATATTTTGGGGTTTTCAAGCTTTGTGTGTTAATCAGCGTCATCTTTTGCTATATGTCAGCATCATGCATTTACCATGTAACTTTGTTGAAAATCAATATGTAACAACTTGGTAGATTAACATATTTTGTGGAATACATGTCAGGTCAATAGCAAACCATGAAGTAGACAACCACCTTCTTGAGCTTGCCGTAGCTGGCAATGCGCAGTGGATTGTGACCAACAACGTTAGAGACTTTAAACATGCTGAACTGAATTTTCCCGGAATTCAGATTCTGACCCCCGAACAAATTCTGGAGTAAGTTGATATGGCTACATTGACTGTACGGTTACCCGATGACAAGCATATGCGTCTGAAAGCATTGGCCAAGCGCAAACACATTAGCATTAACAAGCTGATGGAAGAGCTCTCCACGCAAGCAATAGCAGAGTTTGATGCCGAAACCCGCTTTCGGGCCATGGCCGCTAGAGGTGATGTAACTAAAGGCCTTGCCGTTCTCGACATGCTCGACAGTGCTTTCTCGCTCTAACGGACATGGCGACTCGCCGCCCCGGAACATGAAACGGCTCCTCGCCACGTCCGTTTCCCTCACCCCGACCCTCTCCCGCTTGCGGGAGGGGGCGCGGTCAAAGCTGCGCGTTGTTTCACATTGACGCCTGGGCTCGTGCGTGTGGCCGCCGACCTGGCTTTCTGATTCAGCGACCTCTTGTTCCTCGCCAGCTACGAGGACGTAACTCTGATGGTTCCTCTCCGATTGGTGAAGTCAGCTATTCAACGCGCCGCTTGTCAGAAGGTGTCCCTTTGACAAAGAGGTTAGCCTCTGCCTGCGAAGGGCACCGCCGTTGACCTGAACCAAGACCGCAACCATAATGGTGCCAATTTGCTTGGAGATTGGCATGCCTACGACTTTGACCCTGAAGGGTATCCCGGACGACGTATACGCGCGCTTGAAGGAGACAGCCGAAGTACACCGGCGCAGCCTTAACAACGAAGCAATCTCGGTGCTTGAGACGGCGCTGCTGCCGCGCAAGGCGACTGCCTCGGACAGGATCACGCGCGCCCGCGCGTTGCGCGCACCACTGGAGCAGGGGGCCTTTGCAGCGAAGGACATTGATGAATTCAAGCGGCAAGGGCGGCGATGATCGTAGTTGACTCGAACGTTATTGCCTACCTGTACCTGCCAGGCGAATTCACAGCGGAAGCCGAACGGCTGCTTGAGCGGGACCCTGACTGGGTTGCGCCGCTGCTGTGGCGCAGTGAGCTGCGCAATATACTGGCTCTGTATATACGAAAGAAGCTGCTTGAATTCGATCAGGCATTTCGTATCCAGCGTGAAGCCGAGACACTACTGGCGGATCATGAATACGACGTGGACTCATTTGAGGTGCTGACTCTGGCCCGCGACAGCGGATGCTCCGCCTACGACTGCGAATTCATTGCACTGGCCAGGCAACTCGACGTAAAGCTCGTGACGATGGACGCCAAGCTGCGCAAAGCGTTCCCAGCGACGACGATAGGCCTATCATAGATCTGACGGTTTGCGTTAGCGGCGGTAGGCGGAAC
This sequence comes from Acidithiobacillus ferrivorans, assembly GCA_020723125.1. GTDB lineage: Bacteria > Pseudomonadota > Gammaproteobacteria > Acidithiobacillales > Acidithiobacillaceae > Acidithiobacillus > Acidithiobacillus ferrivorans_A. The sequence goes on from DYJM01000103.1 coordinate 2,365, forward strand.
ATGTTAGGGTTTGGTAAAGCTTCCACGTTCAGACAGAAGGGCGACAATCTGACGGTCTATGCGGTCGATGCTCGAACAGACTTCTTCAATGGAAGTGCAATTGACTACGCCAGTCAAAATGTACTCCTTTTATAATCCCCAACGCCGAGTTATATGTTTCTTTGTTCGTAATGTGTCCATAGTCGCAAAATCTTGACGATATGCTCCTGCTCCAGGACTTCGTACACAATGCGGTGCTGGATATTGATTCGGCGGGAATATGCGCCGGCAAGATCACCAACAAGTTTTTCGTACGGCGGTGGATTTTGATAAGGATTCTCCTCAAGCACCTTCAGCAAGTTCACTGCCTTTTCCTTCAGGCCTGATGCAGCGAGCTTCTTCGCGTCTCTTTGCGCGTGCGGGGTATAAACCAGCCGCCACCTCACCAATCGAGATCCTTGGCACATTCAGACGCTGGCGTTTTCATGCCCTCTTTAATCGACTCGCGCATTCCCGGGATGGCAAGCAAATGGAGCGTTTCAGATATCGCATTCCAATCTTCTTCCGAAATCAGAACAGCGTTACCGCGTTTGCCTTTTATGACAATGGGTTGATGAGAATCTGTGGCTTCATCGATAAGGCTGTACAGCTTCGATCTCGCCTCTGTCGCGTTGAGTATGGTCATGTTTCACCCTCCCTGGATTTAAGCGTACGCTATTACGCACGGTTGCTCAAGGCCGATTTTTAACATGACATACCAGCTCAGCCGACGTCGAAAGCGGTCGAAGCGCGCTGTAGCCGGTCGGCTGGAGCGAAGGGTTGGGCATCATCAGAATCGCTAGGTAGCCCTGGATCCATGAAGTCCCATGGTGCAGCGCTACTTACATGAAAATCCATTGTTGGAACATAATTCGATGCGTCATCTAAAGTGCCAGCCTTTATACCCAGCACTCCTGGCATATGGCCGAACCGTGCGAACAATTGGGAACCACAGTTCGGGCAAAAGCCTCTTTTGTGGATATTTCCGCTATCTGCCTGAGATTCGGAATATTTTACTGCACCTGAAACAAGCACATTTTTTTCAGGGAAAAGCATCGCCGGAATAAATGCACCACCTGATGATCTTTGACAGTTTTTGCAATGACAATTTCCAGTAAACACTGGCTCAATATCAACTGAATAGCTGATTTCCCCACAAAGGCAGCGCCCGGAATATTTTGCATTCATAAAAGACTCCTACCTGTTAATGGGGACATAACGTGAAGCCAAGTGGCCGCACGCTCTCGCGCAGTCCACATTGATCTTATCATTATATATTTTATAAGAAAATTTCAGACTCCATAAACATGACTGCAGAACCTGAAAGAAACACGCGGTCAGTTTTCACTTCACAAGTGATGTTACCACCACGCTTGGAAACCTGTTTGGCGGTCAGGATGTTCTTGCCCAGTTCATTGGCCCAGTACGGCGCAAGCGCACAATGCGCGGAACCCGTAACAGGATCTTCGGGAACGCCATACTTGGGGGCAAAGAAGCGGCTGACAAAATCAGCCTCCATACCGGGTGCGGTAATAATCACGCCGCGCAAATCCAGCTGAGCAAGTAGTGCCTGGTCAGGTGTGATGGCGCGAACGGTGGCTTCACTGTCGAACACGGCCAGATAGTCGTCCGCAGCCAATACTTCAACCGGGCGCTGGCCGAGTCCTTTGACCAAAATTTCGGAAAGCTGGCAGGGTACAGGCGGCTGTGCCGGGAAGTTCATTTTCAAGCGGGCGCCATTTTTTTCCACGAATAGCGCGCCGCTACGCGTTTCAAAGGCAATAACCGATTTGGAATGGCCGAGAATTTCGAAAATGATACGCGCCGTCGCCAGGGTTGCATGGCCGCAAAGGTCAACCTCCTTGAGTGGAGTGAACCACCTCAGCTGGAAGGTTTTTTCAGCAGGAACGAAGAACGCCGTTTCGGAAAGATTGTTTTCCTCAGCAATTGCCTGTAGAAGCGAATCATCTGGCCACGCTGACAACGGAACCACAGCAGCAGGATTACCCCCAAAGACTTTATCCGTGAATGCATCAACCTGGTATTGCTTGAGCTTCAATGTGGCCTCCAGAAAAATAACGCCCGAATCCAAGCTGGGCCGCCCTCACAGCAACCTGGTTCCCAGAGGAACAGATTGGTCAGGTACGCAGAGAGCAACTTCTCCACGCTCGTTGTGAAACCCTGTTATCAGACACTCGGACATCAATGGGCTAATTTGCTTGCATGGTTATCCATATGGAGAGCCGAAATCTATTTCCGGACCAGTGCGATTTCAGATAACACGGGAGACGACCCAAAACCCTTTTGCGTAGAATGTCCCACATACGTGAGCCGCAGGGTATAGGGTCCTTTATTAATCCATGGCCCCGTTTCCTGATGATGGGATTCTTGCAGTATCACTGGAAAAACCAATACAGGACGGGATGCCGTTCCGCCACTTTGGTGTGGAGCGGTCTGCTTCAGGCGAAAACTGTTGCCTCCCATAACCGCCTGGGCGATACCCAGATGGTCCAGCAGCTTTTCATATTCTTTTTGCGCGGCAGGAAGGCCAGAGAACCCGACACCCCTAATGGATGTCATCAACGCCGCTCTGGATGCTGCCACATCTCCAGGTGTACCCGTAATATGAAACAGTTGCGTTAATGGACCACCTTGATGCAAAAACAGTGGCCCATTCACTAACTGCTGTATGGTCATGGGTCGGATGTTTTGCGCCTGCACTGCCGACCATGGCGTCATTGCGCCAGTGAGCATCATTATTCCACCTAACCACCATACGGCTTGCCGTTTTTTTGGATTCTTGTCCTGCATGTTTCACTCCTTAGCCTTTAATTACTGTTCGGCAACAGCTACGTTCAAGGCTTTCAAAAATCGACGCGTAAAGCAAGCAAAGCGAGCGGCCTCACGAAAAGCCGATTGACTCGGGATATTGGTTTTGCTTACTATCCCCAAGATAGTAAGCAAAGGCCGTACCAAGCTGCTGTTTATAATGACATCCTTATTGTGAAGGGTAACGTCTGCGGGACGCCCGATTGTGGATTGAACCCGCCCAGGAAGGAGCAACATGAACAAACGAATAATCGCTATCGCCACTGCGGTGGTGCTAGGGAGCAGTCCTATGGCTTGGGCAGATAGCCAAACCATAGGGCTGCCACAAAGTGACTTACAGGGCGCGGCATCAGTTGGGACCTCTTCAGATTCCAGCGTAAGCAGCCACCCCGGTAATGACAGTCTTGCGGCGACACTGCAGCAATTCGAGGCGGCGGGTGCCTTTGGCGACCAGACCGGATCAGGTAACGTCTGGACAAACATCGACCAGGGTCTGCGCCTCAGCAACGTGTCTCGGGTTGAAGTCGATAAATGGCGCACCTGGTTTTTGCAGCATCAGGGCAAACTCGAAGAAATTCTCGACAATT
>DYJM01000104.1 GCA_020723125.1 Acidithiobacillus ferrivorans
GGAACAGGCGCACTTGTTGAAGCAGGTAGGCAGATATGCCGATGTACAATTTCATAGAGAATCCTTGGCCCAATTATGCATCCCCGCTCGTTGGGAGGAAGCATGTAGGGCCTTCTTCTCGTTATAGATACGCTCCTCACAAGTGATCCGATCCACATGCAGGATTTTCTGCCCCCGGGCGCATTCCAAGATGAAGCGGCTGCATCCCTGATCGCCAAGAACGCGATCCAGGCAGCCGGTTGCCAGTAAAGTCTGTTTCTCATGCAGCCAGCATTGGATCGGCAGGCTGGGGTCTGAAGCAAGAGCCTGACCATCCGGCTGACAGGTTGGCCCCTTTTCGATCTTCCATGGGATTTTCTCGACCTCCCCATCCACCCAAGCCAGGTTGTAATTGGAGCAGGCAAATTGATATTGCGGTTCCTCTTTCAAACTTCCAACTAGGCATTCCAGATGCCAGGGATACAGGAAGTCATCGCCCTCCAGGTATCCAACCCATTTTCCTCTGGCCTGCCTGATTGCTGTGACCAGGGAAGCCAGCGGCGATTGCCCGGCTGCCCGGTGAACGCGTCTGAGAGGGAAATACTTGCTGAATGAATCCATAAAAGGGGATATTTCTTGCCGGCCATTCTCCACAAGAATAACCTCGAAGTCCCGATAGACCTGGTTCGCCAGGCTCATCAGGGCGCGCTCGAGCGCAATTGTGCGGTCCGAAGCCATCAAGATGATACTGGTCTCCACCGGGCGGGTATCATCCAATGTCACGAAGTCGCCCAGAATTGTCGAAACCATTTCGTCCACCCGGGCATAGTAACGGGAAGCATTCCGTTCCAGCAATTCCATGTAGGGAATATGATTGGCTTTGAAGGTTGCACTCCCAAAATGATAGACAAAGGAGTTCATGGCAACCGCAAGGCGATAACCGGCCATGACTGCCCGGAAGCAGAAATCATAATCTTCGAAATTACCGATCCGGTAACGTTCGTCAATCAGCCCAATGCTGTCAACCACTTTCCGGCGCAGCATTACGCAGAAAAAGGCCAGCCGGTACGGCTCATACCGATACTTCTCCCGGTTTCGAATGGCCTGGGCATATGCGTCAATCTGACCGGGTTCGATGGCGGCTGCCTCAGCATCAAGTTGGTAACCTTTGGCTGTGTAATTGGTGACCGGGCTGACAATGGCAATGCGGTCATCCTGTTCGAGGACAGCCAGCATGGTCTCCAGCCAGTTCGGTGTGACGAGTGTGTCATTGTTCAGAATGACGAAAAAATCGCCGCGCGCCTGCCGGAGGCCGACATTGACCCCGCCCCCAAAACCCAGATTCACGTCCAGGGATAACATGTGCACATTCGGCCAGGCCGCCCGGCAGGATTCGAACCAGGATCTGGTTTCGTCATTTGATCCGTTGTTTACCAGAATGACCTCGAAGGGCAGGCTCGATTGGGCTGCCATGATCGAAGCCAGGCACTGCTGGGTGTAGGCAAGATTGTTGTAGACAGGGATGATAATGCTGATCAGCGGAGCCTGTTCCTCCGCGCCGGCCGCGGGACCCTCTGACTGCAAATCCGCTTGCGGAGTCGCAGGGGCGGCATCTTTGAGTGGGAAGAACAACAGCCTCAATTTCCATAACCAGCGAACCAGTTTCCAGGCAGTGCTCGTTTTGATTTCACGCAACAGGGAGGATAATGCCTCCAGTTCCCGGGTCTTCTCGGCAAGTTCAGTGCTCAATTGCCCCACCCGACTGGCCAATTGTGAGTTCTTTGCGAGCAAAGATTCTATTTCCTGTTTCTCCATCAAGAATACACCCTTTCATGTTCCTTTTTGTTCCTCGCCCGGCCGCGAACCCACATCAAAGAAAAGAAGAACGCGACGACTCATCCGGATAGGGACTTGCCATTGCGCTCAACGTATCTTTCACGCATGTCTGGAAGAACACAAGACTGGCGGGAAAGCCCTCCTGGCTATGGCAAGTTGAACGTGCGCACCAGGAAAACGGCCATCTGGTCGCGGGTGACGGGGTCCTCAGGACAGTAGTTGCCGCCGCCGCAGCCGGAGGTGATCCCTTCGGCATACAACTGCTCGATCCAGTCCTCGGCCCAGTGACCGGCAGTGTCGCCAAAGGTCGGGGCAACATCCGGCGGGGTGTAGGCAGCCCCGTGCTTGGCCCTTAGCAGGAAGACCGCCATCTGGGCACGCGTCACGGCCTCCTCGGGGCAGTAGTTGCCGCCGCCGCAGCCGGTGGTGATGCCGTCGCTGCGCAGGGCTTCGATCCAGTCCTCGGCCCAGTGACCGGCGGTATCGCTGAATGTGGGCGAAACATCCGGCGGGGTGTAGGAGGAAGCGTGCATGCCGCGTTCCAGAAAAACCGCCATCTGGGCGCGGGAGACCGAATCACCCGGACAATAATCCCGCAGATAGACATCCGGCACATCGCCTGCCAAATCAATTGTGGTTTTGGTACACCCCTCGGTAATGCCGGCTTCAAACAACCGGTTTACCCAATCGGCATACCAGGACGACTCCTGACCTGAAAACGATGAAATATCCCCAATATCCCGGAAGTGCCCGCCGATCACGTCGAACATGATATTGCCGATCTTCGTGTCGGTCAGCGCCCAGTGGCCGTAAGGGGCCTGGGTGGTGAGCGTCTTGAACGTATCCGAACCCGTGCCCAGTTCCGGTTTGAAAACGCGGTAATCAGCCGGATTGCAATAGGGGAGCGTTGGGCGGCTCTCCGTGCGGTTGAAATAGACAAAGCCACGCAGGGTGGGATACTCTGCAAATTTGGTCAGCACAGTGTTCAACCATTGCTCCCTGTTGCCGCCAAATTCCACGCTGCCAACTTCAGCAACGATGATGGGTTTGGTGGGAGCCATCGCAACCATACGGTCCAGGTATGGTTTGTAGATATCATAGAAAGTTTCCCACGGGCTGTCAGGATCGGGGCAGTCGCCGTAATTGAACGAACTGAACCCAATGGCATCCACAAAGGTGTCGCCGGGGTAGTAGAACTCGAACTCATGATCGGGCAAAGACCAGCCGTTGGGGGCAAAGACCCACATGACCGAATCGCGCTGGACGCCCTCCTGCGCGAAGATGGACTGGATGCGGTACCAGGCCAGTTTGAAGTTGGCAGGGTCCAGGCCGTAACTGGTCCAGTCGCCGTTGGCCTCCTGCAAGGGGGCCAGCATGGCGCGCTTCTCGCCGTTGTTGGACCAATCGCGGAAGGTGGTGGCCCAGATGCGGATCTCGTCGTCCATGTCGCCGTTGGCGAACTCGGCTGCCGTCGGACCGTTGACCGGGTCCACCGTGCCGATGTTGACAAAAGGTACGTAGCCTGCATTCCAGGCGCTGTTCAATTCAGAAAGAATTTGCGCGATGGGAGATTCCCATGCCAGGAAGGTGCCGGCCATGGTGATCGTAGGCGTGCCCAGCCAGGCATCCATCTGCGTAAGTTGGCCAGCCGTATCCTGCAGCATAGCGGAGGGATAGATACCGACAAATACCGGCAGCGGATCCATAGCCAAAGGCTCAATGGCCAGCGACAGGGTGGCGGATGTTTCTTCCGCGGCAGCCGAAGAGGGCTGCGCATCGGGAGCAGGCGGCAGGTCGGGGGCGGCGAACGGCTGGCTGAAGGTGGACGTCACCAGAAGGAGACCGGTGAGGAAAAGCGTACGAATGGTGGTCATTGTTTCCTACTTTCGAAAGAACTTTTCATCTGCAACGGAACAACATAATTTTACTATAAAGTGCGGCGCTTGTTCCAAACACCTGACAAGGCTGGCGAACCCGCCTTTTCAGGGCAGTGCGAAGGTGCGCACCAGGAAGGCTGCCATTTCGGCGCGGGTGACCGGCTCATCCGGGCAAAAATAGCCTGCCTGGCATCCGCCCGTGATGCCCTGCAGGGCCAGTTGTTCGATCCAGGCGGCGGCCCAATGCGAGGCGGGAACGTCCCGGAAGATGGTCTCGGCGGCAGGCGGGGGAGTGTAATCGGCGCCGTGCCTGGCGCGCAGCAGGGAGACGGCCATCTGTGCCTGGGTGACGAGGCTCTCAGGACAGTAGTTGAAGGGCGCGGAGGAACATTCGGCGACCATGCCGTCTGCGTAGGCGGCCTCGATCCAGGCGGCCGCCCAGTAGGAAGAAGCCACATCCTCGAAGACCAACCCGCTGGCCGCCGGCGGGGTGTAGGCGGCGCCATGCAGCCCGCGTTCCAGGAAGACGGCCGCTTCGGCGCGGCTGACCGGGTCGGCGGGGCAAAATTCGCCCACTACGATATCCTGGGCGCCGCTGGCCAGGTCTATTACCGTCTGGCGGCATTCGTCCATGACCCCGGCCTCGAAGGCGCGGTTGACGAAGTCGGCATACCAGGAAGAAGCCTGCCCCGAAAGGAGCGATACTTCGCCGATATCCTGGAAATGCCCGCCGATCGGGTTGAACATGATCCCCATCATCTCCGGGTCGGTGAGCGCCCAGTGGCCATAGGGGGGTTGGGTGACGAGTCCCTTGAAGGTCTCGGAGCCGGTATCGAGGTCCGGTTTGTAGACGCGGTAATCGGTTTTGGGGACACATTGCAGCGTGGAGGCCGATTCGGCGCGGTTGAAGTATACCCAGCCGCGCACGTTCGGGTATTGCAGGACGCCGGTCAGGACTTCCTGGAGCCATTTTTCCCGGTCGCCGAACTCTTCCACGCTGCCGATCTCGGCCAGGATGATCGGCTTGGTGGGGGCCATTTCGACCATCCGGTCCAGGTAGGGGCGGTAGATCTCGTCGAAAGTGTCCCAATCGTTTTCGTCGGCCCACACCGGGCAGGCGCCAAAGTTGTAGGCACTGAAACCGATGGCGTCCACGAACAGGTCGCCGGGATAGTAGCGCTCGAACTCGTGGCCGTCCTCAGACCAGCCATTGGGCGCGAAAACCCACATGATCCAGTCACGCTGCACACCTTCTTCGGCAAAAATGGACTGGATGCGGTAGAAGGCCAGTTTGTAGTTTTCCGGGTCCAGCCCGTAGGTGGTCCAGGTGCCGTTGGCTTCCTGCATGGGGGCGATCATGGCGCGCTTCTCGCCATTGTCCGAGTATTCAAGGAAGGCGCGCGCCCAGGCGCGGATGTCGTTATCCACCACGCCGTTGGCAATGTCGGCGGCGGTGCGGGGGACCAGGTCGGTGCCTGCCGCCAGATTCACGAAGGGGACATAGCCGTTATCCCAGGCGCTGTCCAACTCGGCGACGATGGATTCCGGGGACGTTTCCAGGTCCAGGAAGGTGCCCACGATGGTGATCGTGGGTGCGCCCAGCCAGGCGTCCATGGCAGCGACCTCGGCGACCACATTTTGCAGCGTGCCGGCAGGGTAGACGCCAACCAATACCGGCAGGTCGAGCGGAGCGGGGGTCGGCTCCTGGTTGACGGGCAGGAGCGCCGGGTCCATGAAGGCGGCTTCAGGAGTTGGCTCGGAAGTGGGGTCGGCGGGAGTGCAGCCGGCCAGCACGGCTGCCAGGGCCAGGAGAATGGACAGGAGGAAGATGGTGATATATCTCGTTTGCTCGCTCTGCATGTGTTTTACCCTCGCGCAAGGGAACTTTAGTTTCCGCTAAATTGTGAAACACACCATATACAGGAAAATAGCACCG
>DYJM01000105.1 GCA_020723125.1 Acidithiobacillus ferrivorans
GGTTTGTCCTTAAGCTTGCCGCAGCACCCAGGAATGGGCGCAAATTTACAGGGACCCAACAAGGATCAAAGGGAAATCCATGGAAAATACACAAAACGAGCAGATCGAGTTGCAAATTACGGGGCGTTGCCGGACGCTTTACATGAATCCTCTGGTGCGCTGCAAGGGCTGGTTACCCAATTTATTCTGGCGTGCGGCCAGTGCGGAGGATCCTTTTGGCAGTTTGCGGGTGAATCCTCTGGAGCTGGAGGTTCTGTTTTCAGCCATTTGTGGCGAAAAATCCGAGGCCCGCGACAGCCTGGAGCAGACCCGGCCCGGCCGAGCGGGTTTCATCGAGCGATCCATCGCCCATGGCGAACTTCCGTTGCTGACTTTTCGCGGGGATTTGTCCTGATCATGGCGGAACCAGCGAGAGTTGCGGTTATATCCCGCTTCCCTGCTCTGTATTCTACCCGACGTTTGCTTGAGGCACTGCGTGAGGCCGGCATGGAGGCAGTATTACTGGCACCGGAGCAGTGTTTGTTGTTCCTGAACGGGGTACATGCCGATCTCTTTGTGCAGGGTAAAAAGTTTGTGCGCTGTGCCGCAGTGATTCCCCGCATTGGTGGACCGATAACGGCCTTGGGGGCGCGATTGCTGCGCTATTTTGCCGGGGTAGGCACTTTTTGCCTGAATTCTGCCGAGGCCCTGCAACTGGCACGCGACAAATTTGCCTCCCTGCAGGCTCTGGCTACGGCGGGAATAGCTGTTCCCCAAACCGCTTATTTCACGGAATCCGGGCAAAAGGAACTGGCTTTGCAGATGCTGGGCACGCCCCTCGTTCACAAAATATTGCAGGGTTCGCAGGGAGTCGGGGTAAGTCTGGCCGAGACCCCGGTAGCCGCGCGGGGGATGCTGGATACTTTTTTGAGTCTGCAGCATGAGGCCATGGTTCAGCGATTTTTGCCGGGCCGCCAGGATGTCAGAGTGATTGTCTTGTTTGGGGAGGTTGTTGCAGCCATGCGTCGGGAATCTGTGGCGGAAGATTTTCGCAGTAATCTGCATTGTGGTGGCCGTGCCTTGGCAGCTCCCGACCTGCCGGAGTCCTGGGCGGAAATTGCCCGGAAAGCTGCTGTTGCATTAGGCCTTGATTTTGCTGGTGTGGATTTGATGGCGGACGCGGATCAATGCCCACTGGTATTGGAAGTGAACCCCGTACCCAGTCTGGAGGGCATTGAAAAAAGTAGCGGGGTGGACGTGGCAGGGCACATAGTCACTGCTTTGCAGCTCCGCCTGGCATCTGCCTGACGGCATGGCGAATCCAGGATTCAGCTTGCTCGGTCAGGGTGGAGGATTTTCCGTTTGGCGCAAAGGCGGGACCAATCCATAAGTCCATTTTTCCGGACTTTTTTCGCCAGTCGTTACGCGCCCAAAAGCAGCCGCTGTTGACGGCAATGGGTAACAGCGGCACCTCTGCGCGCAGTGCCAGTCCGGCGGCCGTGCTGCTGAAGGGCCCGACTTCGCCGCAGGGGTAACGGGTTCCTTCCGGAAAGATGACCACATGAAATCCCGCCGCGAGACGCAGTTTGCCTTCTTCCATGACCTGCACCAGTGCCTGACGACCGGCACTGCGATCAATGCCGATCGGCCAGGACAGATGCAAGCCCCAGCCGATAATTGGAATCCGAAACAGTTCCTGTTTGAGTACATAAGACAGGCGTGGGAAAAGACACCAGAGTAACAGGGTTTCCAGCGCCGATTGATGGTTGGCCACAATGACGCAGGGCGTATCCGGGATATTTTCCAGGCCAGTGACCTGATGGCTCAATCCACAACTCAGGCGCAACCACAGGACGGCAGTTCGCGCCCAGAAGCGGCAGGCCCAGACCCGGGCGGAAAGGGGCATGGGAACGGTCAACAGGGTGAAAAATGCCCAGATGATTGTCCATAACGTAAAGCCGATGTAGAAAATTCCGCTACGCAGGGTTTGTATCAAGAGACACCCAGGATGGCCTGTACGGCGGCAGCAAGATCCAGAAAAATCGGGAAACCAGCAGTTTCGGCATCACGACGGGTATTTTGGCCTTTACCGGTGAGCACGAGAATAGGTTTGGCCCCGGCTTCCCGGGCGGCTTGAAGATCCCGCAGGCTGTCACCAATAGCCGGGACATTTTCAAGAGAAATTTGCAGGCGTTCGGCAATTTCATGAAACATGCCCGGCAAAGGCTTGCGGCACTGACAACCCGCATCGGGCAGGTGGGGGCAAAAAAATATGGCTTCAATGCGTCCGCCAAAAACGGCGAGTTCCTTGCGCATGCGCTGATGGATGGCTGTGAGGGTGCGAATATCGAAAAGCCCCCGTCCCACGCCGGATTGATTGGTGGCGACGACCACCTGAAAACCGGCCCGGTTGAGGCGGGCGATGGCTTCCAGGCTGCCTGGAATGGGTCGCCACTCGGCCGGTGATTTAATGAAGGTGTTACTGTCTTCATTGATGACACCGTCCCGATCGAGGATGATCCACTGCGCCATCAGGAGCCCTGGAGTTGCGTAAAGTCGGCAATACGCAGAAACGCATCCTGCAGCCTGCTGAGGAGAGCAAGGCGGTTCTGGCGTATTTCGGGATTTTCCGCAAGGACCATGACGTTGTCGAAAAAGGTATCGACCGAAGGCCGCAATCCGGCCAGAAGGTCCAGTGCGCTGGCATATTCTGCGCGCTGAAGATGGGTATGAACGGACCCGGCGATGCCTTGCCAGCGTTCCCAGAGCTGATGTTCGGCGGGATCTTCAAATAATTGCGGATCGGGGTCGTGTTGTACTTCCACATTTTCCTTGCGCAGCAGATTGTTGACGCGTTTGATCAGAGCCGCGAGCGCTTCAGCCGCCTGGTGTTCGTTCAGGAAACCTGCCAGGGCTTCCAGGCGTTTACGGGCATCGAGAACCTGATGGGATTGACGACTGAGTACGGCATTAATCTGGTCGGCACGAAAACCCTCTTCCCTGAAATAGACCCGCATCCGGTCCTGGAAAAAGTCCAGTACGCCCGTGCGGATGGCGGTGGGATCTTTGACAATATGCGGACCTAAAGCTTCCAGGGTCAGGGTCACGGCTTTGTCCAGGGGCAGATCAAGTTCTGCATCCAGAATGATGCGTAAGACGCCCAGGGCCGCACGGCGCAGGGCGAAGGGATCGCGATCACCGGTAGGTATTTTGCCAATGGCAAAAAAACCGCAGAGGGTGTCCAGCTTGTCGGCAATGGCCAGGCACTGACCAGCAGGACTTTGCGGCGTGTCATCATCGCGACCATTGGGCAGGTAATGTTGGGCAATGGCCGCAACGACCTCGGCATTTTCACCATCGTGACGGGCGTAATGTCCGCCCATGATGCCTTGTAACTCCGGAAACTCCCCCACCACGCCAGAGAGCAAATCACTTTTACAAAGTGCCGCTGCGCGTTCCAGATCATCGGCTTTGACGTTACAGGGGCTGCTCAATGCCCGCGCTACTTTTTGCAGGCGCAGGGTTTTGTCGTAAATGCTGCCCAGCCCTTCCTGGAAGAGGATATTCTGCAATTCAGGAATCCTTGCAGACAAGGATTTTTGGCGATCCTGATCCCAGAAAAAAGCCGCATCCGCCAGGCGTGCCCGCAGCACCCGATTATTGCCGTGAATGACAATTCGGGCGTCCTGACTGTGGATGTTGGCGGCAAACAGGTATTGGGAAATCAGTCGGCCGTCTGCGCCGCGCAAGGGGACATAGCGCTGATGTTGCATCATGACCGTAATCAGCACCTCTTCGGGAATGCGCAGATAATCTTCTGCAAAGCTGCCGATCAGGATGACTGGCCATTCATTGAGTCCGGTGATTTCATCCAGCAGTGTTGCAGGCAGGATGGGGGTGGCGCGCAGGTCTTCAGCAATGGCGGAAATTTTATGGGAAATATGCGCCCGGCGAGCGTCAAAGTCGGCCATGACTTGGCCATCCAGCAAAGCTGCAGCGTAATTGGCCGGCTGATCAATCTGGATCGCTTCAGGATGATGCACACGGTGACCAAAGCTTTGTCCGCCAGCCTGCAGTCCGAATGCCTGCCAGTCCAGCACTTGTTGTCCTTGTCGCAGTAGTAACCAGCGTACCGGGCGGATGAAACTGTCCTGACGGGTTCCCCAGTGCATGCGTTTACGCAAGGGCAGGGCGGCAATGGTCTGGCTGGCAATATCCGGCAGAAGGCTGTGACTGCTGCGTGCTGCTTCGACTTCCCGCCAGGCCAGCACCGGCCCTTTTTCCGTGTCCAGGGTGCTGAGATCGGCAAAAGCAACCCCACAGGAGCGGGCAAAGCCTTCGGCAGCCGGGGTTATGTTACCCGCCGCATCACGCGCCCTATCCACGGGAGGCCCGCGCCGGATGCTTTCCCGGGGCTGACTGTGCAGGGCCAGGTCCTGAATCCATAATGCCAAACGCCGTGGGGTGACATAAGCTGTGATTTGCCCGAAGCTGAGACCGGCTTCATTGAGCAGGCGCGTCATTTGTTCAATGGCGGCGTCACGAATGGGGAGCTGCTCACGCGCGGGTAGCTCTTCACAACCGATTTCCAGAAGGCAATCTTCCTGGAGAGGATTTTCATGGGCTGACATCATTTGCTCCGTAGCAGAGGGTGGCCGAGTTCGGCACGGGCTTCTGCATAAATTTCTGCAACGCCTTTGGCCAGTCCGCGCACCCGACCAATGAAGCGGGCGCGTTCATTGACGCCGATGGCATGGCGGGCATCCAGGAGATTAAACGTATGGGAACAGTCAAGAACCCGCTCGTAGGCTGGTAAAGGGAGTTTGTGATCAAGCAGATTGCGGCAATCTGCCTCGGCGCGATCAAAGCGCTGGAAAAGGTCGTCTACGGGTGCCAGCTCGAAATTGTAGCGGGACTGTTCCACCTCGTTTTGGTGAAACACATCTCCATACAGTACGCCCGGTGTCCAGATCAGATCGTACACACTTTCTACCCCTTGCAGGTACATGGCGAGACGTTCCAGACCATAGGTCACTTCGCCCATGACCGGGTGACAATCAAGGCCACCCACCTGCTGGAAATAGGTAAACTGGGTGACTTCCATGCCATTCAGCCAGACCTCCCAGCCGAGACCCCAGGCACCCAGCGTGGGTGATTCCCAGTCGTCTTCGACAAAGCGGATGTCCTGCAATTTTGGATCAATGCCCAGCACCGCCAAGGACTCCAGATACAAATCCTGAAGATTATTCGGGTTGGGTTTGAGTACCGCCTGAAACTGATAATAATGCTGGAGACGATTGGGGTTATCTCCATAGCGGCCGTCTGTGGGGCGTCGGGAAGGCTGCACATACGCCGCTCGCCATGGTTCTGGACCAATGGCGCGGAGAAAGGTGGCAGGATGAAAGGTACCGGCGCCAACGGGCATGTCCATGGGCTGCAACAACACGCAACCCTGAGCGGCCCAGAAGTTTTGGAGCCGCTGGATGATTTCCTGAAAAGTCATATGCGTCTCAGACAGTGATTTGGCGCATTATGAACCAATGGAGCAGAGGCTGTGAAGGGATCAGGACCGGATCC